>NZ_JAHLOH010000025.1:0-158571 GCF_018917285.1 Tissierella carlieri | reverse complement strand
TTTCCAGCTAAATATTCTTGTACAACTTTCATCTTAAATTCATAACTATATTTTGCCATTTAAAAACCGACCTCCCATCAGTTAGATTCTTAGGTCTAACTTTTGGGGGTCGGTTCATTAAGTAAGTGCTTTATTTTACTATAGCTAATCCTATTATTCCTATTGCTAAGCCTGCTAATAATCCATAAAATCCAAATATAAAAAATCCTAATATAGGAAAAGTGAATGCAAATGTCATTCTAGTACCTAGTTTATCCAATTTCGCACCAGTTTTCTTATATCTATCTGCTCTTTCTTCTAGCTTTCTTATTTTTTCTTCTTGATTACTCATTTAATCTACCCCCTTAGCAATACCAACAACATACCATAATAAGTTAGACTTGAAGATTATATATTTAATTTGTAACTTACTCTCTATTGCTAAGGTAACTGGGTTTCTAACCTTCTATATATATCTATATATTTGTCTATTATTTCATCCTTACTTTCTCCGAATGACTTAAGGTTTCCTTTTGGATTTCTTGCTAAATCAATAACTTTTTGATATACATTATATAGTTCCAATATTGTTTCGTATGATCTTTCATATTCATCTGGTATATTCTTTAATTCTTTTACATCTTTCTCTATTCTTTTCTGTGCATATTCCATTGATTTTACCTCTGAATCTATCTCATTATCAAAATATAACCTCTCTATTGCTACATTAAAATCATCTACCCATTCCTCATCAATTTGTGTGTATTTATCTGTTTCACTATCTGACTCCTCATATATTGTATTATACCAAACTTTGTAGGTTAGATTAAGTAATTCTTCTGCTTTTGAGACACTTGCATGCATTATTTTAATTAATTCATCAACATTATAGGTATATTCTTCTATTTTTTTCTTTTCTTTTTCTTGATTGTATAACCAAATGCCACCAATTAGCATTGATATGATTATTAAAAAACTTATTAATCTTCCAACTATTTTTTTCTTTTTTCCTTCCTCTATTTTTACATTGACGGATGTAAGTTCCACTTTCTGTGTTTCAATATTATCTTCTACTAGTGGATATCCACAGTGCGGACAAGCTTTCACTTTGTCGGATATTTCTTTAGTGCATTCTGGACAAGATATTAATGCCATAAAAACATTCCCCCTTGTTTTTCTACCATTTTATACCATCACTAGTCTTTTATCAATGATTTATGGCAACAAAAACTCACTTTAATATCCTGTATTTCAGTTTTATATTTTTAATCAGCCATAGCCAATTTGTTTCTCCATCTATAGAAGAAGTCTTCCATAAGAGGATCAAATTCTCTTCTTAATATATCTTTAACTTTTTCAATTTCTTTCCTATCACCATTAGCTAAAGTAACATTTATCACCGGAGCAAATGTATGCCCCTCAACTACAGTAGAATTATTAGACGTAGAGTTATTAAATATTTCTTCTGTATCCCTAGAATTTACAACCTTTGCTCCATTGGCTAAGTTACGTGTTTGTCTACCTATTATAAGTTCAATACCACGCTCACCTAGTTCAGTAGGTCCGCCTTTCCAGTAATTAGTACCTAGAGCATTTCTGCCTATTCTACTCCATCTCTTAGGATCATGCTTAGGAGCAGTTGTTTGGTTGTTTCCACTTCTAGCAAGTCTAGCCTTGTCACTATTGGATAGTAATCCTTCTGTTTTTATAGGTTTACCTGGAGCATTTAATCCTCCAACTCTAGGATTAGCTTTTTGGTTTTGTACTTTTGCAGCTATTTCATCAGCATTTTTAATACCATAGTTGACTATTCCATATGCAGCTCCCAGAGCAAGGAGAGCTCCTGTAGCTATTCCCACAGGTCCAGTTGCAAATGCTTTTAATGCAGCACCAGCTCCTGTCAAATACGGACCCCATCCACCTACTGAAGATACTTTAGTATTTAATTCTCCCAGTCCCTTGGCTAGTCCTCCAAGTTTTTTTAGTACTGGTCTAGCAACAGCAGCTCCTACTAATCCATTAAATACTTTGGTTTGCTTTTCCTCTCCAAGATCACCAAATTTAGTCCCTAATTTATGAACTAGGTCAAGTCCTTTATTTACATAAGGTAATACATTTTTACCTAATACTTCTCCTATATCTCCTAGTCTGTTTTTAGCATACATTAAATTAGATGAAGCATTATCAGCTATATTTGCAAATTCTTTATTTAAGGCATTATTTTCCTTCCATGCTCTATTTCCCATAGCAAGAATATTATTTAATTTGTTACCTGCTCCTGCTGTTCTAAGGATAGCATCTCTTACTCTTACCTCACCAAGACCCATGTCATTTAACAAACCTATAACATTGGCTCCTTCTTCCTGTAGTTGCCCTAACCCTTCTGTAAAAGCTACTACTGCTCCTGCTGCATTGTCTTCAAAAGCTTTCTTAAATTGCTTAGTGGTCATTTTTGCAACTTTGGCATATTTGCCTAAATTCTTATTGCTTGTCATGGTAGCTTCTTGCATATCAAATAATAATTTTGATACAGCAGTACCTCCACCATCAGCCTCTAAACCTAAACTTGAAAAATTAGCAGCAAGTCCTATTATTTCACTATGAGACATCTTTACCTGTTTACCAGCTGCACCTATTTTCATGGCCATATCAACTATTTTAGATTCTGTTGTCTCTGTATTGTTCCCTAGCTCTACTATAGTTGAGCCAAGTCTATCAATATCACTAATATCCATACCAGTAAATCCAGCAAACTGTGCTAAGTCGGCACTGGCATTACTTCCTAAGTCAGTTGTTTTATCTAACTTCGCAACTGTAGAAGTAAACTTGGTAATATCTTTAGTTTTAATTCCTAATTGTCCAGCACTTTCTGCCATAGCATATAATTCAGTAGTAGCTATAGGGATAGTATTAGCTCCCATATAGTCTAGTTCTTTTTTTATAGCTTGGAGTTCTGCTTTAGTACCATCTACAGTTTTTGTTACACCAGAAAATGCATCTTGCCTATCTACAAAAGTTTTAAAACTAGTACCTAGTGCACCAGCTATAGGTAAGCTTAACCTAGTAGTCCCCCAACTTCCAACAGATGTCATTGCCCCACCTAACTTAGTTAGATTTTTCCCCATACTAGCAGCACCAAGACCACCTAATTCTTTGTTAAGCTTAGCATGCTCTAATCTTAAATCTAGAATATTATTCTTATACTCTTCAACTTCCTTAGAGTTTTCTCCGTACTTTTTGCTAATTTTACCTAAAGTTTCTGGGTAGTTTTGTAGTTCTTTATCTAGTCTACCTATTTTTCGTGTTAGTGCATCAGTTTGCATTTCATTGCTATGCAGTACCTTTTCCATACTGCTAGCAGTTTGTTGCCAAAGTTTATGCCTTTTATCTATTTTTTCTAAGTCTTTCGTAGCTCTCCTGGCACCATCTCCTAAGTTAGCTACTCCTACACTTGCCCTAGATACTTCCTTACCCATAGCTCCAAAGTTGTCTACTATATTATCAACCTTTTTATCTAACTTATTTAAACTGACAGTAGCATTATCTTCAAACCCAATACCAACAGCTACATCCCTTAAATTCTCACTCATCTATTCACCACCTTGATTTTGTGGCTTTTTCTTCTTAAATTCAGTTATGGCCATCTCTGCTTCCAATAATTCTTCATAGTCCATCTTAGAAGCATCACCATAGCTTAACCAACTATTTAATACTAATGCCCACATTAAAGAGTTATTCTGTACTCTCTTCTTTAGTTTCCTCTGGTTCACCTCTGGAACCAAGAAAGGTCTCTACCTCATTCATTAATTCATAACCTGATGAATAATCATTATCAAAATCCTCTAATTTTACCTTAGGATTTACTACACAGTGCTTGAACAACTCATCCGCATAAGCAGACTTCATAAGAACTCCTCTCTCATTAGTGCTATTATCTACTATATCTAGATAACTCCTGTAAGGTATACTTTGTAATTTATACTCCACTCCATTTATTTTAACTGTTTTTTGTCTCATTGTTTATTCCTCCTTAATGTTCTAATTAATATTTATGATAATAAAATAGACACCCTTCTTTAGGTGCCTATCTCATATCCATATATGGTACAAATATAGTAAATTCTCTCTCGTTTATTTCTATTCCATGTTCTAAATTTGCAGGTTTCCTCACTCTAGCATCATTTCCACTTACATTAGTAGCATTTGTATTTAGATCTACTACTTGAACTGGAACTAAGGCATTTTCACCTTTGGCTAAACCTAACTTGTTTAAATATGGTATGCTTGGACTTGTCCTTGCTAATGTAATAGTTATTTCTCCTGTTTCATTAGCATTTTCAGCCATAGAAACTTCTCCCTTGGCTCCTACATATTCAGTAAAAGTATCTTCCATCTTTTCTACTGCTATGAAGGAATCCTCTGCAAATCCAGTAATAATTATTCCACCTACAATTAAATTAACTAGTTTTGGATCATATAATTCAACGCTCATTAATTACACCTCCTAGTACAATACAGTTCCATTGATATTTGAAAGATGTATAGCACCTTCAAGTTTAGCATTCCAGGTAATCCCTTTATAAACTCTATTTGCTACATCATTTTGGGGTACCTCTTCTCTTTTTAATACCTTGATATCGTAAACTGCTTTATCATTTTCATCTTTTAGTATAATCCCCATATCTGCACCTCTTTGAAGTACAGAAGTAATAACTCCCACTATCATACTAATACCTTCATTGGAGTATGGTATCTTTTTATTGTTTACTGCTAAATACATTAATTCCTCTTCCATTTTAGACTGTAACCAATGAACTCCCATAACAATATCAATATACTCACCATTGGTCATTTTCCCTTCTGTTGTCTGCAAAACACCCATTTTCCTAATGTAGCTATTTCCGTTATCTTTATGAAGTTGATTTAATTCTGTTGTATTTATATTGGCTGGTTTAGATCCATTTACTGTTTTAAATTTAAATGTAATACTTCCTGGATTATTTACCGCACCTATAGCCACTAGACCTTCACCTATAAAATCCTCTTCATCATTATGATAGTAAACAGCCGTATTTTCATTTTCCATTAATGCTGACAACCCTAAGTTTTGAGTAGTGATAAAGAACACTTTCATCTGGGTATCAGTCCATTTTGCTAACTCCTGTACTACTTCATCACTGTTATTAGTACAAGTCAAGAAGTACCAATCGTTACTAGTTTCTATCAGTGTGTTTAAAGCTGTTACTAAGCTATTCGGTTCTCCTGCTACTTCATCATACAAAATAGAATATATAGCTATCATTTGAGGACTTGGGGTTTGGCTGAATATTTTAGCAGCAATTTTATACTCTTTTGAATCAACTCCAAAATCTTTAGATATTCCTTCAATTTCTGCGTATTCTTTGTACGGAAAATCTTTACTTGTTCCTAAAATTAAAGGAAGGCCAAATCCTTTTTGGGATATAGCCTTTGTTTGTTTTGTAATATTAACTACAAAATCCTTCATTGAATTACCTCCTTATTTATTTCAGTTTCTTCTATTGTTTCAGTTGTAAATTTCTGTATATCCATAACCCTAATAGTAACATCTAAACCCTGTCTTTTTTCATAATCATCTACTATTTGTATGGTTCTGTCTTGAATATTTGATGTATCAACCACTACTATTCCATTTTCTTTCAAGAATTCATATCCATGAAATTTAAACCAAGATTCTATATTTAAAGCTAATTGATAACTTTCTACATCATCAGTACTGTAGGCACTAATAGATATAACCATTTTAGGTTGTTCTGTCCTGATATGTTCGATATCATACTCAAACTTATCATTACTTGAAGGTACTATATCTTTATATATATTATGTGAGCCTTGCGGTATCTTTAGAGTTGTGAATTTATAGCTAACATATGGATACTTAGGTTTCTTACCTATATCATCAGTAGGGACAATATCTACACCTAAGAAGATACGCAACCCTTTTACAATATCATTTCTTATTTTCCTATAGTCCATTAACTCACGCCCTTTTTACATATATAGATATATAAATCTTTGCTATGACTACTATAGTCTAATTCTTCGGATACAGTGTAATCTTTACCTTTCCACTTAATTCTTTGTCCTATAGATAACTTTTGTAAGATGTATATCTTAATATCTGATATATCATATTTTCCACCTTCACCATATTGAATTTGTGTAGATAATCCTTTTATTCCTATTCGAAATACTGCAGCTTGTACTTCTTTTTCAGTAAGAGGACCTTCTTTCCAAGTTCCACCATCATCCCAATCTCTTTTACCTTCTTCTGATATATATATGGTTATAGTTTCACTGTTATTGTTAATTAAATTTGTGAAATCCATTAAGCTTTCACCACCTTATAGGAAATACTCTGTCTAAGTCTACCACTATCAATAAGAGGATTCGAGCTACCTTTCATGTTTTTCGTTAATGTACTATTTGGTGGACTATCTAAATTGGTCATATAGTCTTTAAGTTCTCCAACTATATAATCACCTAATAACTCAAAACATAATCTAGGAGAGATCTTCATTACTAGAACATCTTTAACTAATCTAGTAGCCTCCTTTTCGATTTTAGGCAATCTTTCATCAAATCCGCTTCTAATAAAGCTCCTCTCTGGGATTTCAACACTTCTAGCTAACCAATAATAAAATTCTAGATCTGATTTGCCTTTTTCTTTGGCCAAAAATAACTCTCCACTCTCTGCTCTTATAACAAATAAATCTGAGATATCTCTTGGATTCTTTCCTTTAGCCTTTTTATTTACAGGAATAGTTAAAAATCTTCCATTCTTTGGTTTAATACTAGCACCAAACTCATGAGCTGCAGCAATCTTTACTAAATCAGAATCTACGCTAGCAAATATTCCAATCCTAACCTTATAAGAGCATAATTCTTTAATAATCTTCTTATACTTGTCAATATTGTTAGTGTCTTTAATGGTAATCGACATGCTACCACCTAAGCTTTCTATAAGGATTTAGCATCACTTTCACATCTGCTGGAAAGTTTTTCACCTCGAAATAACTCATCTTCAAATCTGCAATTCCTTCACTTTGTACTGTTCTATCCTTAGAATCATATTTGATTAATTTTTCTACTGCTAATTGAATTGGTTTAGGTGCATTTTCTAATTCACTAATATCCCTAAAGTTATTCAAATCCTCTTTTATTAATTCAAAATAAGCTTCTTTTAATTCATTTTCATTCATATAAACACCTACTTATAATAGAGGATGAAATTATTCTTCATCCTCTTGTTCTTTTAATACCTCTATCAATTCTTCTCTTTTTAGATTGCTAGAGCCTTTAATTCCCTTCTCTTTAGCTAGCTCCTTCAATTCTTCTACTTTTAAATCTTCTAGTGGTCTTTCTTCACCAGTTGATTCATTTTCTTGCTTGCTGTGATTTAGAACGTGTTCCCTCAACCTCTTTGCTCTTCTTTCAAATGCTGTTGACATATTATTCCCTCCTACAAATAATCAGAGGAGCCAAGGCTCCCCTATTAATCGATTTTAAACATAAACTTAACTATTCTTACTGCTTTTGGTTCATAAACTCTTGACCAGTTAGTACCAGTTTCTAACTCGGTAAGACTTGGGAATGTTTTTTCTGTTCCTAAATTTGGTTCAACCCATTTTATACCTCTAGGATGTAGTATAGATATCTTTCTATTTACAAGGATATCTTCACCTGCCAGAGACATTCCTCTTCTAACTACTTCTGTTTCTTGTATGTCTTTATGTTTACCATTACCCCATGCAATGGCACCTTGACCGAATAAATAAGCTTCTGCTGCTCCTGTTACTGAATCAAAAGTCATAGCATCATCAACAATAACTCTCTTATTCATAAAGTATGGTATTCTCATACTTCCTTTTGAATCTTCTTTGTACTCAATTAAGTCATTTTTAACAAGATATGCTTCTACGACTGAATGCATCATAACACCAGTTAATAAATCTTTTGCATCTCCCATGACCTGAGCTGCATCAACAAAGCTCCTACCATTAATTAGTTCTTTTCCACCTGTTAATGCTGTGATATCATGTACTTTTTCTGCCATATTTGCAGCTGCAAATACTCCATCTAATATTGATAACAATATTTGCTGATTTTGTCTTTCCCAATAAGAAGCAAATAAATTAGCTATAGCACCCATAGGATCATCACCTGAAAGCATAGCTGACAAAGCATTTACACCATAAGATTTTACGAAACCTAGTTTTCTTGCCATGTCTTGTCTAGCTTGTATCTTACCTGGTGTATGGTCTCCTTCATCATGCATTACTTCTGGATCACCTGTTAAATCATCCCAAAATGGCATATTGATGAGAGTGTTAGGTCCACTTGCTAAGTTGTCAAATTCACTATTATTCTCAGCTATTCCTGATTGGATTAATGCCGATAATTCCATAGTCCTTTGGATTGTATAGGGTGTAAATACTTCTGGTTGAATTACATCTTGTATTCTAGTAATTCCTGCATGTAGTTGTAAGTTCATTTTAAATTTTGTATTCATTATTCCTCTCTCCTTTTCTTATTTTGCAGCTGCTTTTAACTTAGCTGCTAATTCTGGATTTTCTCTATAAATTTTACCTTGCTCTGTTAGATTGAAATGTTCTTTGCTCCAAGGATTCTTTTTATAATCATCTCCTACTGAATCTCCTGGAGGATTAGATCCTCTACCTCTAATGCTGTCTTCACCAAATAAATATGACTCCTTTTCTTTAAGAGCCTTTAACTGTTCATCTAATCCTATTAAATTATCACCATCTAGTGAAACCTTCTCTAAGTCTAATAAAGCTTTTACTGCTTTAATATTTTTAGCTTTTTCATCTTTAAGCTTTAACTCTATAGATGTTTCTTTTCTCAATGCTGTAATCTTAGTCTCATACTCTTCTTTAGTCTGATTATTAAGAGTTTCTAATTCTGTAATCTTTGTTGTAAGTTCTTCATTGCCTGCAGCTTTAATTTTTAATTCCTTTAGTTGCTTATCTCTATCCTCTATTTGAGTCTTTAACTCTTTCTTATCCTCATTTACTTCATTAAATCTTTCTATAGGTATATACCTATCTTTTAATGAGTCTTGATAAGCTTTTAATACCTTCTTAGCTGTTTCTTCATCTAGTCCCATTTCCATCAATTGTTCTAAAGTCATTTATACTTCCTCCTTATTATTCCTATTCGTTTTTTACAAGTGACCGTCCTTGTAGGTCTTGTTCTTTTACATCTCCAATGCCAAAAAGATGATTCTAAACATAATAAAAGCACCTACAATTAAGTAAGAGCCTGTTTAACTACATTCGATTCATTTTTTACTTTTGTAAGATGTATTTCTCCGGGCAAAATCATTACTGGATAATATTTAGGGTATTTTCTCATAATCTTTTCTACTGTTCCAGGATAATTAGGATCTATTAATCCATTCCTTATTACTATATTATCTTCCATCTTACCCCTCCTAATCTTCTACAAAGTCTATTATGCAATTATATAATCCTCAACTTTGTAGCATTTTCCAAACCACATTTTCCACACTACGAAATGCTTCTTTCCTTTTTCTATATATGTTGTTCTATAAGTTAAAGGAAACAATTGCCTTAAACACCATATTATTTTATCTAACACTTTTGCACCTCCTAATCCTCAATAAAATCTATAATCCAATCACACCTACAGTTTATGTCATTATAGTCTCCAATCTGACCTGGTGCAAAACCTTTAGCACCATCTGGAAGCTGAAAGTCATCATTATAAGGAATAGTTACTCCGTCCATAGATATATGATCCATAACATCCTTTGGGTTTCGACCTCTTACCCTTTCATCTCTAGCGGTAATCCAAGTCTTAGTCATTTTGACTTTATCCTTGGCCTTATCTAAACTATCTTTCCTAGCCTCACTAAAGACCCTATGACTTTCAGTTCTAACTATCCTCATGGGATTCACTACTTGTTTAGATAAACTATTGTTTAACCTCTTGGCCATGGTAGAATATGTCTCCCCTTGATGAAGTCCTTGAGCTACTGTCTCTCTAATTTTTAACACTGCAGTATCTCTATGGAGATTCATCCTTTGAGTCCATCTAAGGCCTGATATATCATTTGTCAGTGCTCTTTGCATTACTTCTTCTTTAACTATAGGAATAAGCTCTTTATTTACTGTTAATTCTACTATATCCTTCATTCCATTATATGAGGTTAAATAAGTTTCATTTAATGCATTCTCTATGCCTTTATAAGACTTTTTATATCCTTCATTGATGATTAGGTCTAACTGATAAAAAAACTTCTCTAATCGGTTGTATTTTGCCATTTCGCTATATGTTAATTGCCCATCTTCTTCAAATTTCCTATAGTGTTCACCTAATAACTCATATGCAGCTGTTAATGCTTCTTTAAAGTTTACTAATATATCTTTTTCAGTTTTACCTATTAACTTCTCATAATCCTTAAAGAGTTTCTCAAACTTATCTTTCATTACTCATCACCTAGATTGTCTAAGTCAATAGGAGTAGCTTGTTTTTCTAGCCTGTTTAATTCCTCTGCTACATCTTCAACCCAAGGATGATTAGCTACTATTGTTTCATCAGAAATTATTCCTTTAGAATTTTTAGCTATTTCAACATTTTCTCTATCATTGGTAATCATAGTCTTTCTAAAAGTAACTTGGATAGTAGCACTATCATAATCCTTCTTATCAATAATGTTTATATATTCAGTAGTAAACCATAATAATCTTTTTATAGATTTTCTAAACTTCCTTTCCATAACACTAGCTTTAAGATCTAACAGTGTGTACATAAATTTAAGACTAACACCTGATGGAGCATTCCCAAATACATCTGTTTTTAAATTCACCCCTTGGCCAAATAAAAATATATTTTCCTCAAGTCTATCTAAATGTTCTTTTTTAGCTTCTATTGGAATATTTAATTCTAATTTATCAACTCCACCTTCACCACTTACTTTTATAGCCTTATAATATCTAAGATTTTCATAGAACTCATCTAGCTTAGTTCCTTCATATCCTTTTAATATAGTTATGATTTCCTGTATTTCTGATAAGTTGTTAGCTAAATCAGATACGTTTAGGTCATAATTATCTGCTAATTCTTTATAATACTTTAAGTCACTATATCTTTCTTGATTATTAGGAAATTCTATAAATGGAACTTTACCCCATCCATAACCTATATCATTATAATAATAATGACTATCTGGATTAGTAGACTCTGTATCATCTAATACGTATTCTCCACTATCATTTTGAATATAAAAGGTCACTGTGTCCCTTGTCCACCACTCTACCCTTATCCTGTCTTTACCATTAACCTCTACTAAGTAGTACCTAAGTATTGCTTCTAGATTTTCTTGGAGACTTGTATCATAAATTGGTATTACTTCCTCTGCTGGTATAATTAAAAACTTGAATTTACCTTCTTCATTAATATATATGTGAAGCCATTCAGTGCCTTTGTTAGAGCTATTCTTAGCTAGTTCAGTGAGGTTATCATCCCATTCTTCACCTAAAATAAGATTAAGTCTTTCTTCATATTCCTTGCTACTTTTATCATCCTTATCAGTATTATTACATTGGAATACTACAGGTTTACCAACTAAAAAAGATACCTTCTGGTCAACTAATAATTTGTGCCAGTTATGAGGTATCTTATGATTTGATTTAGTATTATCCTCTGTCTTAAATCCATCTTTGTAATAATATTGCTTTCTATTAAGGATTTCACTTTCATTATGATAGTAATTATGTCCTTTTATCATATGAGAGGTATCGTGTTCGTTAATTAAATCTATTATAATGTTGGAATCGTTTATTTTGGATTCACTTATTAACTTTTGTTTCATTAGATCATTAAATGTTATCAAATTATCACCTACCTTAAGAATTCTAGCTTATTGAATTTCATATCGTCTTCAAGACCATATCTTGCAGCATCTATAGTATGATTGTCTTTATCTGGATAAGTATTTTTCACCTCTCCGTTCTTATCAGTCTCTAATGCATAGTTTATAAATTCCTTTGCAGCTCTAGGGCATCTTACTGGATCTATTATAATTTCTTCAATTTCCTCTGATAAGAATTTAATTCCATAATCTACTGAATCTGGTCCTTTTTTAGCTCCCTTTATATTCATACCAAAGTCTTTTAGCTCTGCAACAGATTTAGGTTCTGCACCATCTGCTATTGTGAGTTTTGATTCATGCTCCTTTATCTTGCTATATAATTTTCTATTAGATACTTGAATACCACTAAACTCATAGAAGAAATATAATTTTCTCCTAGTTTTGTCATAATGCATCTTCTCGAACGCTACTGGATCTCTTGCATAGCCAAAGTCAAGACCTTGCTTAATCTTATCAAACATTTTAATCTCTTCATCAGTTATTGCTCTTAAAGTTACATTAGTAAATACTTCTAATCCAGTTCCTACTTCTTCACCTAAGTACTCATGCCTATAAGCCATTTCATTAGTCTTTGATAAATGTTCTGCTTCAGCTATGAATACTTTCCCTAGCCAGCTCTTAGGTACTGACCTATAATCTGAATGGTGAACCTTTCTTCCAAGCTTAGGAATCTTAGCTTCTTGGTTTACCCATGACCTTGAACTCTTTGGTGGATTGTAAGTATAAAAAACTACAAATATTTCTCCACCTCTCATAAGAGATTGATTTATGGTTCTTATTTCTTCAGGACCAAAGAACTCATCTAATTCTTCATACCAGATATATTTGATATAACCTTTTTTTACTTTAGTAGATTTAATCTTTTTAGGTTTATCTGCTCCTCTAAATAGTATCTTTTGTCCTGTGGGAATGTATGTTATCTCTAACTTTGATTGAGGTATATGCCACTCATCAGAAACCCCTAATACTTCTATTGCCCATGCCAACTGTTCAAATACACTGTCTTTTAAGGTGTCTTTTACTTTTCTTAATGCTACTGCATTAGTAAATTCACCTCGTTCTGCATCTCTCATCATTCCTAATATTATTTCTATGCCAGTAAATGATGATTTGGTGGAACCACGGCCACCTTTTAACATATATTCGGTGTATTTATTATTCTTTATATCTACATGAAGATTATGAAATGAAGGTGCAATTATTTCTGAAAGCTTAACTCTCATCTTCTTCACCTTCTATATCATCTACTATGGTCACTCTGATACTTTTCTTATTATCATCTCCTTGGGCCTTTATCTTCTCTAATTCCAACTTTTCCTTCTTAAGCTGCAGCTCTATATCTGATTTATATTTATTAAACTCAAACTTCTCCTTCTCAAGCTGTAACTTTTCTGTATCAGTTAGCATTGAAGCTTTAGTTTCAATAAGTCTTCTAAGCTGGTCCATACAAGCATTAATACCTGATACTCTATCTTCCTCAGATATATCTTTATCAACTTTAATTCCAAATGCATTGTAGAAGAAATCTTTCTCTCTATTAAGTAGTCTTGCAATCTTAAGTCTGATTAATTTTATTTCATCATCTATATTTACAGAAGGTTGTATCATATTAAATAATATCTGATCTTCTGTACTTAACATATCAGCATATAAAGATTGATAGGCTCCATGCTTAATTGCATTCATGTTTCCTATAGGTGGAGCTCCTCCAGAATTACCCTCTGCATTTTTATTATTTAAGGGTGCACCCTTTTTCTTTTTGGGTGCACCCTTTTTGTTATAGTTTTTCTTTTCTTCAGACCATTTATATCTTTTTATCCAGGACTTTAATGTATTGATTGAAATGTTGTATTTATCACATATGTCTTGATACTTCATCCCCTCTAAATAGTCTTGTTTTGCTTTTATCCTGATTTCATCCAATGATCACCACCTACTTATTTGAGTTTGTTTTTTTTATGTATGTTTTTTTGCATGAAAAAAGAGCCAACAGGCTCTTACATTTATTTCTGTTTCTACTTCTCTAGATTCCTTAATGTTACTTTTCCGTTTTCGGTAATTTTAAATCCTGTATCATCTAATGAAAAAATATCATTTATTAATAATATCTTATTTATATCTTCTTCACTACTTTTATCCAATTTTAAAACTTTGTCACTGCCCTTTAAATTCGAATTGTCAACAATTAATTTGCTTATTTCATTTTCTCTTAAAGTACCGCTTTTTAAATACTTATCTCCAAGAATTTTTACTATCTCTTTTTTTTGCTTTGTTATAATAATTTCTCGTTCTTTTTTGAAAAAAGGAAGTGGAATAGGCCCATCAGATACAACTGTCCTACCTTCCAATACCAGTAACTTAATTTCACGTTCTAGTTCTTGAATTGATATTGATCCCTCAAGTTGTTTTTTTAATTCTTCATTTTCTTTCATTAATCTATTGTTTTCTAATAGCAAATTCATTGGATCCCCGAAATCTGCACGTACCCATCCTGGTCTTGGAGAAATATTTTTTTCAGATGTTATAGATTGTAAAACTTGTACTTTTAACTCATTTATATCTTTAAAAGTATTGCCTCTTAATCTCTTATTAGTTACTTTATTTATGAACATATTTAATTTGTCTGTGTTTTCAATATCTATTTTATCTATAGATATAGCAGAATCATCCTTTAAAAAAACTAATATCGGTATTCCTTGTTCTACAGCAAAATCATACTCCATTTCTGTATAGCTAAGTCCTGTTTCTTCATTTATAGTTCCATACCTGCCACCGATTATTAAAATATAGTAATCTACATACTTTAAAACACTCTTAATATATTCAAACTGTTCCAAATTAGAAGATGGAAATCTTTCCATACCAATTGGCAAACAATCACTAGAAATTAATACTTGCTCTACTGCTGATCTCTCGTCTTTTAAATCTGTATATGTGGAGCTTACAAATACTTGATATATTTTTTTATTCATAAGACTTTTCCCCCTTTTTACCATAATTATACCAAAGAGGGGATAATAATCCAGTATTTTTTACTTTGGCTATTTTAAGCCATTAAATGAGGTTGCTCCACCATCCGGATAAAACTATTTTATCTGCTTCATCTTACCCTTATTCCTCTTATAACTTCTCTCTTGCATACATTCTTTTATGGAATCATAGGCTCCGGTTACAACAATTTTTCTATGTTTCCCATGATAGGGGCAAGTTATGTATTGGTCCTCTTCTGCATCATGTTTTACTTCACTGGCAAGAAGAATGAAACTTTTATTGCAATTTAAACACTTATAAACTATATACTCCTTTGAATTCATCTTCTCACCTCGTTTTAGTTATCATTTATGAGTATATTTCTTTAGAGTAAATAAAAATCCCACCGGGGAACTGGTGAGATTTAATGTAAATCCTTATTTAATTTTACTTTTCTGAGACACATTTAGAAAAGTTTTGCACAATATCATAATACTATAAGGTTTTGATACATACAATGGCACGTTTTATGCACGAATTATGCAAAATTGATTTTTGATTACATAAATTCCTTTATACTCTCTGGGAATAATATAATTTTTATTGAATTCATTAATCTATTTCTATTCCTTGTTATGGTTGATTGATCCTTCTCTAATATTTCTGCTATCTCTTCATCAGTTTTAGCCTCTTGTTTTAAATACTTTAATTCTATTATCTTGAAGTATTTATCATTTCTTACTTTATCTAATGCATTATCTATTCTTACTATATCCCTTTCAGTTTCAGCCTTCTCAATTTTATATTTTTCTATTAACTCTACATATCTGTCACCAGCACTTACATTACCACCTGCAGTACTATAAAATACTATTGACTTTGACCTCTCTGGTAATCCATTTTCTTGTATATATTTTATATCTTCATCTTTCTGTTTTGCTGCTAACTTTAATTTTTCATAATTATATAACACTATTTCTGTCTTTTTGTAAAAACTCATATTAGATTTAATTAATCTTTGCTTTTTTAATAGCTCTACAACTTCTGTAGCTGTTTTCTCTGATGTTTTCTTTATACAAACTTCTATTTCCTTTTTTAATTGCATCTCTCCTACTCCCCTTTCCTAATAGCCTCCATCTGCCTCTCCACTATCCCTAATTCTATTTTAATTGCTCTTAGTTTCTCATAAGTAGTATCATACATAGTCTCTGCTACATCTCTATTAAACTTATACTTTGCTATTGCTTCATTCCCTCTAGATACATCATTATTCAAAGTAGCTGCTAAGCCTTTATCTTTATTCATAAGAAGCTCTTTTGCTAAAGCTACTCTATAAATATACTCCGCCTTTGCTTTCTCATATCCTGCTTTATTAAGTTCTGTTATGGTCTTATTTAGATCCTTTCTAAGTTTATCTATTTCAAATGTAAGTTCCTGCATCCAATCCCTCCTTGGTTGACAAAAACCTTGTATTTTCTCCCTTTAGTTGACATCACTGTTTTATTAAAAAATAAAAGCCCAAGGATATTATTTAAATTCTCCCTGGGCTTCTAGAGCCTCTATCTATTTAATTTGATGAATATAATTCTTGTTTTTTATGTTCAACTATAACCTATCTATAAAAATTTTATTATCTTTTAAGCTTGACCTTTTGATTAGGCTTAATAATACACCTTGGTAAAAGTTACTTTTTTCTTCTCCTATAGTTAATACTAGGTCATTTTGTTTTGCCAACTTAGCTAATATCTTTATTTCTTCCATACTATAATGTTCTATTGGATATGATACCATGTGACTTATTTCCAAAGCCCGACAAATCACTTCAAGAATACTTGATTTAGATAATGTCTTGTAGTTATCCACTCCCATATTAATCCTCCTTCATTACTACACTTAATACTTGTTATGTTCATTAATTAGTCATGTACATTGCCTATTTTTTCTGCATTTATCCAATAATACTCCCTATCACATTCAGTTATATCAAATAGTGTTATATATCCGTCAGGTAAAGAATCTGCTGCTAATATGAAACTACCTGCCCCAAACTCTACCACTCCATAATGTGTGTTTCCTTCATGTTCAAGTCTAACAACATCATTTTTATAAATTTCACTATCATCTTTATCATGTACTCCACTAACATGTACTCCACTAAACTGTCCTATTGTTTCAGGTTCTACTTCATATATCCAATTACCGAAATCTTCTTTTGTATCATCATAAATTTTAAACTTTCCAAATTGTTTGACTAAATATCCATAAATCCAATCACCAGTATCTATACATTTCCCTTTAAATTTTATCATTTTAATCCTCCTTGCCTATCTTCATTCCCTATCTTGTAGGTATGTATAGTCTTGCATTTAGCACATTTGATTTCTATAGTTGTATTTGTATCTCCTGGTACTCTTCCTAGTAATTTCCCACACCCTACACATCTAATTTCTATTCTGTTATCTTCCATGGCTGCCCCCTAAATCTTCTTTGAAATCCTATCCAATTCCCTATCTACTTTAAAATCCTTTACTTTACTAACTCCTTTACTTACAAAAGGATCCTTTAATTGGATCTGCTCAATTAGATTCAATACATCCGCCATTTCAGCAACGATATCTGCAGTGCATAATATATCACTCTGTAACGTATCAAATCTTTTGTATTTGCAAATAGCCTTAATTAACTCAGAACACTCTTCTATAAGTCTGTCATATTGATGGTCTAGTCCATAGTGATTTATTATCTTTGATTGTTTTCCTTTTAGAATGTTTTCATGTTCGTCTTTTTCTAATCTCTTTTTTAATTGTTCCTCTAGTTCAGTTATAATCCTATCTTGCTCCTCTGTTCTACAACAAGAACATACTTCATCTTCTATTTCTTCCATGTAAATTTCTCTATCTTCCATAATTCTCTACCTCCCTATAGCTTTTAATGTTGATCTAGCCTCTGCTAGTATTGCTTTTCTTCTCTTATTCCAAGCAATTTTACTCTCTCTATCTTTAAATAATATATTTAAGCAGCTTTTATCTTTGCCTATGATAATTAATCCTTTATCTTGCATTCTTCGTACTCTTCTTTTTAAATACTCCATATTTGTGTAGCCTGTCCGTTCTAAAAGTCTTTCCCAGGAGTCAATGTTTTCAGTTTTGAGTAAAGTTAGTATGTCATCATCTGTTACTATGCATCTATCAATATTCATCTCTTTACCTCCTCCTAGCTCACCATCTCATATAATTTCTGCCTAGTTTCTTCAGGTACCATATGTCTTATTTGATATCTACAACTTTCCTTAAATTTCTCATGCTCATATATCTTTATAGCTTTATTCTTATACTTATTAAACTCTGTCATATCTCCATTCAGATGTCGAATTACTGCTCTTATGCTTAACTCTAACACCTTGTCCAACTCTATCCCTCCTTTAATCCTTCTAAATAATCTAATATTATCCCATTCCTAGATTTAATTTCTTTCATTTCACCTATAGGTATAAAGTTATGTCCTATTTTCCCTTTATTCTCTTTCCATCTATCCCAGTAATAAATAACCGTCTCCCCTGAAATAAAATATCTCCTATCAAAATGTTTCATATAACAAAGTATAAAAGTTACTTCTTCTACTTCAAGAGCATCTTTCATGTAATCTATTTGATGATCCGCTATATTCGCTAGGGGTAGCCCTCTTTCGTCTGTAGTTTCTTTACAATCAAAACTAACTGGTATTCTTGGCTTGACTGTTCCTCTAAAATCTAATGTACTCTTCCCTTCTGGGAAAGCTGATACTATTTGCTTTCCCCTTCTAATAACTGTCCATGGAGTGCTTATTTTCTGTACTAAAGCTACTCCTTTTCTTTCATATTGCTTGTTGGCCATTTTAACCTCTTCTTCAAATCCTCTACCTTTATTGGCCATGTTATAGTTTTTCAATTTAACTCACCTTCTTAGCATCTTCACTTATTAAATCAATTTTTATTTGTGCTGCATTAATCTTGTATATAGCAATATCTATCTCCTTCTCACTAACTGCATTATTGAATAGATTTTCAGCAATTCTATACTCTTCTATGGCTTGTCTCATTTCATTCAATCTCTACACCTCTTTCACTTTAATAAGAGATAATCTCTCCCTTTTAATTAATCCTTTAGCCTCCAATTTCTCTAGCCTATTGTGAACTGATGAAGGACTAGAATATCCAAGTAGTTGTGCTAACCTTCTTACAGTCATATTCTCCCCTTCGTGTTTCTTTATGACATCTAGTAACTCCTGATCACTTATAAGTTCCTCTTTTATTTTCATCTAGTTACCTCCCTATCCATGTAGGACCTTCCTCTAGTGTGTCAATTTCATCTTTGTAATTATTTTTTATATAGTCTATACATTCTCCTAAACTCATGCAATTATCTTCTTCAAAGAAGGTTTCAATAATTTCATCTAGCATTGAGTTTAATGTTGTTTGTGTAAATTTAAGCTTCATCTTTTTCCAGCACCTCCTTAGCCTTATCCAATGCTTCTTTATGTGTCATTGCTGGATTATTCTTTTTAATCTCTGCTGCTATTTTGTATTTATCCAAGAGGGGTCACCTCCAATATCTGTATTGCTCTATCTAGGGCTTGTCTATCTTTATCAGATAAGTATTTTTCTGAACTTCTTTTATGTTTTAAACTTATCAGTCTTCCAATAACCTCTTCTTTACTCATGCTTACTCCCCCTTTGTCCCCATCTCATAAAATATATTTGCTATGCTATACATCTCTTGATCTTCTTCTTTCTTTTCACCGAAGTATTTATATAATTCTTTCATTATTTCCTTACCGTCCATAGGATCCTCTCCTTTCGATATGGCTTGCATCTACAAACTTTGTATATGGTCCTAGCCAACCAAGCTTTACTATCCCTAATTGACCATTTCTTTGTTTGGCAATTATTATCTCAGCTTCTTCTTTATTTTCTTCTGTAGGGTTGTAATATTCTTCCCTATGAACAAACATTACGAGATCTGCATCATATTCTATTTGTCCTGATTCTCTTAGATCCGATAGAACTGGTCTTTTATTTTGCCTTTGTTCTGTTGCTCTAGATAAAGATGATATTACTATTACTGGTACATCTAATTCCTTGGCCATAGCTTTTAAATTTTTAGATATACTGTCTATTTCCTCTCTTCTGCTCAACTTACTATTGTTTGAGCTTATTAGCTGCAAATAGTCTATTATAACTAAATCTAAACCTTTATCTCTTTTAATTCTCCTACACATACTAGTCATTTCAGCTACTGTAAGGCTTGTATTATCTTCAATAAATAGTTTTTTATCTAGAAGAGCATTAGCTCCTTTTAGCATCCTGCCCCATTCATCAGCTGTTAGTTCCTTATTTTTTATCTTCTGTGAGTTAATATAACTAACACCTAAAATTAATCTCTTAACCAGTTCCTCTTTGCCCATCTCTAAGCTAAATATGGCTACTGAATTACCTGCTAAAACATTCTTTTCTGCTATGTTTATAGCTAATGCAGTTTTCCCCATGGATGGTCTACCAGCTAGATATATTAAATTCTTTTTCTTTAGCCCATCCGTTGCTTTATCAAGTGCATGATATCCTGTTGTGATTCCTTCAAGTTCATCATTTTGGTATCTTTTATCTATATCAAGATATACATCCAGGATTATGTCTTTGATTTCTACAAATTCACCTATAGTAGTCTTTTCTGATAATGCAAATATCTCTGTTTCAGCAAATTCTATTAACTCTTTGCCAGTTTTATTTTTATCCGTTAGAGCCTGTCCTAGCTTGGATAATTGTCTTTTAAGTGTAAGATCCTTTAGTTGCCTTATATACTCTTTAAAATTGGCTGTGGTAGGCATAGAATTGGCTAAATCAGAAAGGTATGTTATGCTTACCTCTTGTTTTAATTCTTGGTAGACCGTTAGGTAATCAATTGGTTTCTCTCTCTGAACTAAGGACCTTATAGCTTGAAATATCATAATATTTGTTGTATGGGTAAAATCATCTTTAGATAATAAATTACAATCCTTAGAGCATTCTTCATCAAGCATCATGCAAGATAGTATTGAGTTTTCAAGTTCTATATTTTTCAACTATTCCTCCCCCTATTCAATTACTTCTACATTTGCATATGGATCATATCCATCCTTTTCACTTTTATCTTTTTCAAGTTTCATTCCTCCGCTAGCATTCCATTTCTTTAGAATACCTTCTACATAACTAAGACTACGTACATTTGCTTTTACTGCTACCTTCATAGCTTCAATTATCCATTCAGCTGGATATTGTTCTAATAAATCTAAAAGTATTTCTTTTATGGTGATATTTATAGTACCAAATCCATTTTGTTGAAATGCTGTAGCAACTAAAGAAATATTAGTAGTATTAGTTTCTAATCTAGTCTTATCTATTCTATTTAAGTCTGAACAATCTGCTTTCCAATCTGCTCCCTGAACTGCTTTCTGTTCTGCTTTACCATCTGCTGTATTTTTTCCAGTAGTTTCATTATCTGCTTTCTTATCTGCTGGAATATTTCCTGTAGTTTGTTCAGTAGTTTTATTTCTTCCTACTTCTCCTAATTCAAAACTTAGTAGCTTATATTTCCCTGAATTCTTTTTTCTTTGCTGAGATTTATATTCTATAAGTCCTGCTTGGATCAATTTATTTCTATGTTTTATTAATGTCTTCTCACTTATACTTAACTCTGCTATAAGCCTTGGATTATCTATAGCAATCCACCTTTCCCAATTACATGAGTTATGATAGTCTATTATCACGTACCATAAAGCTTGTGTAATTGCTTCTAATGAATTAGTCTTAAGATAATTCCTAAAGGCATTTATTTCAGTTAAATATTTCATCTAGCAATCACCTACTATAGTTATTTGAAGGGGGATTTCTCCCCCTAACCTAAAATGGACTATCTTCACCATCAAATGGATTATTCATAAATTCCGGTGGTAAATCTTCTATCTCTCCTGTTTCAGTATTTACTTTTTCTTTAGAATCTTCTTTTTTAGGACCACTCACTAATATTTCGCATGCTTTTTTAATTGCTGGATCTGTTCTATCATTTCCTAGTAGCCATTGGATATAATCTGGTGCTTCCTTATATACCTCTTCTAGTGTCTTCCCCTTATGTTTGCCAAAGGTCAGTTTAATATTTTCTGCTTCTTTCATGGTCATTGTATTTACTCTCTCGCTCTGATTAAACTGAACCATATCCTCTAAATCTTGAGTAAATATATTGGATAAACTTCCTACAGTAAGTGCTGCATCTACCTGTGCTCTTTTCTTTGCCATCTTTAAACAGGTATTGCCTAACATATACTTATCTTGTTTGTCACTATCATATTTCTTCTCTTTAGAGTTACAATGTCCTAATCCTTCAGTTATAACTTGTCCAGCTTTAGTAAGGACACATCTTACTGTATAGGCAAAGAATCCATCTTCATAATCCTGAATCTTCTCTATAATTTCATATTCACTAGCTAAGCCTAACAACATCAATATCTTTTCTGCCCCAGGTTTTAATAAGCTTGGTTTATTTGAGCCTGGGAATGCTGATCCATAATCATGATCTGCAGATAAAGCACCTTGAACTACTTTTTGAAACTGTTGGATCTTATTCATTGAGTCTTGAACCCTATCTATCTTTAAACCTTCTATAATCATCATTGGATTTACTTCTTGAACCATCATTTCATTTGACATATTTATTCCTCCTCAAACAATTTTCTAAATATCTCTAGCATTTTTCTCAACTCATCATCTGACATCTTTTCATAATCAGGTCCATGTCCTGGTACAAATTGATAATTATCTAATTCCATCAACAATTCATCTCTATCCATTTCATTCACGTTCATAGCTATATCTCCTAGAACAATGTGCCTTTAACTTCTATAGCTTCAACTTCATCAACTCTACTAGCCCACATATCCGCAAAGTGTAAAACCATCTGTAGAGGTCTTTCATTGCTTTTAAGTTCATACCAGGTAGTTCCATATGCTCCGTTATGATGTAGGATTGCATATACTTCTTCTTCAGTTAACTGAATGAATTTTGATAGAATATGAATTCCTGATATTTCATGAGGTATTTTTAATAGTTCTTTATTCACTTCATATGGTTTGGCATCAGACTGTTTACCACTCTTTAATATATTAGGTACATAATTAGCCTTATTAAAATATCCTGATTTCCCAATGTCATGGAATAATCCTACTATGATAATGCTCTCTATCATTTCTTTATCAAAATAATTTAATGTATCCGATATATCTAGCATTAAATCTGCTACATTTACACTATGATCTAAAAGTCCACCTTCTTTGGAGCCATGGAATTGACTGCTACAAGGTGCTGTAAAATATTCGTTCTCATTTAAATACTCAAGTAGCTTGTCCTTGCCTTCTCTATTAATTAAACTAAATAATTTATCAAATCTCTCTTTTGAATATGACATTTACTTTTCCTCCTTATAATTTTTTACATCTGCAACTACTAATTTTTTATATATTTCAACCGCAATAAGTACTGCTCCGCATCTGCAATTGAATAAATTATTCTTTTTTATATTTACATCTCGACCACATTTAGGACATTTCATATTGCGATACGCTCTTCATCCTGAATACTCAAATGATAGTTAAACACTTTGTTGAAGATTCTATATTCTGTAGATGAACTTATGTCACAATGCTTTATCACCAGTAACAAGGCTTCTCTAGCTTTATATACTGACTTATTGGCAGCAGTATAGCTTATTTGATATTTCTCACTATATATTAGCGGAAGAACTTGTATCGATATTTCCAATATATTATCTTCTACAATGATACTCCTACACTCCTGCTTTCCTCTCTTAACAGCTCTATCATACGTTTCTTTAACTATAAGATCTTCATCTATCCATCCATCACAATAAGTTAGATAAGCTTTCTGTTTAGTGTAATATTCTTGACCCTCTATGATATATTTAAAGTATTTCACCCATCTTAATCTTGCTCTATTATCCTTTGCTCCTGCTCTCGAAAATTTAATCATTGTTCATACCTCCTTGATTGTGGTATAATAATAAAAAGTATTTTTAAAACTGTTGAGCTTTTCAGATGGCGGTCTGAGAGCTCTTTTTTTATTGATTTATTTTTCCTAGACATTATCTGAATCCTCCTAAAAAATAAAGATTTATAATGTTGTCTCTCATATGTGTATCTAAGGATTCAATACGATTCATTGCCTTCTTTTCACTTTCTTCTGCTTGTTTTTGAGTTTTAAAAAACTTACAACCTTTACAATTTTTAGTTCTTAGAATTGTACATTTATTGCCATTATCTGCAAAACACTTACCCATCTTGCTTGTCCCTCCTTATCTTGAAAATACTACTGAAAGTGCTGCTCCTGCCATTTCAAATACTTCTTTTGTTACTTCATCCCACCTTCTTTCTTCATGCTTGTCTATCTTGCCATCACAAGCTATCTTTATCATGCAAGATTTAACTTCTTCAACATCCCCAGATTCCTTTTGTAGTACCAAAACTGACTTTGCTATATCTGTAATATCAATTGCTGGTAGAATCTGCTTTCCTAATTCTGTTGATTGCCTTAAGTGCTCATATCCTAACCATTTAGCACCGTATATTTTTGTCATAGCAGCTACTATGTCACCATGTGGTACTGTGTTTCCTAGTTCATAATTACCTAGTGCCCTTACACTTACATTAAGCCTCTCAGCTGCTTCTAATTGAGTTAAACCTGCAACATTTCTAGCTAATTGATATATATTTCTGCACCTTTCATTCATTTAATTTCACCTCTTTTCGTGATAAAATTTAATTAATGAAGAAACTTTTCTAACTAATCCTATCCTCAGCCCCCTCTCTCATTATTTTCCTTACTACTCCTATACAATCCTTAGCTTGTCCTAATAGGACCGAAAGAAGTAACACTAAAGGCAAAATAAGGATTGTCCCATCTATTCCTGAGAAAACTATCTTTTCTACTGCTTTACATATTAGATTTAGCATTTCCTAACCTCATTTCTAATATTTTTTCTGCTGTAGATTCGTATTCGCTAATTCTTTCCTCCACTCTTTTTGTTAACTTAGGATTTTCTAGTCTTGGTAAGTCTTTTTTATATTCTGCAATTTTCTCTATAAGTAAATATTCAATCCTTAGTAAATCATCATCATTTAGCATATTCTCACCTCTCTTATAGATAAGTAATCTCCACTATTTTCAGTAATACGAACTTTGCTATCTTTCATAAAGCTAGTGACCATAACTAAATCTCCATATCTCCTACCAAACATATTTATTTGTATTGGGTGATCCTCTACTTCAATTTCTATACCTGCAAGATACACTCCATTAATTGATATTTTATTGTATTTACTGAAATCAAATTCTAAGAGTTCCATTGGATCCTTTTCCATCTACTCCACTCCTTTCAAACCTCTATCATTTCAAATGGCCCTAACTTCTCCAACATCTCCCAATTCACTCTTCCATTTCTATATGCATCTATCCATATATTGCTAATCCTGTCCAAAGCTTTTTCTACCTCTTCTTCTGTCTCATACATATACGCATCATTAAATTTTATTGTTGTATTTCCTATCTTGAATTCTTCTATTACCTTTCCAACCTTCCCTTTCATACCACCAACCCCTTTGTATAGCTTATGTTGGAGTAATTTTGTCCTATGCTAATTTACTTTAGATGTTTTTGTAAATAATCTTTAGAAAAGTTTTTTACATCCTCTTCATCATATTGATTCGGCTTATATTCTTTAGCAAAACTATAAAATATATCTATTGTCATAGCTGCATAAAGTAATATATCTTTTGTATCTTTCAGTGTCATTCCCTCAACTTGCATCAAATAATTTATTGCTTTTTCAGCTATCTCTAATTTTTTATCTATCATTCCTTTTCACCTCCTATGCTGTGTGGTTTGTTGTATTACTTTCACTCCCCTTATGATAAAATCTAGTAAAGGGGGTGAAAATATTGACAGTTAATTTGCTTGATATATCTAAGGTCACTGAAATTTTTAGTGATAGTTATCTATCTGAATCTGGATACGAAGCAACTAAAAAAGTTAATGATTTACTGGACCGTGGATGGAAACTGCTTAAAATTTATACAACCTGTTATGATCATGATGTTGCTCCTCACCAACAAACAATTCATTATGTTCTAGGTATTGATAAAGGTAGAAATCAAGCCAATGAGGATTGGGATAACGGATTAATCTCTGGTCCTCCCCAAAACAAATAACATTCCATTCTGATTGGGTACTACCCTCAGTAGTATCCAATCCTTTTCTATCAGATTATTTACTTCTGTAACATTTGTCACTTCTTTAACTTCTTTAATCTTAGTTAAATCCATCCCTTCTCACCCCTTTCCATTTCTTCCAACGCTTCCCACTATTTTTGAATTTATTTTTATGAGATAATTAAGTTGTCCTAAATTATGTGTTTCTCATTTTTTGTAATACGCGTATTACTGTTTAGGTAAAAAAATTTCATTGACTGATACATTAAATACCTTTGATATATTCATTGCTACATCAAAACTAGGTTTCTCACCCTTTTCTATCCGAATGATAGTTTGTCGCGTTGTAAATGCTTTGGTTGCAAGCTCCTCTTGACTCATTTTCTCTTTAATTCTTAAATCTCTAACTATGTTGCTCATTTTTGTAATACCTCCTTTACACTTTTAATTGTAACACCCGTTTTACTCATTGTCAAGTATGTTGTACTACTTTTTTTATAATATTTTAAAACAAATGTAAAATATGTATTACAATATAATAAAGAATGAATTAAATTATAAAACAAAAATACAAGCGTGGTGAAATATATGGATTTAATCAAATTAGGTAAAACATTGCAAAACAAGAGAGATGAACTAAAACTTTCTCTTAGGGATGCTGGTGAATTAATAGGTATTAGTCATAATTATCTATCAATCTTAGAGAAGGCCAAGGATCCACGTAGTGATGCCCCCATTAAGCCAACTATTGATACTTTAAAGCTAATTAGCGATGCATATAAAATAGATATAAATATATTGCTACCTTTAGCTGGTTACGAAGATATCTTAATAAGACCTAATGATAATACAAATATAAATACAAGTAACCAAGAAGATGTTGATAATAAAAATATAAAATTAAATGATAAAGAAGAACAAGATATAGTCCCTGAAGAATTTACTAATCCAGATGAAGCTCGTGCATATGTAAATAAGCACCAAATATTTGGTTCTGGTGGATTTGATGCTGATAAGCTAGATGATAATGAGATTTTAGAGTTTGCTAATGCTTTATTAGAACAAATGAAGATGGTTAGTTATAAATATAAAAAAAATTGATCAATAATAATTATAAAATGAGGTGGAAAATTGAGAACATTATCACCTGATGAATTAGCTATAGAATTGAAAAAATATTTAAATACTGGAATTGAAAGTAAGATACTTAAAGAACATAGATCAGCAATGCTATTACAAGAAACAATAAATATAAAAAAGAATAATACATTTATGCAATATAGTTCTTTATATGAGCAAGCTAGAAATCTTGAAAAAGCAGATAATATTGATGGTGCTTTAAATATCTACCTTGATATTTTAAACAAATATATACCAGAAGGCTCTTCTTACTATGAAAGACCCTGCATATTATTGGAAAAATTAAAAAGATATGATGAGGCTATAGAAATCTGTGATTTAGCTATTGCAAGAATTGAAAATTATAATTTTAACTTTTCAGCAGATGATTTTATAAAGAGATTAGATAGGTTGATTAAAAAGAAGAATAAGTGATAAAAATATAAAACAGCTTAATTATTAAAACTTGAGTAATAATAATTATAAAATACTGGAGGTAATATTATGAACAATGAAGATAAATTATTTAATTTACTAGAAAAAATATATATAGAGTTACAAGATACTAAAACTGAATTAAAGGAGTTTAGAGTAGAAACAAATACTAGGTTTGATAGTCTAGATGATAAGCTAAATGATTTAGAAGGTACTAATGCTGCCAATCATGTTGCTATTGGCAATAAATTAAACAAAGTATCCAGAGATTTAGACTTTCTTACACATAAGGAATTCCAAACTGAAAAAGAATTATATGACCTAAAACAAAGACTTATAAGACAAAGAAAGAATATAAAGTAAAATATAAAACTAAGTAATAATAAATTATAAAAGTGGTTGCATTGAGGTGACATTATGGATTTAGCCTGGATAGATGAATATGTTGATGGAATAATTGACTACTGCTACTCCAAAGATATCTTTGAAATATATAATACATTAAATATAAATATAAAAAGGATTGACAAGGATGATTGTCTCTTACAAGGGAATGAAGCTCTTTATATAAGAAATCATTTTGGTCTAGAGACCGTATTTATTAGAGATGATCTTCCTTATAAATATGAAAAGTTTATTTTAGCACATGAACTTGGACATGCCCTATTACATACAGAAATAGCTAAAGCTGCTTATAATAGTAAGATTATTAATAAAGGTAAATTAGAAAATCAAGCCGATTATTTTGCTCTCAAGATTTTAGATATTAAAATTGATGAAGATTTATATGAAGGATATACTCTTGAGCAATTAGCACGTGGATTTTATGTTACAGAAGAAAGTTTGTATTATGTTTAATGATAAATATAAAATAGGTTTAGCTCAAATTTATAGATTTGAGTATTTTTTTAAGTTCATGTTAGAACTGACATTCGACATTATTCGACAAATAATTACAGTTTAAAATTAATATTTAATATAGATTATTATAATGAATATTAATATAACTTTAACAAGAATTAAAAGGAGGATTTATTATGGAAGCTACTGCTATTGAAGTAAAAACACTAACACTTAGTTTTGATCTAAACACTTTAGACCATTTAGGTATAAAGCTATATGGAAAGATCCCTCCAATGATAGCTGAATTAGTATCTAATGCATGGGATGCTGATGCAAAAAAAGTATCTATTTATTTTAATGATATAGACAAGAAAGAAATAATAATATCAGATAACGGTACAGGCATGACTTTTGAAGAGATTAATAACCATTACTTAAGAATTGGTCGAAATCGTAGAGTCGAAATGGAAGAAGATTTTACTTCTAAAGAGCATAGACCAATATTAGGTAAAAAAGGTTTAGGAAAATTATCAGTTTTTGGCATTGGAAAAGAATTGACTGTAACTACAATAAAAGATGGACTGATAAATGAATTCACAATGAATTATGATGATATTAAAAAACATACTGATGGAACCTATAATCCAGAATTGAATATATATGATGAGGAAACTGATTTATACAATGGTACCACAATAAATATTAAAAATATAGTGCGAAGCGGTAAATTTAATGCTAAAGAAATAGCTTTGGACTTATCTAAAAGATTTACAATATTTTCAGATGATTTTCAAGTATTCATTTATCACAATGATGATGAGCCTATTAAAGTAACCAATGATCTATATTTTGACTCTGCTGCTGAATTTACTTGGAATTTTCCAAATGATTATTTGGATATAATAGACGAAGAACTGATTTCTTTTGCAATTGAAAAGAAAATTACCGGAAAAATTTTTACTGCTAGTAATACAATTTATAAAAGTAAACAAGGAATTATTTTATTTTCCCGTGGTAAATTGGTAGAAGAAAATAACAGCTTTAATAAGCGTGCAAATGACAATTTCTTCAACTATATGTCTGGATATTTTAATATAGATTTTATCGATGAAAATGGAGAAAATGACTATTCTTCAACCGATAGAAAATCAATAGCTTGGGATACTTACGGAAATGATGATTTGATTACTTTAGAACAACTACTAACTACAGTTGTAAATAAAACACAATCAGAATGGAGAAGAAAGCGTAACGAAGCCAAGGAAACTGAAATAAAGGAATTTGGGTTAGATATCAGTGAATGGTTAGATGAATTGACTCCTGTAGAAAAACCAATTGCAAAAAAAATTACGGATGCCATTATAAACAATGATGATATTGATACAAATAAAGCAAAGGAATACATTGGATATATCCAAGACATGTTTGACTATGAATCTTTTAAATCTTTTACAGTACAGTTAGATGAACTAATAAGTTTAGATGACGAACGTGCAATAAAGCTATTGACTGATTGGCAAATTATAGAAACTAAAGAATTAGCTAAGGTCGCTGAAGGAAGAATAAAAACTATAGAACAATTTGAAAAATACATCAAAGAAAATGTATCTGAAAGTAAAGTCATGCAAAAATTTCTAGAAGAATTTCCATGGTTATTAGATGCTAAAATGACTAGATTCGAGAGAGAGGTAACCTTTGCTAGACTATTAAAAGATAATTTTAATGATTCACATTTAGAACAAAAAAACAGACGTATTGATTTTTTATGTACTAATCAATCTGGCACTGTTCACATAATTGAGTTAAAGAGACCCAATATTAAAATAACACAAAATGAAATACAACAAATTTCAGAGTATGTTGAATTTATTGAAACAAAATTCCATGACTCTGTTAATAAGGTATATGGTTACTTGATATCTGATAATATGCAATTTGCCCCTGGTATAAGTAAAATGATAGATGGTTTGAAAACTCAAGGAATATATGTAAAATCATATTCTGATCTATTGAATGAAGCAAAAAATTATAATTTTGAATTCATTAAATTATATGAAGACATAAGAGAAAAAACAAAGGATTAAATCCTTTGTTTTTTTATTTCTTCTAAAACCTTAATTGCTATTTTTTCTGCCATCAAAGGTGGTACTGCGTTTCCAATCTGCCTAAATGCATCCGTTCTGCAAGTTTCAAAATAATAATCGTCAGGAAATGATTGAATTCTTGCTGCTTCTCTTACCGTTAAGGAGCGATTTTGATTAATATCTGGATGTATATAATGATGTCCATCTTTTGATATATGAGCAACCATGGTATGAGATAAACCTGAGCCATCAACCACTTTAAATCTATCTAAGAAGGACTCTAAGTTATTATGGGTTATCCAATCTTTTGGCAATTCATCATATCTTACTCTTCGCCTCTCCTTATTCCATATTTCTACACAATATTTATATATCTTTAAATCTCTATCATTATTTTTTCTTGCAGTATGCTGTGTTAAAATATCCCATTCCTTGCTTCTAATCTTCATTTCAGTTAATATCTCATTGCTCGTATTAAGATATTTGCCAACTTCTATAGAATCACCAGACTGTATACTAGGTAAATCATGAAACAAATCATTAATAGTTCCTTTTAATTCTACTTCCCCAAAGTCTGGGTATGAAAAATTTATATCTACTTTCCATCCTATAAGTATTACTCTCTTTCTACTTTGTAACACTCCAAAATCTGACGCATCTAATATCCTATAATCTAAGTTATATCCAACTTTTTTCATTTCATCCTTTATGTTTTCAAATATCTTTCCTTCCTGAGCTGAAAGTATTCCTGTAACATTCTCAAAAATAAATAATTTTGGTTTGTATTTTATAATAAATTTAATATATTGTCTATATAAATAATTCCGAGGATCATTTTTCATTCTATTTGGGTCTCTAGATCTACCAACTAAAGAATATGCTTGACAAGGTGGTCCACCAATTATAATATCTATTTCTTCATTACCTATTAATTTAAATATATCTTCAATGGTTTCATCAGATATGCTTTCATTTATTACTCTCTTAAGTATATCATCAGGTATATATCCATATAATTCATCCCTACTTATCTCGCCAGTAATATATTTTTTATAGGTATCAATCTTTCCTTGCTCTTTTAAATAGAAATAAGCTTCTCGTGTCTTCAATGTCAAGCAAGCGGACTTATCCATTTCAACGTGAGAAACTATATTAAACCCTTGTCTTTTAAAGCCTTCTGATAGTCCCCCTGCTCCTGCGAAGAGATCTATTACTTTCATTGGCACCCCCCTCTTTCTTATTCCAGGATACCAATTTTTTAAATTAAAGTCAATACTTTAGTATACCATTTTTATATATAATGTCATCTATTTTTATTAATTATACTTTTACTTTTCTTTTTTCTTACTCATTCAATATTTATGCTATAATAACTTCAAGTACAATGATTTTAAAAAGATTATTACTAACAAACTTCATAGCAATTCTAATTTAAATAAAAAGAAGGTGAGAAAATGTATTGTGCTTATCTGAGAAAATCTAGAAAAGATATTGAAGCTGAATTAATGGGAGAGGGTGAAACATTAAAGAGACATGAGAAAATTCTTTTAGACTTAGCTGCTAAGATGAATATATCTATTAGTGAAGATTCCATTTATAGAGAAATAGTATCCGGGGAAACTATTGCTTCTAGACCTGAAATGCAACGGTTACTCTCTGACGTAGAGCAAGGAAGATGGGAAGGTGTCTTTGTAGTAGAAGTGGAACGTTTGGCTCGTGGTGACACTATGGACCAAGGATTAGTAGCTCAAACATTCAAATATTCCAATACTAAAATAATAACTCCTATGAAGATATATGATCCTTCAAATGAATTTGATGAAGAATACTTTGAGTTTGGTTTGTTTATGTCCAGGAGAGAGTACAAGACCATTAATAGACGTTTACAACGTGGACGAATACAATCAGTCAAGGAAGGTAAATATCTCGGCACTGTGGCTCCATATGGCTATGAAAGAGTTAAATTAAAAGGGCAGAAAGGATATACATTAGAAATTAATCCTAAGGAGGCTAAAATAGTTGAATTAATCTATAACCTTTACACTGGCAATAATAGAATTGGAGTATCTCTTATAGCTAATAGATTAAATGAAATGAAAATACCTACTGCTAAAGGTGGAGATTGGACAACTTCTACAATCAGAGGAATACTATCGAATCCTGTGTATATAGGCAAAATAAGATGGAATAGCAGACCTGAGGTAAAGAAAATGATAGATGGCCAAGTAGTAAAAGAAAGACCTCGTGCTAATGAAAAAGATTGGATTATAGTAGATGGACTTCATGAACCTATTATAGATGAAGATATCTTTAATTTAGCTCAGGAATATCTTTCCGAAAATCCTTCTCTACCAATACCTACTAGATATAAAATTATGAACCCTCTTGCAGGAATAGTAGTATGTAAAATGTGTGATAGAAAAATGAAGAGAAGGCCCTATAGTAATAAAAACCCTGACACCCTTATGTGTGATGGTCCTACTTGCGCTAATATTAGCTCTCACCTTCATCTAGTAGAAAAAAGACTATTTGATTCATTAGAGACATGGTTAAAGCAACATAAGATAAAATATAAAAAGCAAGCAAAGAAAAAAGATAATTTAGAGAATGAAATAATTAATAAAGCTATACAGGATTTAGATGCTGAATTAGAAACTCTTAATAATCAGTTAAATAATATGTATGATTTACTTGAGCAAGGTATATATTCTACTGAAGTATTTATGAAGAGGTCTAATCTGGTATCTAAAAAAATAGATACTCTGAAAAAAGATAAAGATAAGTTATTTAAAAAAATAAATTTAGAAGAAGAAAAAGAATTACGTGAGGAGGCATTAGCTCCTAAGATAGAAAATATTATAAAAGTCTATTGGACATTAGATGATCCTGCAGATAAAAATAAATTGCTCAAAGAAGTACTAGAAAAAGCCGTATATTTAAAAACAGTAAGAGGAAATAGAAGTGGCGACAATATAGATGAATTTGAATTAGAGCTCTACCTGAAATTGCCCAGGTAGTTTTCTTTTATTATTGATAACCTGTCGGTACGCATTCTTCTGTACCTATATCTGTCAATATTGCCTTACCTTCATTTGTTGGCATAGTCCATCTTTGAGTTAAATATCTTATTCCTGCTGATAATTCACCATCTGGTCCTCCAAACTGTTCTAATATCATTGCAGCTAATGCTGGATTGGTTGTATCAACTCTTACTGGATACTGCAATTTTTTTTCATATACCCACATAGTTATCCTCCTTTAAAAATTAGTAAAGTTTATTTCCCAAGGCCAAGGTCCATCAATATAGCCCCAAGGATATTTACTCATACCTGTATTTCTTAAAGGACCATATTTTGCTTGATACATAGTTTCTAATTCACTATATCTTTGAGATGCATTGTTGTGAAGTCTCAAAGCCTTTTCATCATTTGGATGAGTATCTAAATATAAAGCTGTCTCCACTAGAACAAAAGATACTTCCATTAACTCTATTAGAAAATCCATCTGTGTTCTATCCATAGCATCTGCACCCACCTTCTCTATGCTCTTCCACAATATATGGTTGATATAATTCTGGGAATAATGTTCCCTTTTTCAATGCTTCTCTCGGACTAAATACTTGATTCATAATTTGAAAGGGGACACAGGCCCTTGCTAGTGCGCCAGGACAACATGGTCTTCCTTCGCCTTCATATTCTCTATCCATTTTCTCTCCTCCTAAAAAAATCTGTTCATTACATATTACGTAGAAAAAAACAAATGGTTACAAACAATAAAAAAGAAGCTAATTATTTAGCCTCCGAAACAGTTCTATTAAATGTATTAATTGTTTATCTCCATTATATCCTTAATCATATCTTTTCGTATCCCCCATATATTTCCATATACTCCAAAACATTCCAGTCCTCAACATCAAATATCCTAATTGAGCTATCTATTATTTTCCTCTTTTTTAAAGGTTGATATTTTTAAGAAAAGCTTCTAAGACCCGTTAGGGGCTTTTCTTGAAATTAAAAAATAAAAGTAGAACTTTCCTATTTGGCATAAAAAAACCCCTAAAAAGGGGGCTATTTCTCGGGAAATGATTTTACTAATATTCTTATGACAAAATAAAATAATATTAAAACAAAAAATGTAGTTCCCATTCCATAGGCTAATAGTTTAAATAATATAACGTCCATAATGTACCTCCTAAGATAATAGTATCAATACAATACTACCTGCTATAATTGAACCTATTTGCCCAGCTACATTGGCAGATACTGCTTGCATTAAAACAAAGTTTGTTGGGTCTGCTTCTTTAGCTAATTTTTGTATTACTCTAGCTGACATTGGAAATGCTGAAATACCAGCGGCTCCAACCATAGGATTGTACTTTTTCTTCACAAATAAATTTAAAAACTTAGCAAATAATACTCCACCTGCTGTATCAAATATAAATGCAACTAACCCAAGTCCCATTATCTTTAAAGTATCCACGTTAATAAATGCATCTGCTGTCATAGTAGATCCAATAGTTATTCCTAAAAGCAAAGTAACTAAGTTGGCTAGCTCATTTTGAGCTGACTGGGATAACCTCTCTAATACACCAGATTCTCTAATAAGATTTCCAAACATCAAAAATCCTATTAAAGTAACAGATATAGGTGCTATAATCCCCGCAATTATAGTAACTGCTATTGGGAATATTATCTTTACAGTCTTAGATACGTTAACTTGCCTATACTCCATTCTAATCTTTCTTTCTTCTTTTGTAGTCAAAGCTTTTATAACAATAGGCTGAATCATAGGCACCAAAGACATATATGAATAAGCTGCTACAGATATTGGCCCTAGTAGATGCTTGGCAAATCTCGTGGCTACAAATATAGATGTAGGTCCATCAGCGGCTCCTATAATTCCTATGGATGCAGCTTCTTTTATATCAAATCCTAAAAAAGATGCAAATATTATGGTCATAAATATTCCAAATTGTGCAGCTGCGCCAAAGAAAAGCATGGATGGCATTTGAAGTAAGGGTGAAAAGTCTATCATTGCCCCAACTGCTATAAAAATTAAAGCTGGAAATAATTCATTTAAAATTCCTGCATTTTTAAGTATTCCTAAAATCCCCTCATCACTGGCTATACCTGGGATACCTGCAACAACAGGTAAATTTGTTAGTATTGCTCCGAATCCTATAGGCAATAACAACATTGGCTCATAATCTTTTTTTATTGCCAGATAAATAAGTATACCGCCAATAATAAACATAAATATTTGGTTTAATTCAAGACTTTTAACACCTAATAATAATTGTTCCAAGTTTTATTCCTCCTATTCTATAAGTATGAACAGCTTATTATATCATGTATTTACAAATTTTTAAACTTAAAAAGAAAATCCCCAAAGCTACAAGGATTTTCTTTTTAAGTCTATGTGAAAGGGAAAATAATCTTATTTTTTTAAAATAGCTGTTTATGGAAAAATTGGAAACCATGTTCAATATTGCATAATATTACATGATTATTAAATGATTTTCTACACATAATACTACTACACCAAAGTTTTACAAAATTAAGATTGAAAGGAGATATAAAAAATGACTACAAATAATAATAGTAGTAACAACATTCTTGTTCCACAAGCACGTCAAGCTCTTAACCAAATGAAGTTAGAAATAGCTTCTGAATTAGGTATGGCAAACTATGATTCAATGGATAAAGGTAATTTACCATCAAGACAAAATGGTTATGTTGGTGGATATATGACTAAAAACTTAGTTAGAATGGCACAACAAACTATGGGTGGAACTGGAACTACTAAGTAGTAAGTTCTAAAAAAGATAGGTCAATAAAGACCTATCTTTTTATATTTTATATTATCTTGATCCTAACTCTTTATCTAATAGATATAGTCCATGGAAATTATCTTTAATCCCCTCTAATTTAAATATTATATCTTTCATACTATTTTCTTCCTCTAGTTGTTCTTCAACAAACCATTGTAAGAATTGAATAGTCGGATATGATTTTTCTTCTTCCGCCATTCCTAATAAATTATTTATTTTTGAAGTAACTAATTTCTCATGTGCAAGAGCTGTTTCAAAAACTTCTAAGAATGAATTATATTCATTTTTTGGTTCTTCCATTGCTTGAGTCATAACTCTTCCATCCATATCATAGATAAAACCATAGAATTTCATAGCATGTGAGTATTCTTCTTTAGCCTGCTCTATAAAGAAATGAGCAAATCCATTCATATTTCTATCAGAACAATATGCCGCCATTCCCATGTAATGATATCCAGATGCTAATTCAAAGTTAAATTGATCGTTTAACGCTTTTAATAATTTTTCTGATGCCATAATATGCCTCCTGTTGTTTTATTATTCATATTTATTTAATTCTATATATTCCTTTACTGTTCTATGATACCCTAAGATTTTCCATTTAATCATAAATATATTATTCCATTAAAATAATATCTAAAATACTATATACTCCATAGTTTATTTTATCTGTAGGAGTCATATTATTATCCTTTAAATATCTTATCAAAGATGCTTTCATACCCTCTCCATAGATTCCATCTAAACTGCCTTCATAATATCCTCTTTGTGCCAACCTTTTCTGGACTTCTAAAACATCTGCACCTCTATCTCCAGGTTTTAGTTCCCTAAACCCTTGACCAAAGTTCCCATATAGTCCATTTGTTATGATAACTATAGTATTATGATTCACCATAGAATAGAGTTCTTCCACATCTTTGTTTCTCATACGAATACATCCAGCAGATAAATTCCCACCAATAGAGCCTGGTTTATTTGTGCCATGTATTCCATATTTACCCCAGGGAACATTGAGTCCCATCCATCTAGTACCAAATCCTTCTCCCCACTGTCCTTTTTCTATAATTTTAAATGTTCCTAAGGGAGTTGGTGAACTTGGTTTTCCTGTTGCTATTGGGTATGTTTTTATTATACTTTCGTTTTCTCTATCTACTAATTTAAGTTGTTTCTTATCTACTTCAATTAATATAGTATAATTCGTTGCTTTATCTTTTAAATAGACATCCTCTAAGGTTAACTTTTTCATAGTTGAATATCTATGTATATAGTTTCCTAAAATTAAAAAAACAGTTACTAATAAAATTATTAAAATAAACATTTTAATATCCTTGTTCATTATATCCCCCCTTCCTAACATTAATATGCAGCAATTCCATAAATTAAACTTATAATTTTATTTTTGATATTATAAAATTGCATAATGTTTAAGGGGTGAATCTTGTTGATTATTTAAATGTTATTACAATATTTTTAAAGCCCATACCTTCTAATAATGAAGTAATAATATCAGTGCCATTTTTCTCTGCATCATTTAGTATTCCCTTTTGGATTACCTCCTCTTTCATCTTCTCTTTTTCTTGTATAAGTACTACATATAAATCTTTAAAACTTAGCTTATTAAATATGGAATCTTTCTCATCATAAAAATAAACCTCTTCTTCTGGAATTACATTTTCAAATATTTGTGGTTTAGCCATTTTTATTTCTACTGCATCCTTATTTTTTACATTGACTTCTATAGTGCTTAAATCTATACCTGCTTTAATATATCCACTATATTTTACAATAAATTTTTTATTGGTAAAAGGTACACTTATACCACTTAATTGAACTTTATCCTCATATTCCACTATATTAGTATAATTATATTTTACAGTAGATAATTCAACTAGTCTAAGAACTTTTTCCTCAATCTTATTTGATAATAAAATAGTCTTTCTATCCATTGAAATTTTTGTATATCCAGCAATTCCTACTATTAATATTACAACGATTATTGCTAATACTAACTTTCCTTTAATATTGTCAAAATATTTCATTACATCACCTCTTAAATATTTTATAGCCCTCTGCATTCTCAGAGAGCTACTATACTATAAATCTGGATTATAAAATTGATAAATGCTGTATATGGAAATATTCTCTTTACATAGAAGTTTAACTATATTAGGTATTTTCTGTGTATTTATATTTAATTCAATTCCATTATATTTTAAAACTATATCACTTAATCCCACTAACTCCGATTTACGTAAAATATCTATAATTTTGTTTTCAATAGTAGGTATATTCATTCCACCTAGTAAAAAAAATATCTTCTTCTTCTCATCTGTATAATCTTGGGGGTTTAATTTACTAATTAACATAATTTTATTCATTGCAATAACTCCTTTTTGATTTTATAAAAGACTTTCTATAATACAAATAAGCAAAGAACCTCAATTAAGTCATGCAGCACCCTCCCCAAAACATCTTGTCGTTTATATGGTTTATATCATTAGTTAAAGATTATAATATTATGATTTTAATTTTTAAAATGTTTCATACAAAAATAAATACATTTATCTTTATCCTATTTACCCAATATTTATAAAAAAAAACTTATTTATGACTATTATTTTATTATTAATTTTATTTATATTGTTTATCAATATTAGCCTTGTTTTTATTAGGATTTTCCTTTAGTATATATTATAAATTAAGTAGCCTTTGTATCAAAACTTAGAAAGGATGTTCTTATGAAAAAATATCTAGATAGTTTAAATAAGTCAATATTATTTAGAAATTTAAACAAGGATGAAATAAATGATTTAATCTCTGTAGTCTCATATAGTATAAGTAATTATCAAAAAGATGATGTAATTGCAATAGAAGGAGATGATTGCAACAGCCTAGGTATAATATTGTCTGGCACTGTAGAAATTCATAAACCTTTCCCATCAGGAAAAATTGTAACAATTAATAATTTTGAAGCTGGGAATGTATTCGGCGAAGCCCTTATTTTTTCTGGAAGTCATAAGTATCCAGCTACTATAATTTCCTCTAGCAATACTGAAATAATGTATATAAACAAAGATGATATAATTAAACTAATGAGGTCCGATGATAGAGTATTAAATAACTTTGTGTCAGTTTTATCTAATAGAATTTTAATGCTAAATGATAGAATAACAAATCTTTCTTATGATACTGTTAGAAAAAAAATTGCCAATATTATATTAACTGAATACAGTAAGCAGAAAAACAAGCTATTAACACTACCATTCTGTAGAAAAAAAATGGCAGAATTATTAAATATTCCTCGTCCATCTTTGTCGAGGGAATTGATGAAAATGAAAGAAGACGGTATAATTGACTACCATAAAAATAAGCTAAAAATTGTCGACATAGACTTACTAGAAGAATGTTTATTAAAATAGTGAATGTGAATATATTTCCATATAATCCAATTTATGTATAGAAGATATCTATAGATATAAATTATTTATAGATATCTTCTATTTTTATATCCCCAACTAATTTTATATAATCTAGTTAAGATTGATAATTATTTTTCAAAGGAGGTTTTGTAAATGGGTGATAAACGCAAAATGTTTATCTATGGAGGTATTATTGGACTTATAGGTGCTATTCTTATGAAGCTTGGAAACCCTGGTAATATGGGAATATGCATTGCTTGTTTCTGGAGGGATATTGCTGGAGCCCTTGGTCTGCACAGGGCTGAAGTAGTGCAATATATACGACCTGAAATAATCGGCATAATATTCGGTTCTTTTATTATTTCTTATATGACAGGCGATTTTAAGGTTAAAGGTGGTTCTTCTTCATTAATAAGATTTGTTTTAGGCTTCTTTTTAATGATTGGTGCTCTTGTATTCTTAGGCTGTCCACTCAGAATGCTTCTAAGATTGGGAAATGGAGATTTAAATGCTCTGGTAGGTTTATTTGGATATGTGGCAGGAATCTTCATAGGTGTACAATTCCTTAAAAGGGGATACACCCTTGGTAAAAGTATAGACCAACCCAAAATTGTAGGATTTATTTTCCCGATAATAGCTGTTGTTTTACTTATTTTCTTAGTTGTTAAACCTGCATTTATATTATTTAGTACAGAGGGTCCCGGTTCTATGGCAGCACCTATTATTATATCCTTAGTTTTAGGTGCAATAGTTGGTATCGCTCTTCAAAGAAGTAGAGTCTGTACTGCTGGTGGATTTAGAGATGCTATACTAATTAAAGATTATCATTTCTTATGGGGATTAGTTGGAATTTTTGTATTTAATCTGGCTGGTAATCTTATATTAAATTTCAGTAGCTTTAAATTAGGTTTTGAAGGTCAACCGGTGGCTCATACAAATCATCTTTGGAATTTCTTAGGTATGACTCTTGTAGGTCTTTGCTCAGTTTTACTTGGAGGCTGCCCAATTAGACAAACTGTCTTAGCCAGTCAGGGAGATGGCGATGCTGGTGTTACAGTATTAGGGCTTGTAGTTGGTGCTGCATTTGCTCATAACTTTGGTTTAGCATCCAGCGCTAAGGGTGCTACGGCTAATGGCAAGCTTGCTGTTATTATCGGTATAATATTTGTATTTTTCTTAGCTTATAGTGTTGTAATAAATAGTAAAAAAGTCAAATCTCAGTCTAAGGAGGTAAAAATCAATGGCTAATATTATTGATGCTAGAGGTAGGTCCTGTCCTGAACCTGTTATTATGACTAAAAATGAAATTGATATTAATCCTAATATAACATTGCAGGTTTTAGTTGATACCCATGTAGCAGTTGAAAATATTACTAGATTTGTTACTGGAAAAGGGTATAATGTAAATGTAGAGGAAAAAAATGGAGAATATACAATTCATATTAAAAAATAGGTGATTTGATGGAAGACTTTTACTGTGTAGTTACATTTCATGTTACCCAACATGCATTAATTTTTGAGAAATTTATGAATGATAAAGGTATTCCTGTAAAGCTGATGCCTGTGCCTAGACAAGTCAGCTCAAGCTGTGGAACAGCTGCAAAGATACCTTGTGAATTAGAATATGATATAAAAAAATCGTGTGAAGATGAAGATGTTCCTATAGATGATTTTCATAAGATTATAAACCCAAAGGGAAAATCTTGGTTTTCTAAGTATATTAATAAATAATTTTCAAAAGAATGCTTCTTTTATTTTGAAGAAACATTCTTTTGTTTTATTTTATAATTTTTATAAAATAAAGCTTGATTTTTCCAAATTTTCATATATAATTAAATTATTGGCAAAAATATGAAAGGAGGTCGTGAAGATGATCAGAATGAATTTTACAATTAACAATAAGGAAAACTTAATAATTTTAACAACACGACCTAGGTACAAGAACTAATTTTTTGCTACTGAATTTGATACCATAGGTGTGTTCACCTATGGTTTTTTTATATTCTTGTAATATCCTATTTAGGATATCCGTGTCTCAATATAAAAATAATTTACCATAGGTGCATACCTATGGTTTTTTTATTAAGGAGGGAGATAATGAAAAATTTTAAAAAACTACTAAACTTTATGGAAGGGTACAGGATTATTTATTTATTTGGAATGATATCTATTCTTATATCACAAATACTTACTACTGCCACCCCTCTTATCTTGAGAACCACAATTGATAGCATAATTGGTGATGAAGTAATTAACTCTTCAACCATTCAGAAAATTGTTGATTTCTTAGGTGGAAAAGAATTTTTAAAAGAAAAACTATGGATTATAGGACTTTTACTTATTTCTGTAGCTATTTCGAGAGGAATATTTCTATATTTAAAAAACACTTTAGCTAGTAAATCAGCAGAAAATACTACTAAAAAAATAAGGGATAAACTCTATGATCATATACAGAGACTACCTTATGAATATCATGTTAAATCAGAAACTGGAGAGCTTATACAAAAATGTACATCTGATGTAGATACAATAAAAAGATTTTTATCTATACAACTTGTAGAGGTTGTAGGATCAATGTTTATGTTGATTTTCATACTTTATGTAATGTTCACCATGAACATTAAGATGGCTATGATATCTATAATAGTATTACCTATAACATTTTTGTTCTCATTTATATTTTTTACTAAGGTTAAAAAGGCCTTTGAGGCCTCTGATGAGGCAGAGGCTAGAATGACTACTACTCTTCAAGAAAATTTGACAGGAGTAAGAGTTGTTAAAGCCTTCTCTAGACAAAAATACGAAGTTGATAAATTCGATGAGAAAAATTTAGAATATAAGGATTTAACTTATAAGCTAATAAAAAACTTATCAGCTTATTGGGGATTATCTGATTTACTTAGTATGTCCCAGGTTGGATTTGTTATTATAGTTGGTAGCTACCTTGCATATGAAGGTGAATTGTCACTTGGGTCTTTTGTAGCTTTCGTTAGTTATATTAATATGATAATCTGGCCAGTTAGACAAATGGGTAGAACCCTAACAGATATGGGGAAGGCATTTGTATCATTAAAAAGAATTGATGAAATATTTGCAGAGCCTATAGAGATATTAGATGAAAGCAATCATAAACCTAATATCAGAGGTAATATAGAATTTAAAAATGTTTATTTTGAGTATGAGGAGAATAAACCAGTTTTATCAGATCTTTCATTTAATGTTAAAGCTGGTGAAACCATTGCTTTAATAGGACCTACAGGATCTGGTAAATCTTCTTTGGTACATTTACTACCAAGACTATATGAGTATAATAATGGATATATAAAAATTGATGGTATTGAGCTAAATACTATAGATAAATCTTGGATTAGAAAAAATGTTGGATTAGTACTACAGGAGCCTTTCCTTTATGCTAAAAATATAAGAGAGAATATTAGGCTAGCTAATCCATCTTTAAAAGATGAAAAAGTAATTATGGCTGCGAAAACTGCTTCCATCCATGAAGATATAAAATCCTTTGAATCTGGCTATGAAACTATCGTAGGAGAACGTGGTGTTTCACTATCTGGGGGTCAAAAGCAAAGAATGGCAATTGCAAGAACTATTATTAATGACTGTCCAATTGTTATATTTGATGACTCATTATCTGCAGTAGATACTGAGACGGATATTTCCATTAGAAAGGCTTTAGGCAGTAGAAAAAATAGAGCTACTACTATTATCATATCCCATAGAATTTCAACTGTAGCTGAAGCAGATATGATACTGGTAATAGATAAGGGAAAAATCATCCAAAGAGGCACTCATAATGATTTGATTAATGAGGAAGGGCTATATAGACGAGTATATACCATACAAAATTCATTAGATGATGAAGTAATAAATGCATAGGGGGTGTTAATTTGACACAAGAAAATAATAATCAAGATAAGATACAGATTAATATATGGAAAGATTTCTTTAAATATTTAAAGCCATATAAACTTGAGTTTGGAATATTGGCTTTGATGATGATATGCCTTGGGATATTGGATTCTGTTTTTCCTCTAATGACGAAATATGCTATAGATAATTTTATAGAAAAAAACACTTTAGCTGGAATAGAAAAATTTGGTTTTGTTTATTTTTCTGCAGTAATTGCATTATCTCTTACGGTTTATCTATTCATATCTCTAGCTGGAAAACTAGAAACAAAAATGGCTTATGATATTAGAAGGATAGGATTTGAAAAGCTTCAGCTTTTACCTCTATCCTATTATGATGATAAGGCTGTTGGATGGTTAATGGCAAGAATGACCTCTGATATAGGTAGGCTATCAGAGACCATATCTTGGTCATTGGTAGACCTTGCATGGGGTTTCTCCATGATGACTGCTGTAACCATTGCAATGATTAAATTAAACTTTAAATTAGCTTTAATTACATTATCTGTAATACCGATATTAGCAGTTATCAGTTTTTATTTTCAAAAGAAAATACTAAAGGCTCAAAGAGATGTGAGAAAGATAAACTCCAAGATTACAGCTGCCTATAATGAGGATATTCAGGGGGCTAAAACTACAAAAACATTAGTTAGAGAAGATATTAATCTTCAGGAATTTTCTGAGATAACCACATCTATGAGAGATAAATCCATAAGAGCTACTGTAATTTCCTCTGTTTATCTACCTATTATACTTACTCTAGGTAGTATAGGTACTGCTTTAGCTTTAAATTATGGTGGTAAAGGAGTTTTATTGGGTGCTATTTCTTATGGAACCTTGGTAGCCTTTATATCTTATACAGCTCAATTTTATGAGCCAGTACGTCAGATAGCTGTAATATTTGCAGAACTACAGGCAGCTCAAGCTTCTGCTGAAAGAGTCTTCTCTTTATTGAATGAAGTACCTGCTATAATAGATAGTGGTGAGGTAAAAGAAAAATATGGAGACTTGTTAAATCCTAAAAGAGAACTTTGGCCTGAGATTAAGGGAGCTATTGAATTTAAAAATGTATCCTTTTCTTATAAAACTGGAGAAACTATACTTGATAATTTTAACTTAAAGGTTAAGTCAGGTGAGACTATAGCCTTAGTTGGTGAAACTGGCTCAGGAAAATCAACTATAGTAAATCTATTTTGTAGATTTTATGAACCTACATCCGGTGAGATTTTAATCGATGGTATAAATTATAAAGATATGCCACAAAACTGGATACATGAAAATCTTGGATATGTACTACAAGCTCCTCATCTATTCAGTGGTACTATAAAGGAAAATATTAAATATGGTAATCTAAATGCTACAGATGAAGAAATTATAGCTGCAAGCAAATTAGTTGATGCCCATAGCTTTATTATGGATACTGAAAAAGGGTATGATACTGAGGTAGGTGAAGGTGGAGGTCTACTTTCTACTGGACAAAAACAGCTTATATCCTTTGCAAGAGCTGTGGTTCGTAATCCACGACTATTTGTACTAGATGAGGCTACTTCATCTATAGATACGGAAACTGAAAAGATTATTCAAGATGCTATTCACAAAGTACTAGATGGAAGAACATCCTTTGTTATAGCTCACAGATTATCTACCATAAGAAATGCAGATAGGATTTTAGTTATAAGAAATGGAAAAATTGAAGAAGCAGGAAATCATAAGGAATTGATTAAGAAGAAGGGTTATTATTATAATCTATATACTAATCAGTTCATTGAAGAAAAAAGTATGGATGTATTAGGATAGGTAAAATAGGTAGGTAGGTTTTTAGTCTTCGCTAAAAACCTACCCTTTAACTATTAAAGCTAAGAACATTTCAAAATTAAATTTCTTTGCTTATCATATGAATACCTGCTATAGCACATATTACTTTGGATATAAAATAAACTTCATACATAGGGCTTATAAATTTATATCCCTTTATATCTCCATTTGCATAAATATAAGGCAGTATTATGATTAAAATTCCCAAGACTATTTTTAAAATTCTTTTCATTTCTGTTTTCATAGTATCACCTCTAGAACTTTTCTATTTTCTTATATATAGCAAAATCTATTGACATCTCCTCTTAATGCGTATATCCTATTATATCTTAAATAAAGTAGGTATTCTAAGTTGATTATTACATCATTAACTCCTTTTCTATTATTTCCCTTAACTTAATCCTGTTTTCTTGACTTCCATTTAACTCCATTATCTTCTTTACCCTAGTAGGTTTTTCCGTTAATATTACAATTTTATCTCCTAAGGTTAAAGCCTCTTCTATATCATGGGTTACTATTATACAGGTTCTATTTTCCATTATTCTCAGTTCCTTAAAAAAATCTATTAATACTTGCTTACTATTGATATCTAAGGATTTAAAAGGCTCGTCCATTATAAGTAAGTTCGATGGATAAGCAAAAGCCCTCAATATACTTATCTTTTGTCGCATTCCACCGCTAAGGTCCTTGGGATAATAATATCTGTATTCCTCTAAATTGACTAATTTTAAATACCTTTCCATAGTAGTCTCTATTTTCTCTTTATTCATTTTATTTTTCAAAACAAATTCTATATTAGAACTTACATTATTCCATGGAATAAGCCTGTCCTCTTGAAAAACAAAGGATATATCATCTTCAAATCCTATTATCTCTCCTGAATACTCTTTTATTATTCCTGATATTATATTTAAAAGAGTGGTTTTTCCACATCCCGATGGTCCTAAAATACAGGTAGTCTTATTTTTGGGAAAATCAATGCTAATATCCTCTAATACCTTTAAATCATTATAATTTTTTATTATATTCTTGACTTGATACATAAATTTTTTATCCCTTCCAGCATATATTCAAATATTTTAGAAATAAGAAGAATTACTATTATCCAAGCAAAAACTCCTGAAGTATTCAAGTACATCTTCTGTAATTGCAGATTACTCCCTATGGCATATTTAGGCTGTGACAATACTTCTCCTGCAATTACCATCTTTAGATTAATCCCCAATGCAGAAGATATAATATTATTTAAACTTAGCAAGATACTTGGTATGTAGATATTCTTTATAATAGTAGTCTTATCTACCTTGTATATTTTTGCCATGGCTATAATTTTTTTATCCACGTTTAATATTCCATTTAAAACCGTTTCATATAATATAGGAAATACCATAATAAATCCTACAAAAATCGGTACCATCTCATTATCCAACCATATGAGAGCCAATATAATAATCGCCATAGTTGGTACTGAACTTAAAAAGTTTATTATAGGAACCATTAGATAATATATGGTCTTAGAGATACTAGAAAAAATTCCTATCACCATGGCTAAAAACAATGATATCATAAATCCAATCAAACTTCTTAGGAGAGAATAGCCAATAATAATTAAAAAATTTGAATTTGTGGCTATATCTACAAGACTACTAAAAGTACTCTTTATTGTAGGAAATATCACTTCATTGTCTATAAATATTGATAGCAATATCCATATAATTATTATTAAGATTTTTGAAATGATAGATAATTTCCTATCTTTCAAAATAAATTTTTTCATCAGGCATTTTTCCTCCTATAAAATCCGGTGCAAAATCTAATATTGCTCCATAATAGGCATTATATTCTTCTTTACCATCTCTTATATCAAAGGATTCTATATTAGTCCATATTATCCCTTTCTCTATTGTCTCCTTTGCTACACTAATTCCCAATTCTTCTGCATATTTTCCTAATTCTTCTCCATTTTCCTTTGCCCATTTCCTACTTTCCTCATATATATCAATAAATTCTTTCACAAATTCTATATTATTCTTTATTAAGTCTTCTTTAATTATTAAGCTAGCTTGAGGATAGCCTTTAGTCACTCCTGTTGCATTAGCCCATTCTTGGTTAAGGTCAAAAATCACTTTAGTATCCTGTTTCTTCATCGTCACAGTAGTTAACAAAGGTTCTGCTAAAACGGCTAGATTAGATTTTCCACTGATGAATATAGGACCAACCTCTGAAGCAGCATTTAAATATGTAATCTTCACATTCTTATCTGGAACAATTCCATTTTTAGATAAAACATATCTAAGGACTATATCTGGAGTGAGTCCCTTTCCAAAGGTATAAATTTCCTTATCTTTTAATTCCTCAAAATCCTTTATATCTTCTGTACTAGCTAGATAGAGTGAACCCCATACAGATGTACCTACTATTTTATATGGCAGTTCCTTATTAAATGCCTGAGCTGCTAGATTCGATGGAACTATGGCAATATCTGCTTCCCCTTTTAATATCTTTGTGACTAGTAAATCTGGAGATTTTTCCATTTCATATTCAATAGTTATATTCTCATCAATAATTGGATTTTCTTTAGCCAACTTAGCAGCTGTTAAAGCAGGTGTCCCATCTTGATAACTAAATTTAATAATCTTAGGCTCTTTTTGCAAAGTATCTAATTTGTTACAGCCTGTAAAACCTAGTATTACAATAATTAAGAATAAATACAATAACAATGTTTTTTTCATCTTTCTCATGCTCCTTATATTTTTTAGTCTGACTTTATTGTTGATAAAACCTCTAAGTATAGTTACCCATACTTAGAGGTCTTAATTTATATTTTACCAATCTTTTTGATTAGTATGAAGTAGTTTGTGTGATCTATTTGATAATGGTTTCCCTAAGTATTCCTCATAACATTTAATGACTGATGGATTTTCATGGGAGAAGCGAAGATTATTTACTTTATCTAAACCATATAGTATTTCAGCTCTTTCACCAGCCAATTCCTTACCATCCTCTAGCTGTCCTCTTCCACTAGCGCAGCCTATAGGACAGGTCTAATCTCAACAAAGTCATATTCAGCAGTTCCCACTCTAATAGCCTCTATTAGCTTTCTTGCATTTCCCAATCCACTGGCAACAGCAACCCTAAGTTTTGGTCAAAGCTTGCTTCTTTCCATCCTTTTCTTCCTCTTACTTCCTTAAATGCATCAGGATTAGGATTTTCATTTTTAATCAAATAAATGGTTTGCTGTGCCTGATTTCGCGTAATTATACTAAGCCTACTCATTTTACATCTCCCCCTTCTTAATAATTTATTATTATTTTTATGCCTATATTTTGCCGAACTATTCTGTATATTGATATTATTATATCATACAATTTTATATTGCATGTATTTTTTATTAAAATAGGGAAAAGGCTTCCTTAAATTATTAGTACTTTAATGGAAGCCTTTTTATATTAAATCTTGTAATGAATAACATTAAAATTGTTATATTATCCAATGGTTTATCTACATAATGAACATTGCTACTATGGTAGTTATAGTCAATCCAATAACTACTGGTTTAAAGTTTCTTCTCGTTAATTCAAAAGGATCTACTCCACAAATGGCTGCTGCTGGAATAACTGCCCAAGGTATTAGTGTTCCTCCTCCTACCCATATTGCTGCAATTTGACCTAGGGCCGTAAGAGTAGCTACACCTTTCCCTATTGCGGCTCCAAATAATCTAGCCACAGAACCTGCTAAAGATATACCAGAAAAACCTGAGCCATCTAAGCCTGTTATTGCCCCTACTGATGTAATGGTCACTGCTCCTACTCCAGCATTTAATGGTACAATATTAGCTAAGGCGATACCTAAATCATTTACTAATCCTTGAGAGCCTTCAGGTAAGAATTCACCAATAACTTTTAAAAACCCATCATCTCCTAAGTAAAAAAAAGCTGCTATTGGTATTACCGGACCAAATATTTCAAATCCAAATTTAAATCCTGATACTAAATATTTTGTTATCTCTTCTAAAGCTTTTCCTTTATGAACCAACAGTGAAACTAATACAAGTATAAATATAGCAGTTCCGCCTATTAAAGCTGTGGCATCTCCACCCTGTAAATTGGCTACAAACATAATTATAACATCTATGCCGAATAACATGGGAGTTACAACCGCCAAAGTTTTCTTGGTCTTCATTGTTAGTATGTTTTTTAAGATATCTTCCTCTTCTTTATTCTTAAATCTATTGACTTTTTCTTCTGTTTTTATTTTTCCACTTTTCAAATCTCTCTTTAAAAATATAAATGCCGTAATTGTAGTAACTACGCCCATAACAATTACTAATGGAATACTTGCAGAAATCACTTGTGATACTGGAATACCTGCTGCATCTGCTGTAAGCTTTGGTGCTCCTTGAATAATAAAATCTCCCGATAATGCTATTCCATGCCCAAATAAATTCATTGTCATAGCCACAGCTAAAGCTGGTAATCCAGCACTAACTGCCACTGGTAACATAACTGCTCCTATTAAAGCTACAGCTGGAGATGGCCAAAAAAACCAAGATATTATCATCATAAGTAATCCTATTACCCAATAAGCTAATGTAGGATTCTTGATTAATTTTGTAAAAGGTGAGACCATTATTTCGTTTATTCCTGTTTTGGTTAGAATCGTACTCATCCCTACTATTACTGAAATAATAAGGATTGTTCCCATTAGTTCCACTATGGCATAGATGAAAGAATTGAAAACTCCCATTATTGCTTGAGATAATGAAGAAGTAGCAATGATTCCTAGTATAAATACTCCTAAAATACATACTAAAGAAGTATCTCTCTTTTTAATCATTACCCCTAATATTAAAAGAGTAAATAGAAGATATACATAATGTAGAGCATTTAATTGAATGTCCATAAAATCCCTCCCATATTCTTTGGTACTTTAGAATATGCAAAAAATAACATGGAGGTGAAGATAAACATTAAAGATATAAAAATATGCTGGTTTCTACAGAAACCAGCATATTTTTATATTATATATTTTTTTATAATGTTAAACTTTATTAATAAGGATATATAAATTCATTCTCTGGTCTATTTGCTTCTTCTATACTCTCAATTTCAATTAGAGGTATTTTCTCTTCATTATCCTCTATGCTTTTTAAAATTCCACTAATCTTATTCCAAGAACCTTCTTCTAATTCAGATGCCTTATCATAATTACATAAAAAGCCTATAACCTGAGTATCAGCTGCACAGCATACCATCATAAGCCTTCCCATTACAAATTCATTTTGCTTGAATTCATTATTTCTAAAGACAAATCCAGTTAATTCGATAGTTTTCCCTTCATATTTATCTACATTTATATATATTTCATCAATCCATTTTATAAAATTATCTTCATCAAGAATAATTCTACCATCTTCTAAAGAAAGAGTATTTCCCTCATCATCGAGTATATCACTATATATATCAAATATTTCTGATGAAATACTCCCTTCGGTTTCTTTTTCACTATCTGTTTTTGACTCTACTATATTCTTTGAAGTAATTTTATTTAATTTCGCACTTTCAGAAATCATTGTCTTAGGCGGAAATATAAATGCTGTCAGTACAGGAAATAAAAAAATAATATATCTCCCTATTTTAGTATTCTTTCTCCTGGCTTTAAAAAGCTCCTTTACCATAAATAGCATTATAAATATAAAACTGATTATAGCAAAACCAATATATGGTATTATGCGAGGATGAACATAGTTAGTCACTGTATTCTTTTTAATTGTCATAAGATAAAATACAGTAAAACCTAATAAAAAGACTAATCTCAAAAAAATATCTATATTTATTCTATGGAATCTTCTTAGCTTCATATTTAATCACCCTAAATATAATATAGTAAAAAAACAAATAGCTGAAAATGTTACATTAAATACAATAAAAGTCAGTTTGATAATAAACCTTTTACTAAAAATATCTGATAACATAATTAAATTCTTAATATCTATCATAGGTCCTAGAATCATAAATCCCATTATACTGCTTAGTGAAAACTGATTTAGGAAACTTCTGGCAATAAAAGCATCTGATGATGAACATAAGGAAAAAAGAAATCCTATGGACATCATAAGTAGAATAGCCGTTACACTATCTCCTCCCAGTTTTAAAATAATATCCTTAGGAATTATGACTTGAAAAAAGCTTGTCAATAATGCACCTATTATCAAGAACTTTCCAACATCGAAAAATTCTTCACCTGCATGTTTGAATATTGTACTTATTTTTCCTTTAATATCTCCATTATTTATATTATTACAATAAATACAATTGCAAAGATTGTCTAATTCATGGCTTTTAACAGTCATTTCCTCCTCAGGAAAAATCAGAAATAAAATACCAGTAATTATTGCAACTATGATACCTATTATTAATCTAAATATCATGATTTGTGGCTGCCCAGGGAATGCATAATATGTAGAGACTATAACTATTGGATTTACAATGGGAGCCGCTAACATAAAAGTTACTGCTGCATATAATGGAACTCCTTTTTTTACTAATCTAGATACAACAGGCACTATAGCACAGTCACAAACTGGAAAAAATAACCCTCCCACAATGGCTACTAGAAATGATATTATTTTATTTTTAGGAAAATACTTAACTATCATATCTCTTGTTACAAATATCTGGATAATAGATGATATAAATACTCCAAGAATTAAAAATGGGAATGATTCCATCAATATGCTTATAAAAATTGTATTTAAAATATATATATTAGAAAAGTCTATGTTAAATTTGCTAAAATCAATTGATATTAAAAGGTTTATAGATAAATAAATTGATGCAACTATTAAAAAGAGTATTGATAACTTATCATAAATCGTCCCTTTCCATATTTTATTTGTTTCTTTATTTTTAGTATAATCTAGAAATTTTTCATGTTCATTAATTTCTATAACTAAACCTGATTTATTTATACTTCCAATTTTTTTATTGATGTCCTCTAACTCATCATCAGATACGCCATCAACATGATTTAAAATAATTAGATCACTATAGGATATCTTATTTATAAGATTATTTCCTAGTATTCCCATTAGCATATTAAACTGCTTGCAATCAATAATATTTATAATCCTTTCAATTATTGTGTATTTTCTCATACTTTTAGTATCTAATTGATTTAATAATTCTTCAATTGTTTCCATCCCATTTTGCTCAATAATAATCTTATCTGGAGAATATTTATCGACTATTTGCTTTATATACATTTCTTCTAAGGAATTACCCTTTGGAATTTTTTCAATGATTATATTTTCATTTATTTCTTTTTCATTTATTTCTTTTTGTCCCATTTCACATTGTATTATAACTATTTTTTTATCCTTATCTATATTCTCTCCTAAAATAATATTAATCATTGATGTTTTCCCAGAACTCAAAAATCCTGTAACTATTTCTATTCCTGTTTTCATAAACATGTCCTCTTGTTATATATCATGAAATATTTTATTTAATTTATTTTTATTAAGCCCAGTTCCTATAATGGAAACCTTTCCATTATAATTAGGTGATACTTCTGTTATTTGAATATCTCCCGGAACATAGTTAAACTGAATCCACCTATTATCTTGGATTTCTACAATTCCTTTCGCCCTTAAAATATTTCCATATTCTTTGGATATATCAAATTTTCTTACAATATCCTCTATCTTATTTTTTGTAAAAATCCTAGAAGTTTCCAACCCCCAAGATTGAAATACTTTATGCGAATTCGATTTTTTTACTTTTTCCTTTACTACTCTGATATTCTTTACTTTTTTATTGATAGGACTAATAGTATTTTTCTCTGCCAATGAAATAATTGTATTTAATTTAAGCTCTTGCCAAGGTGTTGAAACTATATTTCCTCTACTATTAATCTTCTGTATTTGGCTAGTTACAAGTTCTATTTCTTCTTTACCAGTATTATTAGTTCTACTAAGCAAAATAGTCTTAGCATTTTTTATTTGATCTTCAAAAAACTCTCCAAAATTCGAAATATATAAATAAAATCTTTCTACATCAACAACTGTTATCAACATATTAACTTGGATTAAATCTTCTAATCTTTCTGACTTACAAGCTTTAATTATTTCAGATAATTTCCCTACTCCAGATGGCTCTATAATAATTCTCTCTGGATTGATTTTTTCAATTATTTCCTCAATAGATTTCTCGAAATCTTGTGTTAAAGAGCAACATATACATCCTGAATTTATTTCTTTAATTTCTAATCCAGACTCTCTTATTAGCTCTCCGTCTATACCTACTTCTCCAAATTCGTTTTCTATAATTACTACTTTTTCATTATAAAGTTTTTGACTAATCATCTCTTTTATTAAAGTAGTTTTGCCTGCACCCAAAAATCCTGATATAATATCAATTTTTATTTTCATGCATATCCTCCTCTATACATTCAGGGCAATAACCATGTATTTCTAACTTATGGCCTATTATACGAAACTTAGTATTTCGTTGTATTTGACTTTCATATTCCTCTAAGGGACAGTGTCCTATCTTTATCATTTTTTTACATGATAAGCAAATTAGATAGTGACTGTGTTCTTCCATATTTAGCTCATATAGATTTTTATCATCTTCTCCAATACTAGTCTTTATAGCTATATCCTTTAAAACAAAGGTATTTAATATCCTATATACCGTTGAAAAATTCATATTTACATTTGAATCTTGACTTCTTATAAATATTTCTTCCGCAGTAATAGGTGAATCTGTATTCTTCAATATATTTAAAATTACATTTCTCTGTTTCGTATTCTTTATTCCATGTTTACTAAATATTTCCTTATTATCTATTCTTCTCAATTTGCTATCTCCTTTTAATTATCTCAATTTTATTTTATCTTCCCTATAATTAAAGATATCACAAAGCAAATGGCATTTACAATAACTATTGTAGCTCCTGTTGGAAGGTCATAGATAAATGAAATAAGTATCCCTAATAGTACTGATAAAACTGATACTATTATAGATATAATTATAGTATTTTTAAAACTAGTAGATAATTGTAATGCTGTTACTGTTGGAAAAATAATCATACTTGAGATTAACATCGTACCAACTACTCGGATGCCAAGAACTACCGTTATGGATATTAAAATTGATATTAGATAATTTAATTGTTTGACATTTATCCCCATTGTCATAGCAAAATTTTCATCATAGGTAATTGCAAATAAACTATTATAAAATAGAATAATTAATAATAAAATAATTATGGATAAGATTACAGAAAGTATTAGTTCAAAATTGCTGATTACTAAAATACTTCCAAAAAGATAACTAAACAAATCAACATTAAATCCATTTGACAAGGAAGAAATTAGCACTCCTAAAGCCACTGAAAAAGATGATATAAGACCTATAGATGCATCCCCATCTATGTTATTTGTCTCAGTTAGTTTCAATATTATTATTGAGGCTACAGCAACTATTGGTATGGACATTAATATAGGTGACTGATTTAATAATAAGGCCATAGCCACTGTTGCAAAACTTACATGGGCTAATCCATCACCAATCATAGAATATTTCTTTAGTACAAGAAATATCCCTAGAAATGATGAAGAAATCGCTATTAAACTTCCCGCAACAATTGCCTTCATCATAAAATCATATTTTAATATCTCTCCTATTATATAAATTATATTTCCCAATTATATCCCTCCATCTATTTGATCTATATTGATAGGATTTGAGTATCTTCCTATTTCCTTTGAATGGAGGAAGGATTTATATGCGCCATAAAAAATAAGCTCTGTTTCAAGATATAAAACCTTATTTATATAATTTCCTAGAGTTTTCAAATCATGAGATACTACTATTACAGTTACATTATCCTCTTTATTTAATTCTTTGAGAATTCTATAAAGCTCATCTCTCATTTTAGTATCTAAATAGTTAGTGGGCTCATCTAGTATTAATATATTAGGTGAAGATACCATAGCCCGTGCCAAAAATACTCTTTGCTGCTGTCCTCCGGATAAATCACTTATTTTTTTATATCTTAAATCGTATATATCCAGTTTCTTGAGAATAGTATTTACTTTAATATAATCTTCCTCTGTATAGAATTTAAATATTCCTTTTTGTGATAATAATCCTGTTGCAACTATCTCCTTTACTTTTGCTGGAAAAAACTTATCACTTGAAATAGATTTTTGCGGAAGATAGCCTAATCTAGCTTCCCCATGAAAATTTATTCTGCCATCTGTACACTCTATTAATCCTAAAATTGCATTTAATAATGTGGTTTTGCCCGAACCATTAGGTCCAATAATTCCTAGATAATCTCCTTTATATAGGCTGAAGCTAATATCTTTTACTGCTTCATGCCTTCCATATTTTAGAGTTAAATTTTTTACTGATAATATCTCATTCTTCATAGCCAAGTCCTTCTTTTAATCTTTCTAAATTTCCTTTCATAATATCGATATATCTTACATCTGACTCTATCTCTTCCTTAGATAAATTATGTGCACCATGCAATAAAATCATTTTAGCTCCCGTTTCTGACGATATTATTTTAGCTACCTTAGGATCAATTAATTCTTCATAGAATATTGATTTTACCCCTGCATCTTCAATATTTTTAATTAATTCAATAATCATTTTAGGTGTTGGCTCTGCATTAGGAGAAAATCCATTGTATGGTGTAATAAACTCTAGATTATACCTCCTAGCAAAATAACTAAATGCAGAATGCCCACCATAGATAACCTTTTTTGAATTTACCTTCTCTAAAGCTTCTGCAATTTCTTTGTCTAGTAAGTCTAATTGTTTTTTATATTCTTCTGCATTTTTTATATAAAATTCCTTATTCTCTTTATCTGCTTTTGTAAGAGCTACGGTTATGTTATCTATCATTTTTTGTGCATATATAGGATCTAGCCATATATGAGGATCCTTATCACTGTGATCATGAGCATGGTCTTCATTCTCATCTTCTTCATTCTCATGACCCTCATGCTCATCTTCTTCATGCCCATGTCCTTCAAGTAGTTCTACACCTTCACTAGCATCAGTTATTATTAAATTATAGCCTTCAATATTATCTGCTATTTTTTTCGCCCAAGGTTCCATATACTCACCAGTATAAATAAATATATCCGCATTCTTAATATCTACCATATCTTTAGGAGTGGGTTCATATGAATGCGATTCTACTCCTGGTGGAAGTAATAAATTTACATCAACCTTGTCTTTGCCAATTTCCTTTACAAAATCATATTGAGGAAACAAAGTCGTTATAATTTTTAGTCTACCACTATTTATTTCTTCATGATCTGTGTTTTTACTGCAACCTGACATCAATAATATTACAAGAGAAATTATAAATGTCTTCCAAATCCTTTTTCCCTTCACCATATACTCCTCCTCGCTTCTAATCTTATTTTATTTACCACTTAAATGCCAACGCAAATCATTTGCATTTAATTTTTCGTATAAAAAACCTCTTAACTTTTACATTAAGAGTAATTTTATTTATATTTATTATATATAGAGATATATCCTTTGTCAATAATCTATATATAAATCTTTTAAGTGGCATATTTATTTTTATTCTTTAATTAACTTAATACTTATACAATAAAATATATACCCTATCAAATATCCACCTATTACATCTGTTGGCCAATGGACTCCTAAATAAATCCTACTAATTCCCATTAGACATATCATGACAAAAGATATAATATGGATTAGCTTTTTCTTCCTATCATTATCTACTTTTTTCGCCAATAAAAATGCTATTGTAGAATAAAGGGTCATTGTTACCATAGAATGTCCGCTAGGAAAACTTAATCCCCCTTGATTCACCAAAAAAAACTCTAATGGCCTCGTTCTTTGGAAGAATTGCTTTAATAAATAATTTAATAAATATGATCCCAGAGTTGATAACAACAATAATTTAGATATGTAATATTTCTTTTTGATTAACGTATATGATATCCCCATAGCAGTAACTGGCAATAAAAAATTTACAGATCCTATAAAGGATATAAATTTCATAAATGATAATATTCTTGGATTGGTATTATTATGTATGTACTTCATTATATCCACATCAAATAGAATACCCTCACTGCTACCATTAACCATAAAACCTAAAATTAAAAATATTATTAACATTAAACCTAAAATAAAATCTTTACCTTGCTTATTCATTTATACACCCCTATTATTTTTCTATCAAATTCATTATACCAAAGTTCTCGTAAAATACAAAAAACTTCTTAATAAAAAAAGGCTTCTAAAGGAGAATTTTAAGGAAAACTTTTTGGTCACTGCATAAGCGACTTGTACGAAATCAAAATGTTCGACAATCTGCTTAAAACTCAAATAGGTCAAGTTCTAAAATGAAAAAGACAAAAAAAGTAGAATTTTCTTATTCGTTATAGAAAAGGTTCATTTCTTTAGTGAAATCAACCTTTCTATTAATCTTATTCTTCTATGTTTTTAAATCCATCACCTAATACTTCATAAACATTACTTACTGTAATAAATGCATCTTTATCTATGCCTTTAATATAACTTTTCAATTTAATAAAATCTCTTCTATCTATAACTGTTACTACTACATTCTTTTTCTCTCCTGTATAAGCTCCTTTAGCATTATATATAGTCGCCCCTCTTTCCAAATCATTTACTATATATTCTTTAATATCATTACTATATTCACTCACTATATTGACTTCTTTGCACAAACTTATACCCTCGATAGTCCAATCTATTACTACACCATTTAATATAATTCCCAATAGAGAATACATTCCCAACTCAGGCCCGAATGCAAATCCAGCCATTATTATTATAATGAAGTCTGATATAAGCACTCCTTTGCCAAGCTCTATCCCAAAGAACTTATTTATTATCTTTGCTATTATATCAGTTCCACCTGTTGATGCATTTTGATTAAATACAATCCCCATACCTATTGCCGATATAAAAACTCCAAAAATTAGCTGTATTATAATGTCTTCTACTAAAGGCTGTTGTATAGGTATAACTCTCTCAAATAAAGAAATGGTTATAGAAGTCCCCAGACTTGCATAAATAGTCTTAAATCCAAAGCTGGTTCCCACAATAAGAAAACCAATTATAAATAAAACTATGTTAATGATTATCATAATAGCTCCTATTGATAAAATTGGAATCCAATGATTAATAACAATCGCAAGTCCATTAGCTCCACCTACAGCTAATTTCTGGGGCATAAGAAAGAAATATAAACCTGCTGCTACCATTATCATACCAAGAGTTATAAATACATATTCTTTTATTTTTCCTTTCAAATATATTCCTCCTTTATAATTTTTATTTACAAAAAACCTCCCAAAACTTAAGTGTTCTGGGAGGCACAAAGAAATAGACAGATTATATAATTTGTCTACATATTTAAATCTGCTTTTAACACCCCCTATCGACCGTAGAGTTTTTTAGTGCATAAGTAAAGGCAGGTCTTCTGACTTTGGTTCATAAGGACTTAAAGTCTTCCCGATTTATTCAGTGACATTAGTTTTAAATCCTTCCCCATTACAGCGGCGGGACCGTATAGGCATTTAACCTATTTCCCTTTTAAGCAAAGAATATTTTTCTCTGCACCTTCACCTAATTATTTAGTTATCAATTCAAGTATATAGTATATTATTATTACAGTCAACTATATGTAGCACCAACTAATCTCACCAAGAAAAAGAAGATAGGATATCCTATCTTCTTTTTCTTGGTGGTGCTATATGAATCGCTTTATCTTCTAATCCCAATGTAGCCTCAAAAAATGCTTCTGAAAGAGTTGGATGGGCATGAATTGTTCTCATTATACTATATATATCCAATCCATTAGCTATAGCCAGTGTTCCTTCTGCAATTAAATCATTTGCATGAGGTCCAAGTATATGAACTCCCAGAACCTTCTTATCTTCTTCTCCAGCAAGTATTTTTATTATTCCCTCTCCTTCTCCTAAGGATAAGGCCTTTCCATTGGCTGCAAACATAAACTTACTAGCCTTATAAGGTATTCCTTTTTCTTTAAGCTCTTCCTCAGTGTAGCCTACATGAGCTACCTCATTCATTGTAAATACGCAATTTGGATAGATATCTAAGTTGACATCTGGTGTATGACCCATTATTTTCTCCATTACATATTCACCTTGTGCAGATGCCACATGAGCTAATTGAACTCCTCTATTTACATCTCCTATGGCATATATGCCAGGAATATTTGTCTCAAACTCATTATTTACAAAAACACCTTTGTCATCATATTTAATCCCTAATTCATCAAGGTTTAACCCTTCTATTACGGGACCCCTTCCTGATGCAATAAGTACTTTATCTCCTATTACTTCTATTTCTTCGTCTTTTTCTTTATATTTGGCTAAAACTCTAAGTTTATCTCCCTCTTTGGTGATTTCTTTAGCCCTAATATCAACATATGTTTCAATTCCTTGTTTTTTCAACATTGGTACTAATCTTCTTGAAATCTCCTTATCTGCATCCTTTAAAATCCTAGATGCTAAAAGAATTACTTGGGAGCCTAGTTCTTGATAAATGCTTGCAAACTCTAAACCTATTACTCCACCACCTACTACAATTAAAGTTTCTGGAATCTCTTCCATCTCTAGAAGCTCATCAGACGTGATTACCCCTTCTAAATCAACTCCTTTTGTTTCGGTCATTTGTGGTTTAGAACCTGTAGCTATAACTATATTATCCACAGTTATTTCCTTTTTGTTTCCATCTTTTAATTCTACAGAAATATTATTTTTATCTTTTATATTAGCTGTTCCACGTAAAAATTCTATGTTTTTATAAGAGGATATAAGTTGTTCAATACCTCCTACTAAAGTATTTACAACTTTATTTTTTCTCTCTTGTAGTGCTTTTCCATCCATTTTAAATTCTCCTGCTGTAATTCCAAACTCAGCAGCTCTTTTAAAACTGGACATAATCTCTGCATTTCTAAAATATGTTTTAGTAGGGATACAGCCCCTATTAAGGCATGTACCCCCTACTTCTCTATTTTCTATTAAGATTATATTTGCACCAAGTTGAGCTCCTCTTATTGCCGCTACGTAGCCTCCTGGACCAGCCCCTATAACTGCAATAGTTTTAGTCAAATGGTACACCTACCCTTCGTATTTAAGCACTGGGAATCTAGCTGCTTTTGTTTCATCTGGTCTGCTTACAATAGTGTTTAAAGGAGCATCCTTTAATAACTGTGGATTTTCACTTGCCTCTTTAGAGATTGTAATCATAGCATCGATAAATTCATCAAGCGTTTCTTTAGATTCAGTTTCTGTTGGCTCAATCATAATTGCTTGATTAATAATTAATGGGAAGTAAACTGTTGGTGGATGATATCCCTTGTCAAGCAATCTCTTAGCTATATCCAATGTAGTTACTTCAGACAACGTATCCTTTAACCCACCTAATACAAATTCATGTTTAAATAAAGTATCTATTGGTAAATAGAAATGTTCTTTTAATTTATTAGCCATATAGTTAGCATTTAATACAGCTATTTCACTAGCTTTCTTTAATCCATCACTACCCATTGTCAATATATAGGTATACGCTCTAACTAATATGCCAAAATGACCAAAGAAATCCTTAACTTTACCTATAGTATATGGTACATTATAATCCAGATAGTATCTATCTCCATCTTTTTGTACCACTGGAACTGGTAAGAATTCTTCAAGATGTTTCTTAACTCCTATCGGTCCTGCTCCTGGTCCTCCACCACCATGAGGTGTTGAGAAAGTCTTATGAAGATTGAAGTGAACTACGTCAAATCCCATATCTCCAGGTCTTGCATGACCAAGGATAGCGTTAGCATTAGCTCCATCATAGTATAATTGCCCACCAGCATCGTGTACAATCTTAGCTATTTCTTTAATATTCTTATCAAATATTCCAAGAGTATTTGGATTTGTAAGCATTAATCCTGCTGTATCATCTCCAACTACTGCCTTAAGTGCTTCTAAGTCTACTAAACCATCTTTTGTTGATTTAACTTCTACTATTTTATATCCAGCCATTGCTGCTGTAGCTGGATTAGTACCATGAGCTGAGTCTGGAACTATGATTTTATTTCTCTTAAAATCTCCATTCTTTTCATGGTATGCTTTTATAACCATGATACCAGCTAACTCACCATGAGCACCAGCAGCTGGCTGTAAACTCATCTTGTCCATACCCGCTATTTCTGCTAATGATTTATCTAGCTCATACATCAATTGTAGTGCACCTTGAGTACAACATTCTGATTGATATGGATGAAGATTTGCAAACCCATCATATCTAGTTGTATCCTCATTAATTTTTGGATTGTATTTCATAGTACAAGATCCAAGTGGATAAAATCCAGTATCTAGACCATAATTTTTATTTGATAGATTTGTATAGTGTCTTACTACATCAACTTCAGATAGTTCTGGAAATTCAAGTTCTGAATCAGATAAAAATTCTTCTGGAATAAAATTCTTTATGTCCTTATCTTCTACATCTAGTGTAGGAAGATTATAAGCTTTTCTTCCTGACTTAGATAATTCGAATATTAACTTATCATATTTTCTCATTTTATCCCCTCCAATACACTACTCAATTTATCTATTTCATCTTTAGTCCTCTTTTCTGTTACTGCATATAGGACAGAATTATTAAATTGGGGATAATCTTTACCTAGGTGATAGCCACCTATTATATTTTCTTTTATTAAATCTGCATTTATCTTATCAGCATCTATATCAGATGTAACGGCAAATTCTTTAAAGAACGGTTTATCAAAAAGTGGTTTATATTTACCTGATTTAGTAATCTGCTCAAAAGCATAGTGAGCTTTTTTTGTACTTTGAAGAGCAACTTCTTTTAACCCTTCTTTTCCTAGAGTCACCATGTAGATAGTAGCAGCTAATACGTTTAATCCTTGATTTGAGCAAATATTAGAAGTAGCTTTTTCTCTTCTAATATGTTGTTCTCTGGCTGTAAGTGTTAGAACAAAAGATCTTTTACCATTTTTATCTTCTGTCTGTCCTACTATTCTACCAGGCAATTTTCTCATATAGTCTGATTTAGCAGCTATAAATCCTAAGTATGGTCCACCAAAAGATACAGGTATACCCATACCTTGAGCTTCTCCTACTACTACGTCAACACCTAATTCACTAGGTTTCTTTAGAATAGCAAGAGATATCGGATCAACGGATGCTATAAAACTAGCTTTTTTAGCTTTGTGAGCAATCTCTCCAGCAGCCTTTAAATCCTCAATTATACCAAAAAAGTTTGGACTTTGAACTATAACTGCCGCAGTATTATCATTTACAAGCTTATCTAATTCTTCTAAATCAGTAACTCCATCCTTCATATCTACTTCAATAACCTTTAAGCCTTGTACATGTGCATAAGTCTTTAGGACTTGAATTGACTCTGGTCTTACTGTTTTGGAAATTATAATTTCATCTTTTCTTGCAGATGCTGCAGCCATTAAAGCGGCTTCAGCAACAGCAGTACCAACATCATATAATGACGCATTTGCAACATCCATCCCAGTTAAATTACATATAAGGGTCTGGAATTCAAATATATATTGTAATGTTCCTTGGCTTATTTCCGGTTGATATGGTGTATATGATGTATAAAATTCTGACCTTGAAATAATATGATTTATTATTGAAGGGATATAGTGATCATATGCTCCTGCGCCAAGGAAACAAGTCATCTTACTAGTAGAGCAGTTTTTATTTGCTAATTCAGTTAAATATGAACGAACTTCAAGTTCAGATTTTGCTTTAGGTAAGTTCAGTTCTCTATTTAATTGAAGATCTTTAGGAATATCATTAAAAAGATCATCTAAGGAGTTAAGCCCTATAGACTTTAGCATCTCCTGCTCATCTTGATGAGTAGTTGGGATATATGGAAACATATTTTATTCCTCCTCAGCTAAAAACTTTTCGTATTCCTCACTTGTCATTAATTCTTCTAATTCATCTTTATTAGTCATTTCTATTTTAATCATCCAGTTCTCGTATGGATCTGCATTTAAAAGAGCTGGATCATCTATTAATTCTTCATTTACTTCTACTATTTTACCACTTACTGGCATATAAATGTCTGCTGCTGCTTTAACTGATTCTACAGCTGAGAAAGCTTCTTCTTTTTCAATTTCATCATCAATTTCTGGAAGTTCTACATATACGATATCTCCTAGATGATGTTGTGCATAGTCAGCAACACCTACAAATGCTAAATTTCCTTCTACTTTAACCCATTCATGATCCTTAGTGTAATATAATCCTTTTGCAACTTTCATTATTAACCCTCCTAATTTGTTATTTGTTTAAGAATTTTTTACTAATTATTTTAGCCTTAGCTGGCTTATTTCTTATCATAATGTCAACTTCTGTACCTAGCTCTGTATATTCAGGTGCAATAAGTGCATTACCAATATTTTTCTTAAGAGTTGGTGACATATAACCTGTAGTAACATGTCCTATTACCTTGCCATCTTTTTGGATTTCATAGCCTTCTCTTGGAATTCCTCTATCAATCATTTCAAATCCCGCTAATTTTCTCTTAAGTCCTTCTTTCCATTGCTTGTTAAGAGCTTCTTTTCCTATGAAATCTGATGCCTTATCAAGTTTCACAAAGTACTTAAATCCACCCTCAAGAGGATTTATTTCTGCCGAAATTTCATGACCATATAATGGTAATGAAGCTTCAAATCTAAGTGTATCTCTGCATCCTAAACCACATGGTTTAATTCCTTCTTCTTTTCCTGCCTCAAGTATATCCTTCCACACTTTTACTATACCTTCATTAGTGGTATAAACTTCAAAACCATCTTCTCCAGTGTATCCTGTTCTGGAAATCATACATTCTACTCCATTGATATCAACTTTCCTATTTAATGTGAAGAAAGTAATTGTATTTAAATCAGTCTCTGTTAATTTTTGTAACACTTTTTGTGCTAGAGGCCCTTGTATTGCTACTTCTCCAACAGTATCGGAAATGTTAGTGATTTCTACGTCAAAATTACCTTTTTGCTCTAATATCCATTCATAATCCTTAGCAGTATTTGAAGCATTTACTACTAAGTAAAAATCATCATGAGCTAATTTGTATACTAATAAGTCATCTACTACTCCTCCATCAGGTGCACACATGAAGGTATAGACTATTTGGTTATCTACTACTTTAGATATATCATTTGTCATAAGATAATCTACAAATGCCAAAGCGTCCTTTCCTTTAATAGTGATTTCACCCATGTGGGATACGTCAAACAAACCTACAGCATTTCTGACTGCTTCATGTTCTGCAACTAAACCCTCGTATTGCACCGGAAGATACCATCCTGCATAATCAACAACTTTTCCTCCTAGGCCTACGTGCTCATCATATAATGGGGTTTTCTTTGCTTCCATTTAACCACTCCTTCCCTTATTTTTTTCATACTACGAATATGTTACCCTATTATCTAAAAAATAAACTGATTTTATTTATAGATTATTAAATGTTATAATATTGTAGTATCGCTTTAATTATACAAGAGGAGGTAAAAATATGCAATACCGTTATTTTACTAAAGATAGGTTAAAAGTATCACAATTAGGTTTTGGATGCATGAGATTTCCAACGTTAGAGGGTGATTCAGGTAGGATTGATAAAAATTTAGCAACCCGTATGTTACACTATGCTATTGATAATGGGGTAAATTATATTGATACTGCTTATCCTTATCATAAAGGCAATAGTGAGGCCTTTGTAGGTAATGCTCTAAAAAATGGATATAGAGAAAAAGTATATCTAGCAACAAAACTACCTGTTTGGTTAGTTGAATCCTACAATGATTTTGAAAAATATTTAGACGAGCAACTAGAAAGATTGCAAACTGATTATATTGACTTTTACCTTCTTCATGCCTTATCAGAAAAGACTTGGGGAAAAATTTATGATTTGAAAGTACTAGATTTTCTTGATGAAGCTAAGAAAAATGGAAAAATTAAATATGCAGGATTTTCCTTCCATGATAGCTTAGATGTATTTAAAAGTATTGTAGACTCATATTCTTGGGATTTTTGTCAGATACAATTAAATTACATGGATAGACATTATCAGGCAGGAATCGAGGGTATGAAATATGTTGCCGACAAAAATATTTCCCTGGTAATAATGGAACCTATAAAAGGCGGAAAATTGTCGAATGCTTCAGAAGAGATATCCGAAGTTTGGAATAGAAGTCAAATTAAAAGAACTCCTGCTGAATGGGCATTGAAATGGATTTTAAATTTTGAAGAGGTATCAGTAGTATTATCTGGTATGTCAACAATAGATCATGTTATGGAAAACATTAAAACTTGCTCAAATTCATCTCCAAATTCTTTAACCAAAGAGGAGTTAGAGTTAATCGACGAAGTTACCGAAATATATTCACAAAATGTTAAGGTAGGTTGTACAGGATGTGAATATTGTCTTCCTTGCCCACAGAGCGTAGAAATCCCTGATATCTTTGAACTATATAATAACGTCTATGTTTATAACACCGAACAAGAATCTAAGAATACCTATAATAGACTTATTGAATTAGAAAAATCTGCTCAAAACTGTATTGAATGTGGTGCATGTGAATCAATATGCCCACAGCATATTGAAATTATCAAATCTCTTAAAGATGCTGACAAAGTTTTAAGATAAATTATAATGAGAAAGCGAACGGATATAGAGTGTTACGTTCGCTTTTAATCCACTTTATCCACATTATCCACAATTGACCGTGGATAATTTATGTAAACCTACTATTTCCTCTTAAGTATTTATTTGTCTAACATTGATAAATGCACATTGTTAATTATTCACAATTTATTATATTATCCACAGTTCTTATCAACATCTTAAAATTCATGCTTTGAATCTATTTCATTAAAATAATTCATTATACCTACATATATTGCCCAAGCTATTTTCTCCTGATATGATTCATCTATCAATAATTGTTCTTCCATACTATTTGATAGGAATCCGCATTCAACCAATACAGCTGGTATACTAACTTCATTTAATATATACACATCATCTCTTTTTTGAGGTTCTCTTTTATTCTCTTTATCTAATATATTTCTTAATTCCTCTTGTACTATCAATGCCAGCTGTTCTCCTTCTTCAGATCCTTTTTTATAAAAAGTCTGGGCTCCATAATAGGCTGATCTAGTAAAACTATTTAAATGTATTGATATAAGTATTTCACTAGTACTATTATCTATGAGTTCTCTCCTTTTTTTTAAATCCTCTGTTTTCATTTGACGAAGTGTCTTAGATTCTGATGTATATAGACCCTGATCTGTAGACCTAGTCATGAAAACTATGCCCCCACTTTGTTCAATTAGTCGTTTTAGTTTTAATGCTATTTCCAAATTTATTTCATCTTCTTTAATACCATTTTTACTTACTGCACCTGGATCTACTCCTCCATGACCAGGATCTATGGCAATAACCTTATTTGATATTGGTAGATAAGTTACTGGCATAATTTTATATTTTTTTATCACTCCATATCCTAAAGCTATTAATGCTACCAAGAATATGATACCTATTCTGATATATTTTTTTCTAATAATAATCAATTTCATCTTTTCCTCTCCCCTCCTATAGAAATATATTGTAGATATACAAAGTATATTCCAAGGAAAAACTAAATTAATTATTTAGGCTTATTACGCAGTCTCGAAACTTAAATCTATTTGCTCCCTACGCTCGTATAGATTTGGTTCTCGTTGCGTTTGACCTACTAGAACTCACTATCGTTCGTTAAGTTAGGTCATTTTCCGCAGTCTCACTGCACAAATTCATTTGCTCATTATCATTCACATGAATTTGGCGTTCGTTGCGTTTGACCTACATCAGCTCACTGACGTTCGCTGTGTTAGGTCATAAAAAAAGCACTGGGTATCCAGTGCTTCCAATTGTCCAGTTACACACGAGTTTGCTCACGTAGTGACAAAGTTTGCTCGTCTGGTAAGCGAGTGGTTGCAATGCTTCTCGCCCATAAGTTACTTTGAGTGACAAAGTTTGTTCGTGGGTTGCATTTACTTAAAAAATAGAAAAAAAGAGATAAAAAATGAGAAAATGACAAGCGAGTTTGCTCGTGAGCAGTGAAGAATGACAAAGTTTGCTCGTGGAAAAATAGGAACAATTATATGAGTCGTAAGTGCGATATGCATAGGGGAGTATTTATTTATAGTTTTATATATATTGATTTTACTGGCCTGCGGGGGATTATGGGTTCTTAATTTGGGGGATTCTTTGAGGCGGGGGATCTTCTTTTGCACTAATAAAATGCGCCAGCCTGGTTTCCCAGTCTGACGCTCTGTATCTTTCGTGAACAAACTTTGTAATTTTGAACCGACTTTCTTGGAAGTCGACACCAATTATCTCTTACTAAATTGTGGTGATCTTCTTGCTTTCTTAAGACCGTATTTCTTTCTTTCTTTCATTCTTGAGTCTCTTGTTAAATGTCCTGCTTTTTTAAGTATAGGTCTTAACTCTTGGTCTGATTCTATTAGTGCTCTTGCTATACCATGTCTAATTGCACCAGCTTGACCTGTGAATCCACCACCTTCAACATTTACTAAAACATCATATTTATCCATAGTTTCAGTAATAACAAGTGGTTCTCTTGCAATTACTCTTAAAGTTTCATAATCGAAATATTCTCCGATATCTCTTTTATTTATAGTAATATTACCGTTCCCTGGTACTAATCTAACTCTTGCTACAGAAGTCTTTCTTCTTCCTGTTCCAAAAAATTGTATATTAGCCACTTACAGTCCTCCTTTCTCGTGAGCATTAAAATTCGTATATTTCAGGTTGTTGAGCTTCGTGATTATGCTCAGTTCCACTATAAACTTTTAACTTCTTAATCATCTTTCTTCCTAAACTATTTTTAGGAAGCATTCCTTTTACTGCTAATTCGATAGCCATTTCTGGTTTTTCTGCCATCATTCTCTTATATGATATTTCTCTTCCTCCTCCTGGATATCCAGTGTGGTAGAAATGACTTTTTTGTTCTAACTTTTTACCAGTTAATTTGATTTTCTCTGCATTTATGATAATAACAAAATCACCAGTGTCTACATGAGGAGTATATATTGGCTTGTTTTTCCCGCTCAATATTGTAGCTACTTCTGTAGCTAATCTTCCTAACACTTTGCCTTCTGCATCTATTACATACCATTTTCTATCAACTTCGTTTGTTTTAGCCATAAAGCTTTTCATCATTTTCCCTCCTTATACCAACGTTGAGTAGTCAAGGTTAAAAAAGTTCCGGGGCTTTTTTAAAACACTCTAATATATTCTAATACAAGTAATTATCTATGTCAAGACGTTTTTTAATAGTATAAAAAGTTTTTATCAAAATATTATAGATATTTTTTTGAAATCCATATAGGCTAAGTTCTTTCTGAAAATAAGAATAAATTAAAACCTTCCCATTCGTTATAAGAAAAGCGTCTATCGACGCGTTAAAAGGTAGCTTTTCTTAAAATCCATATAGGTCAAGTTCTTTTTTTAAAAAGAACAAGTGAGAACTTTCCTATGGATTATAAAAAACTTTTTCTAAAAATAATCCTTGTGGCGGGGCTGTTGGTCCTGCCCCTTCTCTCCTTCTATCTAAGATTATCTTTGGTAGATCCTGTTTTTTTATCTTTCCATATCCAACGTAAAGCAATGTACCTACTATTATCCTTACCATGTTTCGTAAAAAACTATTTCCCTCTATATTAAATTCTATTAAATCTTTGTTTTTTTCTATTGATATATTATAGATTGTTCTGATGGTACTATTTACATCTGAATTTGCAGCCATAAATGTAGCAAAATCATGGGTTCCTATCAAATATTTTGAAGCATGAAACATTTCGTCTATATCAATATCGTAGGGCACATGGTAAGAAAAATTTCTATATATAGCCCTTGGCAGCTCTCCATTATAGACTATATATTTATACCTTTTTTTTATAGCATCAAATCTTGAATGAAATTTTAAATCTACTTCTTCTGATTCTATAATAGTAATATCTTCAGGTAACAAAAACTTTAAAGCATATTTATATTTCTCTCCTGGAATATTTGAACTAGTTAAGAAATTTGCAACTTGTCCTAATGCATGGACCTTTCCGTCTGTCCTTCCAGAACCAATAAGTTTTACTTTTTCTTTAGTCGCCTTTTCTATTGCTTCCTCTATTTTCTCTTGTATTGTTATTGCATTTTCTTGTTTCTGCCACCCTGAATAGTTTGTACCTTCATATTCAATAGTAAGTTTAATATTTTTCATATTTACCTCTATATATATCTAGTACTTATAATAAACCCAAAAAACATAGTCATAGATATTAGCGCTAGTATATCTATTCTCTTTAGCTTTAATTCATTCAATCTAGTTCTATTATCTCCACCTCTATAACATCTCGCTTCCATTGCAGTAGCCAATTCATCAGCCCTTCTAAATGCATTTATAAACAATGGTACTAATAAAGGTACTAGGTTTTTGGCTCTGCTTAGTATATTTCCTGATTCAAAATCAGCTCCCCTAGCCATCTGAGCCTTCATTATCTTATCTGTTTCTTCTAACAGCGTAGGAATAAACCTAAGAGCTATAGTCATCATCATAGCTAATTCATGGGCTGGTAGTCCAATTTTTTTGAATGGAGATAGTAATTTTTCTATCCCATCGGTCAGAGCTATAGGCGATGTAGTAAGTGTAAGAAGTGAAGTTCCTGTAATTAAGAAGATTAGTCTTAGTGCCATAAAAACAGCTAAATATAATCCTTCTTTAGTTACAGCCAAAGGCCCTATTTCAAATAATACTTCTCCTTTAGTCATAAAAATATTTATTGTAAAAGTTATTAGTATAATGAATAAAAGTGGTTTAATCCCTTTTAAAATAAATTTTAGAGGTACTTTTGATATCCTAACTATCATAAGGATAAAACCTAGTATAAATACATATGGAATAAAACTATTAATGAAAAATAATGATGCTATAAACAATGAAATTATAATTATCTTTATTCTTGGGTCTAGCCTATGAATTATAGTATCCCCAGGAAAATATTGACCTATGGTTATATCCTTAAGCATCTTTCTTTCTCCTTAAAAACTTTAGTATTTCTTCTTTAGCTTCATTTACTGTTAATACATCATCTTTAACATCATTTCCCTTTTCTCTGAATACTTTCATAAACTTTGTTATTTGTGGAACTCCTAGGCCTATACTTTCTAATTCATCAGCTCTTCTAAAAATTTCTCTAGTTTTACCATCCATTTCTAATTTACCTCTATGCATTACAAGAATTCTATCCACCAACTTTGCTACATCTTCCATACTATGGGATACCAGTATTATAGTAATGCCCTCTTGCTCATAAAGTTTTTGGATTTCCCCCAATATTTCATCTCTACCACTTGGGTCAAGTCCTGCTGTTGGTTCGTCTAAAACTAGTATCTTAGGCTTCATAGCTATTACTCCGGCTATGGCTACTCTTCTCTTTTGTCCACCGCTTAATTCAAATGGAGATCTGTCTTTTAATTCATCAAAGTCTAGTCCTACTAATTCCATGGATTCTTTTACCCTATTATGAATTTCTTCTTCATTAAGTCCTAAATTTCTAGGACCAAAGGCAATATCTTTATAGATAGTTTCTTCGAATAACTGATGTTCTGGATATTGAAATACAAGACCTACTTTTTGTCTAATTTCTTTTAAATTTGCGTCTTTTGTTGTTATATTTACTCCATCTATTATTATATCTCCTGAAGTTGGCTTCATTAATCCATTTAGGTGTTGCACTAATGTAGATTTTCCAGAACCTGTATGACCTATTAGTCCTATAAATTCTCCTTCATTTATCTCTAAATTTATGTTATCAAGGGCTTTTTTTTCAAAGGGAGTATTGGCATTATATATATAATTTAAATTATTTATTTTCATTATCATAGCAATTCCACCAATTCTTCTATAGATAGTATATCTTCTTTTAAATCTAATCCTTCTTTTCTTAATTCATATACCAATTCAGTTACTTGTGGCACATCTAATCCTAGCTCTTTAACCTTGTCTACTTGCTTAAATATCTCCTTAGGTGTCCCTTCCATAACGATTTTACCTTGTTCCATTACAAGTATCCTATCAGCTTCTACAGCCTCATCCATGTAGTGAGTAATTAATATTATTGTTTTATTCTCAACCTTATTTAATTTCTTTATTGTATTCATTACTTCTATTCTGCCTATGGGATCTAACATTGCAGTTGGTTCATCTAATATAATGCAGTCTGGTTTCATAGCTAATATTCCTGCAATGGCTACTCTTTGTTTTTGTCCTCCTGATAAAAGATGTGGGGCATGTTTTTTATATTCTGTCATTTCTACTACTTCTAAAGCTTCATCTACCCTAGCTCTTATTTCTAATGGAGGTATTCCTAAATTCTCTGGTCCAAAAGCAACATCTTCTTCTACTATTGTAGCTACTATTTGATTATCTGGATTTTGAAATACCATACCCGCTTTTGCTCTTATATCCCATATCTTTTCTGCATCCTTGGTATTCATATCCATCACAAAAATATCTCCTCGTGTAGGCATTATAAGCCCATTCATGAGTTTAGCTAAAGTAGATTTACCAGAGCCATTGTGACCTAGAATTACTAAAAATTCTCCCTTTTTGACTTCTATGCTCAAGTTTTTTACAGCCTGTTGAATACTATCGTCTATTAATGATTTATATTCATAGGTAACATCTTCTATCTTTATCATCGTATCATTCATTGTTATACCTCTATTTTTTATTATTTCCATACTATAATATAACATAAGTAAAGTGAATAGTGAAGAGAGAATAATGAATAGTTTTAAAAAACAATAAATGATTTATAATAAATAGTAAACAACAAAAAGTTTTAGTTAGCATTTAATGTATTCTAACTATTAACTATTAGTTATTCACTATTAACTATAAATAAAGGGACTAAGCTTAAACTTAATCCCCTACCCTTTATACTAATTCTAATATAGCCATTTCTGCCCCATCTCCACGACGAGGTCCAACTTTTAATACTCTTGTGTAGCCACCGTTTCTCTCTTGATACTTTGGTCCTATTTCATCAAATAGTTTTTTTACTACATCTTCGTCGTATACATAAGCTAAAACTTGACGTCTAGCATGTAAATCTCCTCTTTTTGCTAAGGTTATCATCTTATCTGCCATTCTTTTTGTTTCCTTAGCTCTAGTAACTGTTGTTTCTATTTTTCCGGTTCTCAACAAGGATGTTACTAGGTTTCTAAGCATTGCTTTTCTTTGATCTGTAGGGCGACCAAGTTTTCTTAACGTTGTCACATTTATCCCTCCTTCATGCCTTGTTACTCATCAGACTTCTTTAGACCTAATCCTAATTCAGCAAGCTTTCTTTGTACTTCCTCAAGGGATTTCTTACCAAGATTTCTTACTTTCATCATATCTTCTTCAGTCTTTTGTGTTAATTCTTCTACGGTATTGATAGCTGCTCTCTTCAAGCAGTTATAGCTACGTACTGAAAGATCCAACTCTTCAACAGTCATCTCAAGGACTTTCTCTTTCTTGTCCTCTTCTTTTTCTACCATTATTTCTACTTCACTAACATGTTCAGTTAGCCCGATAAAAAGATTTAAGTGTTCTGTAAGTATTTTTGCTCCTAATGAGGTAGCCTCATCAGGATTCATTGTTCCATTTGTCCATACTTCTAGAATCAATCTATCATAGTCAGTAATCTGACCTACTCTTGTATTCTCTACTGCAAAGTTGACCTTTTTCACCGGAGTAAATGCTGAATCAACAGGTATAACACCCACTGGCTGACCTTCCTTCTTATTTCTCTCGGCTACTACATAACCTCTACCCTTTACTAGTTCAAGTTCCATGTATAGATTACCATCTTCATTTACGGTAGCAATGTGATGATCCCTATTAATAATTTCCACATCTGGACCTGTAATAATATCTCCTGCTGTTACAATCTGAGAACCTTGTGCCTCAATTCTTAAGGTCACAGGTTCATCAGTATATATCCTTGCAGCAAGACCTTTTATATTTAATATTATTTCTGGTACATCTTCTAGTACACCTGGTATAGTTGAAAATTCATGTAACACTCCCTGAATTTTTATTGAAGAGACTGCTGCACCTGGTAATGAAGATAATAGTACTCTTCTTAATGAATTCCCCAAGGTCGTACCGTATCCCCTCTCAAGAGGTTCTACCATAAATTTTCCATAACTCTCATCATCGCTCAACTCTAGAATTTCAATTCTTGGCTTTTCAATTTCTATCATTAACATTAACCCTCCTTAAAATTTGGTTTGTTAAAGTACGAGGGCAACTGATTTTGTTATGAATGCTATTATTTAGAATATAACTCAACGATTAAGTGTTCTTCTACTGGTATATCTATATCTTCTCTAGTTGGCTCAGCTACTATGCTACCCTTTAATTGATCAATATCCACACTTATCCATTTAACAGTGTTGCCATTATGATTTGCTGCTAAATCTTTAATCTTTTCACTACCTCTAGTTCTTTCTTTGATTTCAACAATATCTCCAACAGAAAGAATCACAGATGGTATATCTACTTTTGAACCATTAACTAAGAAATGACCATGTGTAACTAATTGTCTAGCTTCTGCCCTTGATGATGCAAAACCCATTCTGTATACTACATTGTCTAATCTTAATTCAAGTATTTTAAGTAGGTTTTCACCTGTTATTCCTCTCATTTTATCTGCCATAATGAAATATTTAACCATTTGAGATTCAGAAATTCCATAGAATCTACGAACTTTCTGTTTCTCTCTAAGCTGCATTCCATACTCTGTTACCTTTTTTCTTGATTGTCCGTGTTGTCCTGGTGCATAATTTCTTTTAACTATCGCGCATTGATCTGTATAGCATCTATCTCCCTTAAGAAATAGTTTCATACCTTCTCTACGACATAGTCTGCAAACTGGACCTGTATATCTTGCCATCTATTACACCTCCTATTAAACTCTTCTACGTTTTGGTGGTCTACATCCATTATGAGGAATAGGAGTAACATCCTTAATCATATTTACTTCTAATCCTGTTGCTTGTAATGACCTAATTGCAGCTTCTCTTCCTGAACCAGGTCCCTTAACGTATACTTCTACACTTTTTAATCCATGTTCCATAGCTTTTTTAGCTGCTTCTTCAGCTGCTTGTTGTGCTGCGAAAGGAGTAGATTTTCTTGAACCTCTAAAACCTAATTGTCCTGCACTAGCCCATGACAATACATTACCTTGTAAGTCTGTTAGGGTAACCATAGTATTGTTGAATGTTGATGAGATATGTGCTTGACCTCTCTCTATATTCTTACGTTCTCTTCTTCTAACACGAGTTACTTTGCCTTTTTTAGCTGCCACTTAATTTCCCTCCTTTACCTACTTCTTCTTAGATACCAATCTCTTTGGACCTTTTCTTGTTCTAGCATTAGTCTTAGTTCTTTGACCTCTTACTGGAAGACCTCTTCTATGTCTAATTCCTCTATAACAGTTGATTTCTCTAAGTCTCTTTATGTTTAAAGCTATCTCTCTTCGAAGATCACCTTCTACATGATAACCATCTATAACAGCTCTAAGGCTTGCTACTTCAGATTCTGTTAGGTCCTTTACTCTAGTGTTTGGATTAACACCAGCTTTTGTTAATATTTCATTTGCTCTTGGTCTACCAATACCAAATATATATGTTAAACCAACTTCAACTCTCTTATCTCTTGGTAAGTCAACACCTGCTATTCTTGCCATTAATGTTTACACCTCCTAAAATAAATACATTCACAAAAGCAGCCGCGTTATATAATTAACCTTGTTTTTGTTTATGTCTTGGATTTTCACAAATAACCATGACTTTGCCGTGTCTTTTGATTATTTTGCATTTTTCACATATCTTCTTAACTGATGGTCTTACTTTCATTTAAATCCCTCCTATGCTACTTGTTTCGCCAGGTTATTCTGCCTCTAGTCAAATCATAGGGTGACAGTTCAACTGTTACCTTATCTCCAGGAAGTATCCTTATATAATTCATTCTCAATTTTCCAGAAATATGGGCTAATATTTCATGACCATTTTCTAGCTTTACTTTAAAAATAGCATTAGGTAAAGCATCTACTACCATACCTTCAACTTCAATAACATCAGATTTAGACATTAGGTTTTCGAACCTCCTGTTCAAACAAATTTAGAAACTCTTATTGAAAGGTTCTAATAATTTTCTAATATACGCATTGTTTATTTTAATCTTATTATCCAGCTTATACCTTAGTTCAGGTAAAACTGTATTATAAACAATCAAATGTTTCAATTTTTTCTGTTTTGGATTATCAAGTTTTCTTAAAGATCCATCTACAATCAGTACACTCTGATCATCTATGATATCTAATACTAAAAAAACTTTTCCTTTATCCCTTCCAGCTCTCGACTTAACCACCTGACCGACGGCTATGTCGTCACTTAAATCCATTATAAATTCACCTCTTTATAATAGCTTATTAAACCGCTGGTTCCTTTGGAGAAAGGCAATGCCTTTCTCATTATTTGTCTCCTAAAGCTTTTACTATAGTTTCAAAGACTTCGTCTATTGGTCTAGTTCCATCTACATTGAGTATTATCCCTTTTTCTTTATAATAATCAATTAATGGTTGTGTTTGATTAAGATACACTTCTATTCTAGTAGCTACTGTTTCCTCAATATCATCATCTCTTTGAAATAATTCTCCGTTATCTATATCACATAGATTTTCAACCTTAGGCGGGTTAAATTTTATATGATAAGAGGAACCGCATGTTTTACAAATTCTTCTACCAATAGCTCTTTCAATTAAAATTTCCTTGTCTGCATCAATATTAACAACTTTATCAAGTTTTATACCCATTTTTGTAAGTTCCTTGTCTAAAGCTTCAGCTTGATTTATAGTTCTTGGAAATCCATCTAAAAGAAAGCCTTGGACGCAATCTTCTTTAGTCAATCTATCTTGTACAATTGAAACCACAAGTTCATCCGGTACTAAAAGGCCTTTATCCATATATTCTTTGGCCTTTTTACCTAATTCAGTTCCTTCTTTAATGTTTGACCTGAATATATCTCCTGTTGAAATATGTGGTATATTATATTTTTTAACTATAGCTGATGCTTGAGTACCTTTACCTACACCAGGTGGTCCTAATAAGATTAGTCTCACAATAATCATCTCCTATAGTTTAGTTTAAAAATCCTTTATAGTGTCTCATTAGCATTTGTGCTTCTATTTGTTTAACAGTCTCTAATGCAACACCTACTACTATTATTATACTCGTTCCACCAAAATTAACATTCATACCAAATATCTTAGATAAAATAATTGGTAAAGATGCTAAAACTGCTAAAGCTAATCCGCCAACAAAAGTAATTCTAGTTACAACTTTATTTAAATGCTCTGATGTTGGTCTTCCTGGTCTTATTCCTGGAATAAAACCTCCGTTTTGCTGTAAATTCTTTGCATATTCTACAGTATTAAATTGAATAGCTGTATAAAAATACGTAAAGAACATAATCAACGCAATATTTAATATTGAATATATCCAAATACCAATATTTCCTTGTGGTGTTAACCATTTAGTTATCCATGTTGAAGGAGCACCCTTAGTAAATAATGCTATGGTTTGTGGAAACGCAAGTAAAGATGATGCAAATATTACTGGCATTACTCCAGCCATTGACACCTTTACAGGTATATGCGTAGATTGACCGCCATACATCTTTCTTCCAACTACTCTCTTAGCATATTGAACTGGAATTCTTCTTTCTCCTTCTTGCAATGCAACTACAAAAGCAATGATAACTAAAAATACTACACCAAAAATAAGTGTTTTAATTATACTTAATTCACCTATTCTTACTAGGTTAAATGTATTTATTAAATCTTTAGGTAATCTAGATATAATACCTATAAATATTATAAGGGATATTCCATTTCCAATACCCTTTTCAGTTATCATATCTCCTATCCACATTAAAAATGCAGTACCGGCTACCATAGTAATTATAACTATTATATTTTGTAAAGAATTAGTAGTTTGTAATGCCGTGCTAAATAATCCGAAAGTATATCCTATTGCTTGAATTAATGCTAATCCTATAGCTGTATATCTAGTATACTTTGTTATTTTCTTTTTACCTTCTTCTCCTTCTTTAGCTAATTCCTCTAGCCTAGGGATTGCTATAGTAAGAAGTTGAATTACAATTGACGCTGTAATATATGGATAAATATTCGTAGCAAATATGCTAAAATTACTTAAGGTTCCACCACCCATTAAATCAAGAAATTGTAATATTCCACCTTGAGATTGTTGGAATATACTTCCGATTATGTCCTTATTCATATATGGCACTGGTATACTAGAACCTAATCTAAAAACTAATAGCATTAATAATGTGAATATAATTTTCTTTCTAATCTCAGGTATTCTCCAGGCATTCCTTAAGGTTGAAAGCATTTATATCACCTCTACCTTTCCTCCTGCAGCCTCAATCTTCTCAGCGGCAGTTTTACTAAATTTTTGTGCCTGAACAGTAAGCTTGATGCTAATCTCTCCGTCTCCAAGTATCTTAACTCCATCCTTAGCTTTTCCTCTTTTAACTATTCCTTCGTTAAATAAAAGCTCTGGGGTAACAACTGTGTTTTCTGGAAATCTATTTAGTTCTTCAATATTTACTGTGGCATATTCTTTAGCAAATATATTAGTAAAGCCACGCTTTGGAATTCTTCTAAACAATGGCATTTGGCCACCTTCAAACCCTGGTCTAACTCCACCACCTGATCTTGCATTTTGACCTTTATGGCCCTTACCAGATGTTTTACCAAGACCAGAACCGATACCTCTACCTAGTCTCTTCTTAGGTTTGCTTCCTCCGCCAGCATTTGGTCTTAAATCATTTAGTTTCATAGTTACACCTCCTTAAATCTAATCTAGTACTTCAACCATGTAGTTTACTTGATGTATCATACCTCTAATTTGAGGGGTATCATTCTTTTCCACTACTTGACCAATCTTTTTAAATCCAAGAGCCTCTATTGTTTTCTTATGAGTCTCTGGTTTGCCAATAGGGCTTTTAACTAACTTAATTTTGATCATAGCCATTCTAAAATCCCCCCTAGCCTAATATTTCTTCTACAGTTTTTCCTCTTAATTTTGCAACATCCTCTGCTCTCTTAAGTCCTCTTAGAGCTTCTATTGTAGCATTAACAACATTTCTCGGATTGTTTGTTCCTAAACATTTTGTTCTTATATCTCTTATACCAGCTAATTCACATACAGCACGAACTGCTCCACCAGCAATAACTCCTGTACCTTCTTTAGATGGCTTTAATAATACTCTTCCTGCACCAAATTCTCCAATAATTTCATGTGGTATTGTAGTTCCAACAAGAGGAACTGATACTATATGTTTTTTAGCATCTTGGATAGCTTTTCTAATAGCCTCTGGTACTTCTAATGCCTTAGCCATTCCCACTCCAACATTACCGTTCTCATCACCTACTACAACTAAAGCACTGAATCTAAAGTTTCTACCACCTTTTACAACTTTAGTAACACGGTTGATGCTAACAACTCTTTCTTTTAATTCTAATTCACTTCCATCTTTATATGAGCGTTCCATTAATTCCCCTCCTTCTATTAGAACTTAAGTCCAGCTTCTCTTGCTGATTCAGCAAGTTCCTTTACTCTTCCGTGATAAATATATCCACCTCTATCAAACACTACTTCCTCGATTCCTTTTTCTATTGCTTTTTTAGCAATAGTTTCTCCAACATATTTAGCAGCTTCTTTGTTACTTGTAGAAGTAAGGTTTGCAGATTTATCTAGTGTGGAAGCTGAAACTAATGTATGGCCTGCTAAGTCATCAATTATTTGAGCATATATATGGTTTCCACTCCTATAGATATTAAGTCTTGGTCTAGCAGGAGTCCCATTGATTTTTTTTCTTACTCTTAAATGTCTTGCTTTTCTATTTTCATTTTTATTTATCTTTTTTAGCAATGTTTTTCACTCCCTTCTACTTACCAGTCTTACCAACCTTACGTCTTATTATCTCACCTGCATATTTAATTCCTTTACCTTTATAAGGCTCTGGCTTTCTGAATGCTCTTATATTTGCTGCATAGTTACCTACTTGTTGTTTATCGATACCTTTAACAACGATTTTATTTGCTGCAGGTACTTCTACTTCAATTCCTTTAGGGTCTTCTAGTTCTACTGGATGTGAATATCCTAATGTTAGCACTAGTTTATTTCCTTGTTTTGCAGCTCTATATCCAGTACCTTCAATTTCTAAAGTTTTTGAGTATCCTTCAGTAACTCCTACTATCATGTTTGAAATTAAAGTTCTTGATAAACCATGTAAAGATCTATGTTTTTTATTTTCAGTTGGTCTAGCTACTGTTAGCACACCATCTTCTATCTTTATTTCCATATCTGGACTAATCTTCTCTGATAATTGTCCTTTAGGACCCTTTACTTCAATTAAGTTGTCATCATTTATTTTAATCTCCACGCCACTTGGGATGTTAATTGGTTTTAACCCTATTCTTGACATGAGTGCACCTCCTTCATGTAATTTAGTTATTTATTACCATACATAACAAATAACTTCTCCGCCTACGCCTTCTTTTCTAGCAACTTTATCTGTCATAATACCACTAGAAGTGGATAGTATTGCTATCCCAAGACCACCTAATACTCTTGGAACTTCATCAGATTTTACATATACTCTAAGACCTGGCTTTGAAATTCTCTTAATTCCAGATATAACTTTTTCATTATGTTTACCATATTTTAAATCTACTCTTATAATCCCTTGTTTCCCATCATCTATTACATCATAGCCTTTTATAAATCCTTCATCTAATAGGATTTGAGCTAATTGTTTTTTTATGTTTGAAGCAGGAATATCAACAGAATCATGCTTCGCATTGTTCCCATTTCTTATTCTCGTTAACATATCTGCGATTGGGTCTGTCATCATAATTTAGCTACCTCCTTTCATAAGCTTGTTGTTACCAGCTTGCTTTTCTAACTCCAGGTATTTGACCTTTATACGCTAATTCTCTAAAACAAATACGGCATACTCCATATTTTCTTAAATAAGCATGAGGCCTTCCACATATTTTACATCTGTTATATTCTCTAGTGCTGAACTTTTGCTTTCTTTGTTGTTTAACAACCATAGATTTCTTTGCCAAAAAAAATTCCCTCCTTCTTTACTTTTTAAAGGGCATACCCATTAGTGCTAAGAACTCTTTTGCCTCTTCATCAGTTTTTGCTGTAGTTACGATTATAATATCTAATCCTCTAATAGCTTCAACTTTATCATATTCAATTTCAGGGAATATCAACTGTTCTTTAATTCCTAATGCATAGTTTCCTCTACCATCAAAAGAAGTATCACTTACTCCTCTAAAGTCTCTAACTCTTGGTAATGCAATATTCATTAATTTATCTAAAAAGTGGTACATTCTGTCTCCTCTTAGAGTAACCTTAGTACCTACATTCATACCTTCACGTAGCTTAAAATTCGCTATTGATTTTTTAGCTTTTGTTATAACAGGTTTTTGCCCAGCAATAATTTCTAGCTCTTTTACTGCTGATTCAAGTAGTTTTGGGTTATCTCTTGCTTCTCCAATACCCATGTTGATTACTACTTTTTCAAGTTTTGGTACTTCCATTATATTTGCATATTGAAACTTTTCCATTAGTGCATTTATTACTTCATTTGCATACTTTTCTTTTAATCTGGAAGCCATTCCTATTACCTCCTCTCTACATTAGACTATTTATCTAGAACTTCTCCACATTTTTTACATACTCTTGCTTTACTACCGTCCGCTTGTAAATTATGACCAACTCTTACTCCAGTTTTATCTTTTTCACAATAATACATAACATTTGATGCATTTATTGTGCCTTCCATTTTAACTATTCCGCCTGGGGATGTAGGTCCTTGCGCTTTTTTATGTTTTGTAAGCATGTTTACGCCTTCAACTATTACTTTGTTTTCTTTAGGGAGTACTCTTAATACTTTTCCTTTTTTCCCTTTATCTTTTCCAGCAATAACAACTACTGTATCTCCACTCTTTACATGCATGCTTTACACCTCCTCCTATAGTACTTCCGGTGCCAAGGATATTATTTTCATAAAATTTCCTCTTCTAAGCTCCCTAGTAACAGGTCCGAATATACGAGTACCTATTGGGTTCTTGTCATCTTTTATAATAACAGCAGCATTGTCGTCAAATTTAATGTAAGATCCATCATTTCTTCTAACACCATGTTTTGTTCTTACAACAACTGCTTTTACTACTTCACCTTTTTTAACAACTCCACCAGGTGTTGCTGTTTTAACAGTACAAATTACTATGTCTCCAACTCTAGCATATTTCTTATTTGTTCCACCTAATACTCTAATAACTAATACTTCTTTAGCACCTGAATTATCAGCTATTCTCATACGGCTTTCCGTTTGAATCATTCGAATACCTCCCTTCTAAGTTAAAAGGACTATTTAGCCTTTTCTACTATATTTACTACTCTCCATCTTTTATCCTTACTAAGTGGTCTGGTTTCCATTATTTTAACGATATCGCCAACTCCACACTCATTATTCTCATCATGAGCTTTAAACTTAGTGGTTTGTTTTACTTGTTTCTTGTATAAAGGATGTGTTACGAAAGTTTCAACAGCAACAACTACGGTTTTATCCATCTTGTCACTTACAACATTGCCTATTCTAACCTTACGATTTCCTCTTTCCATCTAAGATTAAACCTCCTTTCCTATACCTAATTCTCGTTCTCTAACTATTGTTTTAACACGAGCTATATCTTTTCTAACTGCTTTTATTCGTAATGGATTATCTAATTGACCAGTAGCCAATTGAAATCTTAAGTTGAATAGTTCAGCTTTTAGTTCTGATAGCTTAGTATTTAATTCTACTTCTGATAATTGGCGTACTTCCTTAATCTTCATTAGCTTCACCACCCTTTTCTTGCGTTTCCTCACGAGTAACGAATTTTGTCTTTATTGACAATTTATGTGCAGCTAGTCTCATTGCTTCTCTAGCATCTTCTTCGGATACTCCACCCATTTCAAATAAGATTCTACCTGGTTTAACTACTGCTACCCAATACTCTGGTGAACCTTTTCCAGAACCCATACGTGTTTCAGCAGGTTTTTCTGTTACTGGTTTGTCTGGGAATACTTTAATCCAAACATTACCGCCTCTTTTAACATATCTTGTCATAGCTCTTCTTGCAGCCTCTATTTGATTGGAAGTAATCCAAGTTGGCTCTAGCGCTTGTAAACCAAATTCTCCATAAGTAACTGTGTTTCCACGAGTAGCCTTACCTTTCATTCTTCCTCTATGAACTCTACGATACTTTACTCTTTTAGGCATTAACATCTTATTTTCCTCCTTCCTACGGATTTATTCTATTCTTCTACAGTTTTCTCTAATTTTTCTACCTTTTTAGTAGGAAGAACTTCACCTTTATATAACCATACTTTTACTCCAAGCTTACCATAAGTAGTATCTGCTTCAGCAAATCCATAATCTATGTCAGCTCTTAGTGTTTGTAGAGGTATTGTTCCTTCACTATACCCTTCAGTTCTGGCCATATCTGCTCCACCAAGTCTTCCTGATACTGAAGTTTTAATTCCTTTTCCACCAGATCTCATAGTTCTTTGGATTGCTTGTTTCATTGCTCTTCTGAATGAAACTCTTCTTTCAAGCTGAGAAGCAATATTTTCGGCAACTAATTGAGCATCTAACTCTGGAATTTTAATTTCTTCAACATTTACAACTACAGACTTTTTAGTCATCTTCTCAATATCTAATCTTAGTTCTTCTACTCCAGCACCACCTTTACCTATAACCATTCCTGGTTTAGCTGTGAATACTGTAAGTTTGATTCTATTAGCAGCTCTTTCAATTTCAATTTTAGAAACGCCAGAGATGAATAGTTTTTTCTTAACAAATTCACGTATCTTATTGTCTTCCACTAAATATTCATTAAAAGTCTTTTTATCAGCGTACCATTTTGAATCCCAATCTTTAATTATTCCGACCCTTAAACCATGTGGGTTAACCTTTTGACCCATTAACTATCCCTCCTTTTCTAGTCTCTTTCTTTTACAGTTACTCCTATATGACTACTTCTTTTTAATATTGGATAAGCGCTACCTCTTGCTTTAGGTCTAAATCTTTTCATATGTGGACCATCATTTGCATAGGCATCAGCTACAAAAAGATTATCTCTATCCATATTGAAGTTGTTTTCAGCATTAGCAATTGCAGATGTTAAAACCTTTTCAAGAACTTTTGCACCTTTTTTAGGTGTAAATCTTAAGATTGATAAAGCTTCATCTACTTGTTTGCCTCTAATTTCTTTACATATGAAATTTACCTTTAGTGGCGAAATTCGTACATATTTGGCTATAGCTCTAGCTTCCACTATATTTCCCTCCTTCTTCTTTATCTTACACCAGATGACCTTTCGTTTTTATCAACATGAGATCTAAATGTTCTTGTTGGAACAAACTCACCTAGTTTGTGACCTACCATGTCTTCTGTAATATATATAGGAACATGTTTTCTTCCGTCATGTACAGCTATTGTATGACCAACCATTTCTGGAAATATAGTTGAACGGCGTGACCATGTTTTAATAACTTTCTTTTCATTGCTTTTATTTAAATCTTCTATTTTTTTAAGAAGATGGTCATCACAAAAGGGTCCTTTTTTAAGAGATCTACCCATGATTACTCCTCCTTTCAGATATTTACCTACTTAGTTCTTCTTCTCACAATATATTTGTCTGATTTCTTATTTTTCTTTCTAGTCTTTAATCCCATTGCAGGTTTACCCCATGGAGTCAATGGTGCAGGCATACCTATAGGTGCTCTACCTTCTCCACCACCATGTGGATGGTCTACAGGGTTCATTGCACTACCCCTAACAGTTGGTCTAATACCCATATGTCTAGATCTACCAGCCTTACCTATTGTAATAAGTTCATGAGATATGTTTCCTACTTGACCAATTGTTGCACGGCAATTAATTCTAACTAATCTAAATTCTCCTGAAGGAAGTCTAAGTTGTGCAAAATCTCCTTCTTTTGCCATTAGTTGCGCTGATGCACCAGCTGATCTAACAAGCTGCCCACCTTTTCCAGGCTTTAATTCAACGTTATGAACATTTGTACCTACTGGAATATCTTTTAATTCCAGTGCATTACCAATTTTAATATCTGCATTTTCACCAGATTCTATTATATCTCCAACTTTTAAGTTATGAGGCGCAAGAATATATCTTTTCTCACCATCAACATAGTTTATAAGTGCTATATTAGCTGTTCTATTTGGATCATATTCAATAGCAGCGACACGACCTGGTATACCGTCTTTATCTCTTTTAAAATCTATTATTCTATATTTTCTCTTAGCTCCACCACCCCTATGGCGAATAGTGATTCTACCTTGAGAGTTTCTTCCACCACTTCTATTTAAATTAACTAATAGTGACTTTTCAGGTTCTTTTTTAGTTATTTCTTCAAATGTAGAAACTGTCATTTGTCTAAGTGCAGGGGAAGTTGCTTTAAATTTTCTAACGCTCATCGTTTTCCCTCCTTCTATGAAATTTCTATTCCATTCCTTCGAAGAATTCTATTCTCTTAGAATCTTCCGTTAATTTTACTATGGCTTTTTTCCAATCCGGTCTTTTACCTGAATGAATCCCTTGTCTCTTAATTTTACCAAGCATATTCATTGTGCTAACCTTTTCAACCTTTACGCCAAATATAGTCTCTACAGCCTTTTTAACTTCTGACTTGTTTGTTTTTTTATCAACAACAAAAGTATATTTGCCGTCTGCCATATCCTCCATACTTCTCTCAGTTATTATTGGTCTGATGATAATATCGTGTGGATTACGCATTATGCATACACCTCCTCCACTTTTCTTACTGCATCTTTAGTTATAATAAATGAATTATATTTTAATATATCATAAACATTTAATGTATTAACAAGAGCAGTTTGCACATTTGGAATGTTATTTGCTGATTTTATAACATTTTCATTTTTTTCTCCCATAACTATTAAAGCTTTCTTATCTGCATTTATTTTCGTTAAGAAATTAGCCATGTCTTTAGTTTTTGGAGCATCAAAGTTTATTTCATCTATTACAATTATTTCATTGCTTAAAACCTTTGAAGTCAATGCGGACTTCATTGCAAGCCTTCTAACTTTCTTAGGCACACTATAGCTGTAGTCTCTTGGTTTCGGTGCAAATGTAACTCCACCACCTGAGAAATGTGGTGCCCTAATGCTTCCTTGACGAGCTCTACCTGTACCCTTTTGTCTCCAAGGTTTTCTTCCACCGCCTCTTACTTCTGCTCTAGTTTTAGCAGATTGTGTTCCTTGTCTTTTATTAGCAAGTTGGTTTTTTACAACCTCATAAACTACATGTTGGTTTACTTCAATGCCAAATATATTCTCATCTAATTCAATTTCTCCTACTTGTTCTCCTAACATGTTGTAAACATTTACCTTAGGCATTTTGCATCCTCCTTTCCGCCTTAATTATTACTTTTTAACCGTTTCTTTTATAGTTACTATCCCTTTCTTAGGTCCAGGAACTGAGCCTTTTATAAGGATTAGATTCTTATCAACATCTATTCTAACTACTTCAAGGTTTTGTACAGTTACTCTTTCATTTCCCATTCTTCCCATCATTCTGTGGCCCTTAAACACTCTTCCTGGGTAAGTACCTGCAGACATACCACCTGGTGCTCTATGGAACTTAGAACCGTGTGATTCTCTACCTCTACCAAATCCATGTCTCTTTATAACACCTTGTGTTCCTTTACCTTTTGAAGTACCAATAACATCAATTAAGTCACCTTCTGCAAATACATCTGCCTTTATTTCCTGACCTATTTCATATGCATCTGGATTCTCCACTTTAAATTCTTTCAAATATTTCTTATATGTTACATTACCTTTATTAAAGTGACCTTTTTTAGGTTTATTAATTTTTTGTTCCTTTATATCTTGGAATCCAACTTGGATTGCATTATATCCATCTGTTTCAACAGTTTTCTTTTGAACTACAACTAATGGACCAGCTTCAATAACTGTTACAGGAACTACAGATCCATCTTCTTTGAAAATTTGAGTCATCCCAACTTTTCTTCCTATCATGTTTTTCATCACTACACCTCCTATTATATTACAGCGGATTACCATAGGTAATCATATAAATATCTTATGATCTAATCTCAATATCTACTCCTGCAGGTAAATTCAACTTCATAAGTGAATCCACAGTCTTTTGATTTGGATTTAAGATATCGATTAGTCTCTTATGAGTTCTTTGTTCGAACTGCTCTCTAGAATCTTTGTACTTATGAACTGCTCTTAATATTGTGATTATTTCTTTTTCTGTTGGTAGTGGTACTGGACCTGACACAGTAGCACCTGTTCTCTTAGCAGTTTCAACTATTCTTTGAGCTGATGCATCTAGAAGTTCATGATCATAAGCCTTTAACCTAATTCTTATTTTTTGTTTACCATTGTTTGACATTTAATTCCCTCCTTTTATCGCATGCTGTTTTTTACATGCGACTTGGCGTTGCCGATACACACCTCCGGGTGTGTTGTTATTTTTTTTAAACAAATAACTGCAACTCCAGTCGCCCGATTTCAAATCGGACATTCTCAGCAAAAATTCCCTGTTTTCAACAGCCACCTTTTGCATCATCGCAATGTCTAAAATTGAACACTACTACATTTTATAATAAACTCAATAAAAACTCAAGCTTTTTTTTAAATAAACTTAAGTTTTTTTAAGTTTTTTATACATCTTTAGATATTTAGCAGGGGCCCATAAAATCTTGGGTCCCTGCTTATATTTTAAACTTAAAAATTATTCAAGAACTTTAGTTACAACTCCAGATCCTACTGTTCTTCCACCTTCACGAATTGAGAATCTTAGTCCTTCTTCTATAGCTATTGGTGTTATTAATTCTATAGTAAACTTTGAGTTGTCTCCTGGCATTACCATCTCCACGCCTTCTTCTAATTTGATATCTCCTGTTACGTCTGTTGTTCTAAAGTAGAATTGTGGTCTATATCCATTAAAGAATGGTGTATGTCTTCCACCTTCTTCTTTAGATAATACGTATACTTCTGATTCAAATTTTATATGTGGATTTATTGATTTTGGTTTTGCTAGTACTTGACCTCTTTCGATTTCGTTTCTTTGAACTCCTCTTAGAAGTGCTCCTATATTATCTCCTGCTTGTGCTTCGTCTAGTAGTTTTCTAAACATTTCTACTCCTGTTACTACTACTGTTCTTGCTTCTTCTGCTAATCCAACGATTTCTACGTTGTCTCCTGTTTTTACTACTCCTCTTTCTACTCTTCCTGTTGCTACTGTTCCTCTTCCTGTTATTGAGAATACGTCTTCTACTGGCATTAAGAATGGTTTGTCTGTATCTCTTTCTGGTTGTGGAACGTATGCATCTACTTCTTCCATTAGTTTAACTATTTTGTCTCCCCATGGTCCGTCTGGTTCTTCTATTGCTTTTAATGCTGAACCTACTACGATTGGTGTACCATCTCCATCGAAGTCATATTCGGATAGTAATTCTCTTACTTCCATTTCTACTAATTCGATTAATTCTTCATCATCTACCATGTCTTGTTTGTTTAAGAATACTACTATCTTTGGTACTCCTACGTTTCTTGATAATAATATATGCTCTCTTGTTTGTGGCATTGGACCATCTGCTGCTGATACTACTAAAATTGCTCCGTCCATTTGTGCTGCTCCTGTAATCATGTTCTTTACATAGTCAGCATGGCCTGGGCAGTCTACGTGTGCATAGTGACGATTTGGCGTTTCATATTCTACGTGAGATGTGGAAATTGTTATTCCTCTTTCTCTTTCTTCTGGTGCTTTATCTATGTTGTCATAGCTTATTGCTTCTCCTGAGCCAAATCTTTTGTTTAATACCATTGTAATAGCTGCTGTTAATGTTGTTTTACCATGGTCTACGTGTCCTATTGTCCCTATGTTTACGTGGGGTTTAGTTCTTTCAAATTTTGCTTTTGCCATTTCAATATTCCTCCTTAATTATAGATTATTTCTTACCTGTAATTTTCTCTGCAATACTATTTGGCACTGGTTCATAGTGATCAAATTGCATAGAATATACTCCTCTACCTTGAGTATTAGAACGAAGGTCTGTTGCATACCCAAACATTTCTGATAGTGGTACGAAACCTCTAATCACTTGGGCACCACTTCTTAATTCCATTCCTTCTATTCTACCTCTTCTGGAGTTTATATCTCCTATAACATCACCCATGTATTCTTCAGGCACTATTACTTCTACCCTCATCATCGGTTCAAGTAACGTTGGTTTAGCTTTTGAAATAGCTTCTCTAACACCCATAGATCCCGCTATCTTAAATGCCATTTCTGAAGAGTCTACATCATGGTATGATCCATCATAAAGAGTAACTTTTATATCTAACACTGGATATCCTCCAAGAACACCTGATTCTAGTGCTTCTTGAATTCCATTATCTATAGCTCCGATATATTCCCTAGGGACTACTCCTCCTACTATAGCGTTTACGAATTCGTAACCTGCACCTGGTTCTTGAGGTTCTACTTTTAATTTTACGTGACCGTATTGTCCACGACCACCAGATTGTCTTACATATTTACCTTCTGCTTCTGCAGGAGCTTGGATAGATTCTTTATATGCTACCTGTGGACTACCAACATTTGCCTCAACTTTGAATTCTCTAAGAAGTCTATCAACAATTATCTCTAGGTGAAGTTCACCCATTCCCGCAATTATTGTTTGACCTGTTTCTTCATCAGTATAAGTCTTAAATGTTGGGTCCTCCTCAGCTAATTTTGCTAAGGCAGTAGCCATCTTATCTTGAGATGCTTTTGTTTTCGGTTCTATAGCTACGTGAATAACTGGTTCTGGGAATTCCATAGTTTCTAAAACTATTGGATGTGCATCATCGGATAAAGTATCTCCCGTAGAAGTATCTTTTAACCCTACAGCTGCCGCTATATCTCCCGCAAATACTTCATCAACTTCTTCTCTTTTATTAGCATGCATAAGTAATATTCTACCTATTCTTTCTCTCTTGCCTTTACTAGTGTTTTGTACATAACTACCTGATTTAAGGCTACCCGAATATACTCTAAAATATGCAAGTTTTCCTATGAAAGGATCTGATACTATTTTAAATGCTAATGCAGAAAATGGTTCGTTATCTGATGCTATTCTCTCTTCTTCTTCATCTGAATTTAATCCCATACCTTTTACTGCAGGTATGTCTAATGGAGAAGGTAAATAATCAATTATAGCATCCAATAGCGGTTGTACTCCCCTATTTCTATAAGAAGAACCACATAAAACAGGTGTTATTGCCACTTTGTTAGCTGCTGTTCTAATACCTCTCATCAGTTCTTCTGTAGTTATTTCTTCACCTTCTAAATACTTCATCATTAATTCTTCATCGTGTTCAGCTATATTCTCAAGTAAATTTTCTCTATATTCTTTGGCTAAATCTAACATATCAGATGGTATTTCAGTTATTTCATACTTTTCACCTAAATCATCATGATAAATTCTAGCATTCATATTAACTAAGTCAACTACTCCTAGAAAGCTATCTTCTTTTCCAATTGGTAATTGTATAGGTACTGGATTGGCTTTAAGTCTATCTTTAATCATTCCTACTGCCCTAAAGAAGTCTGCTCCAAAAATATCCATCTTGTTAACAAATGCTAATCTAGGTACATGATATTTATCTGCTTGCCTCCATACAGTTTCAGATTGAGGTTCTACTCCACCTTTAGCACAGAATAATGCTACAGCTCCATCAAGGATACGTAATGATCTTTCTACTTCTACAGTGAAATCCACGTGTCCTGGTGTATCAATAACGTTAATTCTATGTTCTCTCCACATACATGTAGTTGCAGCGGAAGTGATTGTTATACCTCTTTCTTGCTCTTGCTCCATCCAATCCATTTGGGCACCGCCCTCATGGGTCTCTCCTACTTTGTGTATCTTACCAGTGTAAAACAAAATTCTCTCTGTGGTGGTTGTTTTTCCTGCATCAATATGAGCCATTATGCCGATATTTCTAGTTTTTTCCAATGAAATTTGTCTTGGCACAATTTTTCCTCCTTCTTCTTGATTCTTGGTCCCCCTCCACACATTAAAAACGATATACTACCATCTGTAGTGTGCGAAAGCTTTATTAGCTTCAGCCATCTTGTGAGTATCTTCTCTTTTCTTAACGCTTGCTCCCATACCATTTGAAGCGTCTAAGATTTCTTTTGCTAATTTTTCAACCATAGTTTTTTCTCCTCTTTTTCTTGAATAGTCTACCAACCATCTAAGACCAAGAGTTTCTCTTCTATCTGTTCTTACTTCTATTGGTACTTGGTAAGTTGCTCCACCAATACGTCTTGCCTTTACTTCAAGTACAGGCATGATATTATTCATAGCTTTATAGAATACTTCTAATGGATCTTCATTTGTTTTTTCTCCAATGTAGCTAAAAGCTCCATAAACTATATTTTGAGCAATTCCTTTTTTACCATCTAACATAATTCCATTAATTAATTTAGTTACAACCAAATCATTGTAAATAGGATCTGGCATAACTTCTCTTTTTGGCACATGTCCTTTTCTTGGCACTTTACTTCCCTCCTTAACTATATAGAGTTGATTCATTGGTACTCGACAAATATATTGCCGTACCGCGCCAAAATGCATATATATAAACGGATATCAATCCTGCATTTTAAGCATTATTATTTCTTGTTAGCCTTTGGCTTCTTAGCTCCATATTTAGATCTACTTTGCATTCTTTTGTCAACGCCAGAAGCATCCAAGGTACCTCTAACAATATGGTATCTAACACCTGGAAGGTCTTTAACTCTTCCACCTCTTATTAGAACAACACTGTGTTCTTGTAGGTTGTGTCCAATCCCTGGAATATACGCTGCAACTTCTTCACCATTAGTAAGTCTTACCCTTGCAACCTTTCTTAAAGCAGAGTTAGGTTTCTTAGGTGTAACTGTTCTAACAGCAACACATACTCCTCTTTTTTGAGGTGAATTAACTTCAGTTTCCTTCTTTTTTAAAGTATTTAAATTCACTCCTAGAGCAGGCGATTTTGATTTGTAAACAACTTTATCTCTGCCCTTTCTAATTAATTGGTTAATGGTTGGCATCAAGGCACCTCCTTCTATTTTTTATATATTATTTTAATAATGCAGCAGTTGCCGCATTAACATCAATGCCACATGCATCACCTAACTTTTTCATGTTATCTACATAAATAACTTGAATCTGCTTGCTAATGCAAATTTCCTTAATCTCATTTATAACTTTATTATCTGCATCATTAGCAATAAAAACTGCTTCGACTTCTTGTGAATTTAAAGCTCGTTTTACTTGCTTAGCACCAACAATTTTGTTGGTTCCATTAAGTTTTGACAGCATAAAATCTTCTCCTCCTTTAAACACTTTAAAGATTATGTGGAACTAAATCCCACATAATCTTTATGTCATCCAGAGTACTTTCTAAGTTTACACACTAATACATTTTATCATCAGTTATTTTCACTGTCAATATTTAATTCTTCTAAAATTTGAATATTTTCGTCTCCAGAAATTTCTATATTTCTATATCTCTTCATTCCAGTTCCCGCTGGGATAAGTTTTCCAATAATAACATTCTCCTTAAGTCCTAGAAGAAAATCTTCTTTACCTTCAATTGCAGCTTGGGTCAATACTCTTGTAGTCTCCTGGAATGAAGCTGCTGATAAGAATGAATCAGTAGCTAATGAAGCCTTCGTAATACCCAATAAAGTTTTTCTTCCCACTGCTGGTTCTAATCCTTGTTGGGTAGCTATTCTATTATTTTCTTCAAATTCATAAGAGTTCACTAAAGAACCAGGTAGCATATGGGTATCTCCTGCCTCTTCTACTTTTACCTTAGCTAGCATTTGTTTAACAATTACTTCAATATGTTTATCGTTAATATCTACACCTTGCAGCCTATAAACTCTCTGAACCTCTTTAACTAGATAATTTTGAACTCCTTGTATTCCTTTAATCTTAAGGATATCATGAGGATTTACTGAACCATCTGTTAGTTCATCTCCTGCTTCAACAATATCTCCTGGTCTTACTTTTAATCTAGATCCATAGACTATATTGTAATTCATAGATTCCCCATTGGATGAGGTAATAATTACTTCTTTTTTTCTTTTACTTTCCTCTATACTAACTACCCCGGAATTTTCTGCAATTACAGCAAGCCCCTTTGGCTTTCTTGCCTCGAATAACTCTTCAACTCTAGGCAAACCTTGAGTAATATCTGCTCCTGCGACTCCTCCTGTATGGAATGTACGCATTGTAAGCTGTGTACCCGGTTCCCCAATTGACTGAGCTGCAATAATTCCAACAGCCTCTCCTATATTTACTTCATCTCCTGTTGCTAAGTTTCTGCCATAACAATGAGCACATACTCCATATTTAGCATTACATCCCAATACGGATCGAACCTTCACTTCTGTTATTCCAACTTTTTCAATTAATTCCGCTTGGATACCTGAAATCATTTCATTTTCTTTTACTATGATTTCTCCTGTTTCGGGGTTTACTATATCTTCAAAAGCATATCTGCCATCAATTCTATCATGTAACTCTTCAATTACTTCTCTTCCATCTTTAAAAGGTCTAACTAACAGATATTCATCAGTTTTACAATCAACCTCTCTTACTATAACATCCTGACTTACGTCAACTAATCTTCTAGTTAAATATCCTGAGTCTGCAGTTCTAAGGGCTGTATCTGCTAACCCTTTTCTAGAACCATGGGTTGAAACGAAGAATTCCAATACACTAAGTCCTTCTCTAAAGTTAGCCTTAATAGGTATCTCAATGGTTCTACCTGATGCAGATGCCATAAGTCCCCTCATGCCTGCAAGCTGCCTGATTTGGTTTACACTACCTCTAGCACCTGATAGAGACATGATATAAATATTATTCATCGGATCTAGTCCATCCATCAATCTATCAGTTAGATCGTCAGTAGTTCTGTTCCAAATTTCTATAACTTTTTCATATCTTTCTTCATCTGATATAAGACCTCTACGATAAGATCTTTCAAATTTATCTACTTCTTCTTGAGCTTTTGCTAGAAGTTCAGGTTTTGATTCAGGAACAAATATATCTCCCATGGAAATAGATATCGCTCCTATTGTTGAATAGTGGAAGCCTGTTTCTTTAATATGATCAAGTACAGTTGCAGTAACTGCATTCCCATGCTTTCTAAAGCATTTTTCTATAATATTTCCTAATGCTTTTTTATTTACAAGCATATCAACTTCTAGTGAATACTTATCTACAGTTCTATCTACAAATCCCAAATCCTGAGGTAGATGTTCGTTTAATATAAATCTACCTACTGTAGATTCAACTAATTTTCCTGTGTCAGATTCATCTAGTCTCATTCTTACCTTTACTCTAGCATGTAATCCTACGGATCCATTATAATAAGCATGTAGCATTTCATCAAAATCTTTAAATATCATACCCTCTCCAGGTTCATCAGGAGATTCTACGGATAGATAATAAGCTCCTAAAACCATATCCTGTGTTGGAGTAGTAATTGGTTTACCATCTTTTGGCGCAAGAATATTATTTGTAGATAGCATTAAAAGTCTTGCTTCTGCCTGTGCTTCTGTAGATAAAGGTACGTGTACTGCCATTTGGTCACCATCAAAGTCAGCATTATATGCTGTACATACTAAAGGATGTAACTTAATGGCCTTTCCCTCAACTAAAACAGGTTCAAATGCCTGAATTCCTAATCTATGAAGAGTTGGAGCTCTGTTTAAAAGTACTGGATGGTCTTTTATTACAGAGTCTAGCACATCCCATACTTGTGGTTTTACCCTTTCAACCATTCTTTTAGCAGATTTTATATTATGAGCATGACCTTCTTCTACTAGCTTTTTCATTACAAATGGTTTAAATAACTCAAGAGCCATTTTCTTTGGTATTCCACATTGATAGAATTTTAGCTCTGGACCAACTACGATTACTGAACGTCCTGAATAATCTACCCTCTTACCAAGTAAGTTCTGTCTAAATCTTCCTTGCTTACCCTTAAGCATATCTGACAAAGATTTTAAAGGTCTATTTCCTGGTCCCGTTACAGGTCTTCCACGTCTTCCATTATCTATAAGAGCATCTACTGCTTCTTGAAGCATTCTCTTCTCATTTCTAACAATAATATCCGGTGCTCCCAAGTCTAACAGTCTTTTAAGTCTATTATTTCTATTTATTACTCTTCTATATAAATCATTTAAATCAGATGTAGCAAACCTTCCTCCGTCTAACTGTACCATCGGTCTAAGATCTGGAGGAATTACTGGGATAACATCTAATATCATCCATTCAGGTCTATTTCCAGACTTTCTAAAAGCCTCTACAACTTCCAGTCTTCTGGTTATTCTTATCTTCTTTTGACCCGATGAATCTTTTAACTGTTGTCTTAGTTCCTTAGACTCTTTATCTAAATCTATTTTCTCTAACAATGCCTTTATGGCTTCTGCACCCATCATCGCTTTAAATTTATTGTGATATTTTTCATAGGCTTCTCTATATTCTGTTTCAGTTAAAAGCTGTTTTTCATATAAAGAAGTATCTCCTCCATCTATAACTACATATGATGCAAAATACAAAACCTTTTCTAATGATCTCGGGGACATATCCATTAGAAGTCCCATCCTACTTGGAATGCCTTTGAAATACCATATATGTGACACGGGGGCTGCTAATTCTATATGTCCTAATCGTTCTCTACGAACTTTGGATTTTGTAACTTCTACCCCACATCTATCACATACTACACCTTTATACCTTACTCTCTTATATTTCCCACAATGGCACTCCCAGTCCTTTGTAGGTCCAAATATTTTTTCACAAAAAAGTCCTTCCTTCTCAGGTTTTAATGTTCTATAATTTATTGTCTCAGGTTTTTTTACTTCTCCTTTAGACCATTGTCTGATTTTTTCTGGTGAAGCCAGCCCAATTTTAATTGAATCAAATGTATTGAATTCAAACAAGGAGCGTTCTCTCCTTTCTATAATAAAATTAAAGAATTTTTGTTTCTAATTCCTCGGGCATAAAGCCCAAGGTTTTAAAAATCTTCATAATCTTCTTCTTCTTCATAATCATCTTCATCAAAGTCAATATTAATATCTATATCATCAGTATCTTCTTCTAAAATAAACCCTGTAGGTATATCATCTTCTCTTATTCTATCTATATCTTCACTTTCTTCTTGTTCATCATCTTCATCATCAGAAAATACTTTTTCTCCTGTCAATTCTTCACCCATAACTTCTAAATCTGACAATTCATCATCAACTGATTCCTGAAGTTCTATTTCAGTTTTATCTTCTGATATAATTTTTATATCTAATGATAAACTTTGAAGTTCTTTTATTAATACTTTAAAGGATTCTGGAATACCAGGCTCAGGGATATTTTCCCCCTTTACTACTGCCTCGTAAGTTTTAACTCTACCTACAATATCATCAGATTTAACTGTTAATATTTCCTGTAGCGTATGGGCTGCTCCATATGCTTCAAGTGCCCAAACCTCCATCTCTCCAAATCTTTGTCCACCGAATTGAGCTTTACCTCCTAATGGCTGTTGAGTAACCAAAGAGTATGGTCCAGTTGATCTAGCATGGATCTTATCATCAACAAGATGGTGTAGTTTTAGCATATACATATATCCTACAGTTACTGGGTTGTTAAAACTCTCTCCAGTCCTTCCATCTCTAAGATAAATCTTACCATTTTCTGGATAACCCGCTTCTCTTAATGCTTGGATAATATCTTCTTCGTTGGCACCATCAAATACTGGTGTGGCAACATGCCATCCCAATTTTTTAGCAGCAAGTCCTAGATGAACCTCTAACACTTGCCCCAAGTTCATACGAGAAGGTACTCCAAGAGGATTTAAAACAATTTGTACAGGCGTGCCATCTGGTAAATAAGGCATATCTTCTTCAGGCATTATCCTAGATACTACCCCTTTATTTCCATGGCGTCCACACATTTTATCTCCGACATTTATCTTTCTCTTAGTAGCTATATACACTCTTATCATTTGGTTAACGCCTGGTGGTAATTCATCTCCATTTTCTCTAGAGAAAATCTTGACGTCCACTATAATACCAGCTTCACCATGTGGAACCCTTAGAGACGTGTCTCTAACCTCTCTAGCTTTTTCACCAAATATAGCTCGAAGTAATCTTTCTTCAGCAGTTAGCTCAGTTTCTCCCTTAGGTGTCACCTTTCCAACTAATATATCCCCTGATTTTACTTCTGCACCTATTCTAATAATGCCTCTTTCGTCTAGGTCCTTTAACATATCATCTCCTACATTAGGAATATCTCTAGTTATTTCTTCGGGACCTAATTTAGTATCTCTTGCTTCTGATTCATATTCTTCTATATGAACTGAAGTCAGAACATCTTCCATTACTAATTTTTCATTAATTAAAATAGCATCCTCATAGTTATAGCCTTCCCATGTCATGAAAGCTATTAATATATTTTTACCTAATGCAATCTCTCCTAGATTTGTACTTGGACCGTCTGCTATTACTTGACCTTTTTCGATTCTTTCACCTTTCGATACAATAGGTCTTTGATTTATAGTAGTTCCCTGATTAGAACGTTTAAATTTCAACAATTTATATCTTTCTAATTTATTGTCTTCATCTTTTCTTATAACTATTTCAGATGAACTGACTTTTTCTACAACCCCAGAATGATTAGATAAGACTACAGTTCCAGAATCTTTAGCAGCCTTATATTCAATTCCCGTTCCAATAATTGGAGATTCTGTTTTTAAAAGAGGTACTGCTTGCCTTTGCATGTTTGCACCCATCAGTGCTCTATTAGCATCATCATTTTCTAGGAATGGGATCATAGCCGTACCAACAGATACAAGTTGTTTAGGTGAGACATCCATATAGTCAACTTCATCAGTTGGGAATATATCTATAACTCCAGATTTACCTCTTCCTATAACCCTTTTACCTATTATTTCTCCTTCAGGACTTAGTTTCTCATTAGACTGAGCTATTATAAATTCATCTTCTACATCAGCAGTTAAATAATGAATTTCTCCAGTAATTTTACCAGTTCCCTTTTTTACTTTTCTATATGGTGATTCAATAAAACCATATTCATTGATTCTTGCATAGGTAGTTAGTGAGGTTATAAGCCCTATATTAGGTCCTTCTGGCGTTTCAATAGGACACATTCTACCATAATGGGAATTGTGAACGTCTCTTACCTCAAATCCTGCTCTATCACGGCTAAGACCTCCAGGCCCTAATGCAGACATTCTTCTCTTATGCGTTAATTCAGCCAACGGATTTGTCTGATCCATGAATTGAGACAACTGACTGCTACCAAAAAACTCTTTAATTGAAGCAACAACAGGTCTTATATTTATTAGATCTTGAGGTGTAGCCACATCAATATCTTGAATAGTCATTCTTTCTCTAACTACTCTTTCCATACGAGCTAGACCTATTCTAAATTGGTTCTGTAGTAGCTCTCCAACGGATCTAAGTCTTCTATTTCCTAAATGGTCAATATCATCAGTATTTCCAATTCCATCAAATAAGTTTAACTCATAGTTTACAGATGCAACAATATCATCTATAGTAATATTCTTTGGCGATAATTCTTTTAGCCTCTCACCTATAGCCTCTTTTAATTCCTCTGGATTATCATAAGTATCTACTAACTCCTTCATCAAAGGATAATATACTTTTTCCTTTAATCCAAATTCATCTAACGAAAATGGTAGATTAAACACTTTAGAATCAACAAAATTGTTCCCTAAAACCCTTACTTTTCTTCCATCCTCTAACAATACATCTACCATATTTATACCGCTGTTTTCAATTTCTATAGCTTGATCTCTAGTTATTTTTTCACCTTGGGATACTAATATTTCTCCAGTTTCCAGATTGTGAATATCATTAGCTGCTCTTTTTCCATATACTCTATTATATAGAGCTAACTTTTTGTTAAACTTATATCTGCCTACTCTGGCTAAATCATATCTCTTGGGGTCAAAAAATAAATTAGTAATAAGAGATCTAGCACTATCCACTGTAGGTGGTTCTCCAGGTCTTAATCTCTTATATATCTCGATTAATGCTTCTTCTTCATTGGTAGTGTTATCCTTTTCCAATGTATTTAATACTTGCTCTGTCTCACCAAGTACTTCTATAATCTCTGAGTTACTTTGAAGTTTTAAAGCCCTTAGTAATGTAGTAATAGGAACCTTTCTTGTTCTATCTACTCTAACATAAACAATATCATTAGAATCTGATTCGTATTCTAGCCAAGCTCCTCTGTTTGGGATCAATGTAGAAGAATACAGTCTTTTACCTGTTTTATCTATCTCTTCTACAAAATAAACACCTGGTGACCTAACTAATTGGCTGACAACTACTCTCTCGGCACCATTAATAATAAATGTACCCTTATCAGTCATTAAAGGTAAATCACCCATAAAAACCTCTTGCTCTTTTACTTCACCAGTTTCTTTGTTAATGAGTCTTACCTTTACCTTTAACGGTGCAGAATAATTAGCATCTCTTTCTCTTGCTTCATCCTCGCCATACTTAATGTTTTCCCCAATATGGTAATCAACAAATTCTAATATCAGATTACCAGTATAGTCTTGGATAGGAGAAATGTCTTCAAAAACCTCTCTAAGACCCTCCTTCAAAAACCATTCATAAGAAGACTTTTGCACCTCAATTAAGTCAGGCAAATCTAGTACTTCATCAATGCGTGAATAACTCATCCTAACACGCTTTCCGTAGGTTACAGGATGTACCATCAAAAATTCACCCCTTATTAAACTAAAATATCCAAAAGCATCAAATACTTTTGGTAAAACTTTTCCAAAACAAATATATTATAATATTGTCATTTAATTGAAAAATTATACAATAGACAATATTTTTCCCTATTATGCATTTAATTATGTTACCATAATGCAATTCTTATGTCAAGTTATTTCTTATGTATTTTTAGCATAATAAAAGGCTTCCATTAAAATATTAATATACAAGGAAACCTTTTGTGAAACCCATTTATGATAACTCCTATAGGTTATAAAAAAGGCTTTCAATATAATAGAAAGCCTTTTTAACTTAACCATAATTATTTTACTTCTACTTGTGCTCCAGCTTCTTCTAATTTAGCTTTAATATCATCAGCTTCTTCTTTTGAAGCTCCTTCTTTAATTGGCTTTGGAGCGTTGTCTACTAATTCTTTAGCTTCTTTTAATCCTAAGCCAGTTAATTCTCTAACAACTTTAATAACTTTGATTTTTTCGTTTCCAGCTGATGCTAATATAACATCAAAGTCTGATTTTTCTTCTGCTGCTGGAGCTGCAGCTCCTGCTGCTGGAGCTGCTGCTACTGCCATTGGTGCAGCTGCACTTACTCCAAATTCTTCTTCTAATGCTTTAACTAATTCTGATAATTCTAATACAGTTAAATTTTTAACCTCTTCAATTAAATTTAATACTTTTTCACTTGCCATTTAATATATCCCTCCACAATAATTTTGTTTTTAAGCTCCTTGTTTTTCAGCAATAGCATTAAGTACTATTGCAAAGCTTCTAATTGTACCTTGAAGTACATTTGCAAATCCTTGAATTGGTGCATTGAATCCACCAAGTACTTGAGCAATAAGTACTTCTCTTGGCGGTAAGTTTGCTAAATCTTTTACACCATTTACATCAATAACTTTACCATCTACAATACCAGCTTTTATCTCTAGCTTATCATTTTCTTTAGCAAAATCAGATGTAATCTTAGCCGCTTGAACTGGATCATCATATCCAAATGCAATAGCAGATGGTCCCTTTAGGAATTCATTGAATTCTTCTAATCCAGAATCTTTAAAAGCAAATCTCATCATAGTATTTTTATAAACTTTATATTCAACGCCAGCTTTTCTATATCTGCTTCTTAACTCAGTTAATTGTTCAACATTAAGTCCTCTATAATCAACTACTACAACTGATTGAGCTTTGCTAATTTTTTCTTTTATTTCTTCTACATTTTGACTCTTAGCTTGAAGGGTTTGTTCCCTCACTGACTTCACCTCCCATAGGACGAATAAATAAAGGTCCCTCCGTAGACACAGAGAGACCCTAATTTCTATTTTATGAATTAGATTAATCTCAACCTCGGTAGGAAATTAAACCTTTAGGTACCTACTGTCTACGGCAGCCTATTTAATTAATAACAAAATTGTATCAGCAATAATAAACTTTGTCAATAGATTAGTCCATTAATTTTTGTCCATTAATTTTAATTCCAGGACCCATTGTACTGGATATAGCAACAGATCTTAAGTATTTCCCCTTTGCTGCAGCTGGTTTTGCTTTAATTATAGCATCCATAACCGCTTCAAAATTTTCTTTTAATTTTTCTGTTCCAAAGGATACTTTTCCAATAGGTACATTTACAATACTTTGTTTATCAACTCTATATTCAACTTTACCAGCTTTAATTTCATTAATTGCTTTTGCTACTTCGAAAGTAACAGTTCCAGATTTTGGGTTTGGCATTAATCCTTTTGGTCCAAGGATTCTACCTATTCTACCTACAACACCCATCATATCTGGCGTTGCAACCACTACATCAAAATCTAACCATCCTTCATTTTGAATCTTAGCAACTAATTCGTCTCCACCTACATATTCTGCACCAGCTTCTTCAGCTTCTTTAACTTTATCACCTTTAGCAATTACAAGTACAGTTTTCGATTTACCTGTACCATGTGGTAGCACTACTGCTCCCCTAACTTGTTGGTCAGCATGTCTTGGATCTACTCCAAGTCTTACTGATAAATCTATAGTTTCGTCAAATTTAGCTTTTGCTGTTTTTTGAACTAATTCAATAGCTTCTGCTACATCATAAAGTGCAGTTCTATCTACTAACTTTAAGCTGTCTTGATAATTTTTACCTCTCTTTGGCATAACTTTACCTCCTTGTGGTTATAACGGAATTTCCTCCCACTACTTTCCTAAAATTATTATTCTTCTACTGTAATTCCCATACTTCTTGCAGTTCCTGCAACCATACTCATAGCAGCTTCTATTGAAGCAGCATTTAAATCTGGCATCTTTATCTCAGCAATTTCTCTAACTTTAGCTTGAGAAATCTTAGCAACTTTTTTCTTGTTAGGTTCAGCTGAACCTGACTCAACTCCTACAGCCTTTTTAATCAATACTGCAGCTGGCGGTGTTTTTGTAATGAAAGAAAAAGATCTATCTTGGTAAACTGTAAGAACAACTGGTATTATCATTCCTGCTTGATCTGCAGTTTTAGCATTGAACTCTTTTGTAAATTGCATAATATTTACTCCATGAGGTCCTAATGCAGTTCCTACAGGTGGTGCTGGTGTAGCCTTTCCAGCAGGTATTTGTAACTTAACTAAAGCCATGACTTTTTTTGCCATAAAACTTCCACCTCCTTGTATCCTTTGTGGTCTGGCGGGATAAACCCTCCCACTTAATTATATATATTTAAAAAGCAATTTGCTTTTAAAAACTACAACTTTTCTACTTGGTCAAAATCCAATTCCACAAGGGTTTCTCTTCCAAACATAGAAACAAAAACCTTTACTTTTCTCTTTTCCATATTTAAATTATCTACAGTACCCATAAAGTTTTCAAATGGTCCTGAACATACTTTTACTACATCTTTTACCTTTAAATCTATATCCGGTAAAATAGTTTCTTGTACACCCAGTGCTTTAACTTCTGCGTCTGTCAATGGAACTGGCTTAGATCCTGGCCCTACAAATCCCGTAACTCCTCTTGTGTTTCTCACCAGATACCATGATTCATCATTGATAATCATTTTCACAAGAACATATCCAGGGAAAAGTTTTCTTTCTTTAAGCTTCTTTTTCCCGCCCTTACTATCCATATATTCTTCAGTAGGCACTGCTACCTCGAATATATCATCTCGCATTCCCCTATTCTCCACCATTTTTTCAAGATTAGCTTTAACCTTGTTTTCATGACCCGAATAAGTATGGACTACATACCATTTTGCATCTATAGCCCTTTGTTCTCTACTTTTCTCCGTCATACAATTGGGAACCTATGGTTCCTCCCTCCCTCTTGTACTAAATTATAAATCGTAAACCACCATGTATCACTAGATCTAATACCCAGACAATAATAGCTACAAGTGCACTAATCATTATAACTACTCCAGTATAGTTTATTAGTTCTTTTCTGCTAGGCCAAATTACCTTTTTCATTTCAGCCTTAACACCCCTGAAATATGCGGACATCTTTGCCTTTTTTGTACCTGTTGGTGCTGTCATAACACTCACATCCTTACTTGTTTTAATATTATTTCGTTTCCTTATGAGTAGTATGAGTTTTGCAGAATTTACAATATTTCTTTAGTTCGATTCTTTCTGTATTGTTCTTTTTATTCTTGGATGAATTGTAATTTCTTTGTTTACACTCTGTGCAAGCTAATGTGATTCTATCTCTCACTTAAAACACCTCCCACAAACACCATATATATGTTAAGCTATCGCTTTCGGGTACATTTCCCCACTTTTAACAACGTTACTAATATAAACTATCATAAATTAAAAATTATGTCAATAAAAAAGTCTTTCTTTCTACCACAATTTTTTCTTCAATTTATACAATTATTCCTCATTAATCTAATGTTTATTCCAATTCCATCCAGAAAAAAGACTAGGTTAAAGACCTAGTCTTTCATCACTATTCAAGAACTTTAGTTACAACTCCAGATCCTACTGTTCTTCCACCTTCACGAATTGAGAATCTTAGCCCTTCTTCTATAGCTATTGGTGTTATTAATTCTATAGTAAACTTTGAGTTGTCTCCTGGCATTACCATCTCTACGCCTTCTTCTAATTTGATATCTCCTGTTACATCTGTTGTTCTAAAGTAGAATTGTGGTCTATATCCATTAAAGAATGGTGTATGTCTTCCACCCTCTTCTTTAGATAGTACGTATACTTCTGATTCAAATTTTATATGTGGATTTATTGATTTTGGTTTTGCTAGTACTTGACCTCTTTCGATTTCGTTTCTTTGAACTCCTCTTAGAAGTGCTCCTATATTATCTCCTGCTTGTGCTTCGTCTAGTAGTTTTCTAAACATTTCTACTCCTGTTACTACTACTGTTCTTGCTTCTTCTGCTAACCCAACGATTTCTACGTTGTCTCCTGTTTTTACTACTCCTCTTTCTACTCTTCCTGTTGCTACTGTTCCTCTTCCTGTTATTGAGAATACGTCTTCTACTGGCATTAAGAATGGTTTGTCTGTATCTCTTTCTGGTTGTGGAACGTATGCATCTACTTCTTCCATTAGTTTAACTATTTTGTCTCCCCATGGTCCGTCTGGTTCTTCTATTGCTTTTAATGCTGAACCTACTACGATTGGTGTACCATCACCATCGAAGGGATGTTCGGATAGTAATTCTCTTACTACCATTTCTACTAATTCGATTAATTCTTCATCATCTACCATGTCTTGTTTGTTTAAGAATACTACTATCTTTGGTACTCCTACGTTTCTTGATAATAGTATATGCTCTCTTGTTTGCGGCATTGGACCATCTGCTGCTGATACTACTAAAATTGCTCCGTCCATTTGTGCTGCTCCTGTAATCATGTTCTTTACATAGTCAGCATGGCCTGGGCAGTCTACGTGTGCATAGTGACGATTTGGTGTTTCATATTCTACGTGAGATGTGGAAATTGTTATTCCTCTTTCTCTTTCTTCTGGTGCTTTATCTATGTTGTCATAGCTTATTGCTTCTCCTGAGCCAAATCTTTTGTTTAATACCATTGTAATAGCTGCTGTTAATGTTGTTTTACCATGGTCTACGTGTCCTATTGTCCCTATGTTTACGTGGGGTTTAGTTCTTTCAAATTTTGCTTTTGCCATTTCAATATTCCTCCTTAATTATATTTAATAATTTAATACACTTGAGTTTTCTCTAGTAGATGATAAAGAAAGTCTTAAGTTAAAGCATTAATATAAACTTTCTTAAAATGCATTTATCGGAAATTTAAAATTAAGGAGATTTAGAATTTCCTATGCATCACAAGAAAACTCACCCTGGTGTTTCCTATCTTTAAAAAGCATGGAGCCCACGACCGGACTCGAACCGGTGACCTCTTGCTTACCATGCAAGTGCTCTACCTCCTGAGCTACGTGGGCATTTTTTACTCACTGCTAGTTATTTTACTATTTACATATAAAATTGTCAAGCTTAAGTTTATACTTTGTCCTCTAGTAGCTTCTCTAACTTTCTTTTAACTCTTTGTAAGGCATTATCTATACTTTTCACATGCCTGTCTAAATCCTCTGCAATTTCCTGATAGCTCATACCATCCACATAAGACATTAGGACCTCTAACTCTAATTCAGATAAAATCTCTCCTATTCTTCTTTCCATTAAATTCAAATCTTCTCTGCTAATCATTAATTCTTCTGGATCTGAAATTTTAAAGCCCGAAATTATATCCAATAGAGTCCTATCAGATTCTTCATCATATATAGGTTTATTAAGTGAAACATAAGAATTTAAAGGAATATGCTTTTGTCTAGTAGCTGTCTTAATTGCTGTAATTATCTGTCTCGTGATACAGATTTCTGCAAATGCTCTAAATGATGTAAGCTTGTCCTTATCATAGTCACGAATAGCCTTATATAGTCCTATCATGCCCTCCTGAACGATATCTTCCTTATCTGCCCCTATCAAATAATATGATCTAGCTTTGCATTTTACAATGTTTTTATATTTATAAATCAGGTATTCCAGTGCAATAGCGTCATCATTTTTTGCAGCTTCTACAATTTCTTCATCCTGCATAGTCATATATGTAGTTAATTCCATATCATTATGCACTTCCAATTGCACTAAGCATCCCCCCAGTATAACTCTGTTAATTTTGATTACTATTAATTATATTTAATACCTATATTTTAGTCAAGGTTATTCATTCTTACTAATTAAATTATTTAGTTTTTTTATCGTTTCTTCATCCAGTCTTCCTAGCAGAAGATCATTTTTTTTATTCTCTGTAGTACTTTTACGTTTAATAAGCTTTTTTTCATTAAATATTTCCATTTCTAACTCCCTAGCTGAAATCCTAGTTCCACCTCGACCAAAAACAATTTGTTGTTCCATCCAGTCAGATGTTGCTACTCTTACTCTCTTTATCCTTCCAATCTCATCTAGTTTTTTCTCTATATATTGATCTGCAGTCTCGTTTTCTTTCGTATATACAACTTTTAAATCATTATAATTTTCTTCTGCTCCATAGTTGCCCTTTACTAAATGTGCATCAAATACAATTATGACTTCAATTCCCGAATAATATTTATATTCTGTCATGATCTCTATAAGCTCATTTCGAGCCTCCTCTAAATGTTCCTTTTTAAGTTGACTAAACCGCTCCCAAGAATTAACGATATTATACCCATCAACAAAAAGATATTCTTTAATCTTTTTATTCTTCTTAGCCATGATTCTGTCTTACTACCTCATATATCAATATAGATGCCGCATTAGAGGCATTTAAGGAAGATATTTGGCCTAGCATTGGAATTTTAACTAAGACATCGCATTTTTCTTTCACTAGCCTAGATAATCCTTTTCCCTCATTTCCTATTACCAAAGCAATAGCTCCTTGTAAAGATGTCTTATAATGATAGTCAGTCCCGTCCATATCTGCACCATAAATCCATAGCCCTTTATCTTTTAGTTCTTCAATTGCATTTACAATATTGCTTACTTTTGCTACAAGCATATGCTCTACTGCACCGGCAGAACTCTTATATACCGTTTGATTTACTTGAGCAGATCTCCTTTTAGGAATTATTACGCCATGTACTCCTGCACATTCAGCACTCCTAATTATAGAACCTAAGTTATGCGGATCTTCCAATCCATCTAAAATTACAATAAATGGAGGTTGATTTCTTTCTTTAGCTCTATTGAGGATATCATCTATATCAACATAATTATATGATGTAACTAACGCAACTACTCCTTGATGTGCATTCCCTTCCGATAAAGAATCAAGTTTATTTTTATCTACCTGTTGTATTATAATATTTCTGTCTTTTGCCATTCCAATTATCTTATTTATAGATCCTTGAAGCTCTCCTTTTAGAACATATAATTTTTCTATTTCTCTATCCGTTTTAAGTACTTCTAAAACAGGATTTCTTCCAACCACATATTGAAAATCCATTCTTATCACACCTTTCTTCAATTCACAATTCACAGTTCACAATTGTTGAGGTCGAGCTTTTGAGTCTTTAGATATGACCTTGGTTGTTGTTTTAATTGTGAATCGTGCATTGTGAATTGTGCATTTACTTAAATCGCTCTCTAACTTCAACCATCTTTCCGCAGGTCATTTTCCCCTCTGGACATGGCCCATTTATACAACCTGGTCCAGCATTTTTGAATAATATAGGATAGACTTTTTTCACTTCTTTAAGCATCAAAGTTGCAATCTCTCTTATTTCCCATTGTGCCCTATTACAGCATCTAAGTCTAAAAAAATTCATCAAAGACCTTGCATTCATAGTAAATACTATCTTAGTCTCACAGGCATTGGGGAAAATATATCTTGCATCTTCAATTGACTCTTTTTCTGCTCTATTTCTTGCTTCCTTCTCGTCGAACTTTTCTTCAATATACTTATTATAATGTTCATCAAATAATAAATTTGATATTTCATCATAATATTTCTGATCTTCTCTCATAGCCTTTTCAAATATTTCTCTAGCCTTTTTATTATTTGCAATAGCCGGCGGAATTATATATTCAAACTGTTCAAGTTTCACATATCTTTGTGATTGCTGAGAAAAACTTGCAATCCTATGTCTCACTAGTTGATGAGTTAATGTACGAGATATTCCTTCAATCCCAAAAGTAAATGTAACATGTTCAATAGGACTTTCATGGTTTAAGTCCATTAAAAGAGATAAGAATGATTCAACCTTATCTTCAGTTAGCTTTTCTTCTATCTCACTGACACCTGATGATGAATAGCAAAGCCTTGCTGCAGCTGCAACTAGTTTTTCGCCATCAGGCGTATACCTCAAAAGTTCTACCTTATCCATCCTAATCCCCCTTTTCTTCATTAGTTAATGTCTATATGTGATACCACTTTAAATAATTCTGCTATTCTGTAATCCTTACCCATTAAGTAAAGATAGCCCATCAACGCTTCAAAACCTGTAGCATATTTATAATCTATCATATCAGCATTTTTAGGCATTGTATTAGTCTTTGCATTTCTACCTTTTTTAACTACTGCTCGTTCATCTTCATTAAGTATATCTTCTAACATATGAACTATATCTGCTTGGGCCTTGGCTTTCACATATTTAATAGTCAATTTATGCAATTCTTTAACAGGTAACTTCTTCTCAAGTAGATATGTCCGTACTAACAATTCATATACTGCATCTCCTATATATGCAAGCTGCAGAGGAGATAACATAGCTATATCCTCTGCACTTAATTCTGTATTCATCTTTCTAAACAAGTTGTTTTCTTCCATAGGCTATATACGTTTCCACTTCACCCCTTCTTGGGTATCTTCTAAGACTATTCCTTTTTCCTTTAACATATCTCTAATTTCATCAGCTAACTTAAAGTCTTTATTTTTTCTTGCCATCGTTCTTTTCTCTATAAGATCTAAAATTTCAACCTCTAAAATTTCATCTTTTTTATTTAGTATTCCAAGAACATCGGATAATTCTAATAACAAATCATAAGATATTTGAATTAATTTCTTAGAAGATTTTTCATTTAGATTTGAATTAGAAAATTTAACAAGATCAAATAATGAAGCTATAGCATCTGCTGTGTTTAAATCGTCTTCCATGCTTTCAATAAATTCTTTTTTAAACTTTTCAATAGTATCTAGTAGATCCTTTTCTTCTTTGTCTAATTCTCTATCTTCCGTGTTTTCAAGTAGATATTCTAAGTTTTTCTTCCCATTATATAATCTTTCTAAGGCATTTTCCATTTGATTCATTATTTCTCTAGTAAAGTTCATAGGAGATCTATAATGTGCGGATAGCAAGAAAAATCTAAGGATTTCCAAATCAAATTCCTCTGCAATTTCTTTTACAGTAAAAAAGTTTCCTAGAGATTTTGACATCTTCTGATTTTCTACATTTAACATACCATTATGCATCCAATAATTTGCAAAGGGCTTCTCCGTTAAAGTTTCAGACTGTGCAATTTCATTTTCATGATGTGGAAATTGAAGGTCTTCGCCACCTGCATGTATATCTATAGTATCTCCTAATAGCGTTCTCGACATAACAGAGCATTCGATATGCCACCCAGGTCTTCCATTACCCCAAGGACTTTCCCAATAAGGTTCACCTTCTTTAGCTTTCTTCCATAATGCAAAATCCATAGGATTATTTTTCTCTTCACTAACTTCTATTCTGGCTCCACTCATTAAATCTTCAATATTTTTCTTAGACAATTTCCCATAGTCTTTTGCACTATCTATGTTAAAATAAACATTACCATCTACATTATAGGCGGCACCCTTTTCTATTAAAGCCTCTATAAATTCAATCATTGGCTGAATAAATTCTGTAGCTTTTGGATGGATGGTTTTCTCTTCATAAATATTTAAACCTTTTGCATCCTCCATAAGAGCTTTAATATATCTCTCGGATATATCATTAAATGCAGTATTTTCTTCATTAGCTCTATTTATTATTCTATCGTCAATATCTGTAAAATTTGAAATATACTTAACATTATACCCTCTATACATAAAAAATCTTCTTAAAGTATCGAATATTACCATTGGTCTAGCATTTCCAACATGTATATAGTTATATACCGTTGGACCACAGATATACATGCTAACCTGACCTTCAACAACCGGTATGAATTCTTCTTTTTTTCGAGTTAAAGTATTATAAATCTTCATATCTAACCTCCTTTATTGAAGTGAATAGTTAATAGTGAATAGTTAATAACTAATAGATAAGAAAACCCCAAATCTTTACTTAAAACTATTCACTCTTCACTTTTAGTTATTCACTGTTTTTTACTTTTCACTATATATAATTTTTCTCTACATAATCAATTCTTTTGAGTATATTTTCTTTACCTAGTAAAACCAATATATTCACAAACTCTGGACCATGTGCCATACCTGTTAGTGCAACTCTAGCTGGCATAAATAGGTTTTTACCTTTAACCCCTGTAGCCTTTTGAATTATCTTCATAAATCCTTTAGCATATTCTTCATCTATTTCTTCTATATTGTTTAATTCTTCCTTAATTGCTGTGAGAACAATTCCTACCTGTTCACCCTTTATTATCTCTAATGCATCTTCCTCTAGAATATCTACATAATCTTTAAAAATAAATTCTACTTTATTTACTACTTCTGATACTGTATTTAAGCTTTCTTGAACTGTATGAACTAATAGCTTTAACCATTCATATCTATCTTGGACAAATTCTCTATCTATAAAATCTGCTTTAATCAAATATGGAATAGCCATATCTGTGATTCTTTCAACAGATGAGGATCTTATATAATGACCATTTACCCAATCTAGTTTATCTTTATCAAATATTCCACCAGTTTTTGAAACTCTTTCAAAGGAAAACTTTTGAATTAACTCTTCCATAGAAAGAATCTCCTGATTATCTTCTGGACTCCATCCTACCAATGCTAAATAGTTGACTAATCCCTCTGGCAGATATCCCTTATCTTTAAAATCTTCTACAGAAACATCGCCTTGACGCTTACTTAGTTTTTTTCTATCTTTATTTAATACAGTTGGAAGATGAACATATACAGGTTTTTCCCATCCAAACACTTCATATAGATAGATATGTTTTGGTGTGGATGGTAACCATTCTTCTCCTCTAACTATATGGGTTATTTCCATTAAATGATCATCTACTACTACTGCCATATGATAGGTTGGATATCCATCAGACTTTAATAATACTTGATCATCAATATCATCAGTGTTTATTACAATATCTCCTCTAACTAAATCATGAAATTTCACATCATAATTCTGAGGTAATTTTAATCTAACCACATATTCTTCTCCATTAGCAATTCTTTTCTTCGCCTCTTCTATAGATATATTCCTACAGAATCCATCATATTTTGGAACTAATCCTTTAATTTTTTGTTCCTCACGTACCTGCTCAAGTCTTTCCTTAGAGCAGAAACAATAGTAAGCATGGCCTTTCTCTATAAGCTCATCTACATATTTTTTATATATGTCTAATCTCTCTGACTGAATATATGGACCGTGATTGCCTTTTTGCACAACCTTACCATCTTCTACAAATACACCTTCATCATATTCTATTCCTGCCCAATGTAAGGACTCTATTAAATTTTCTATAGCTCCTTCTACAAATCTAGTTTGATCAGTATCTTCTATCCTCAAGATAAACTTACCATTATTATTTCTAGCAAATAGATAATTGTATAAAGCAGTCCTAATAGATCCTATATGTATGAAACCCGTTGGACTTGGGGCAAATCTTAATCTAACTTCTTTCAAAACTGACACCTCCTGAATTAATTATATTATATTATATATCACTAGTCCTTAAGTGTAAACTGTCCCCTTTAAATAAAAAAGACCTATATCTAATCATCATAAGCTATCCTTTCTTGGAAACTATATAGATTAAACTCTTATTAGCAAAATGATAGCGTTAAACATTTCTATGGATCATAGTAAAAACTTCTATGAAAGCATAATTAAAAAACTTTCCTTAGTTACTGCATAAGCAACTTGCATGAAATCAAAGCTTTCGTTAATATACTTAAAACTCATTGAAGTCAAGCTTCTGAATATAATTTCAAAAGCAGAGCCCCAATATTAATTATAATAAAAATACTATATTAAATCTTAATATTAAGATTTAATATAGTATTTCCATTTTCAAAAAAATATTATTGCAATATAACTACATTTGTTGCTTCTTGTATAAATTTCAATTTTTGTTTTGAGTGGGCATTAAACTCTTCTTCTGATATTAACGATTGTTCTCTTAATTCATATAATATATCCACAACTTCTTCACATAACGTAATTAATTCAGATTCCAATTTTACTAACATAGCATCCCTCCATCGATTATATAATATACATCATATTATATTTCCCTGATAATATGCCTGTATTTTTATTTTTTTAATTCCCCCATTCCCCTAGTTTCTTAGATTCTCATCTGTAAAATATAAAATAAGGACTATTATAAAATTATAATTAAATATTTAAGTATTCTTCTATTGACTTTATGTCTGTATTATATTAATATTCTACATTCATTTTAAAAATCCTTCTTTTTGGACAAAAAAAGTGGTCCTAGGACCACTTTTTTATTTAATCATATAACCAAACCTTCTTTATAAAACTCTTCTTTTATTAAAGGTATTAATTTATCGATACTAATTTCCAATTTATCCTCTTTACCTCTAATAGAATATTCCACAATAGCTTCCCCTGCCCTTTTACCTACAGTTATTCTAACAGGAATCCCTATTAAATCTCTATCTTTAAACTTAACACCAGCTCTTTCATTTCTATCATCTAAAACGACTTCTAAGCCTAATGCATTTAGCTCTTTATATAATTTTTCTCCCAATTCTATTTGTTCTTCTGATTTCACGTTTACTATAGTTATAATTACATGATAAGGTGCTACAACTAAAGGCCATATAATACCATCTTCATCATGGTATTGCTCAACAATAGCTGCTACAGATCTTGAAACACCTATACCGTAACATCCCATTATAAATGGTTTTTCTTTACCATTTTCATCTAAGAAAGTAGCTCCCAAAGAATCAGAATACTTTGTTCCTAACTGGAATATATTCCCTACTTCAATTCCTCTATCCATTTTCAGTGATTTTTCACATTTTGGACAAATATCTCCCTCTTTTACTAAAAGTAAATCTTCTACCACTTCACCAGTAAAATCTCTACCATAATTTGCATTTTTCAAGTGATAATCTGTTTCATTACCTCCAACAACTAGATTTTTCATCTTAGTGATTCTAGAGTCAATTAAAAGCTTAACCTCTTTTTTCAGGCCAATAGGACCAGTAAAACCCTTATTTGCACCTGTGATATCTAATATCATCTCTTCATCTGCCATTTCTAATTCATGTCCACCAATACCTAAATAATTACATAGTTTAGTTTCATTTAACTCTCTGTCACCAGGAATTATTGCAACTATAGGCTTATCTGCAACATTGAACACTAAAGCTTTAGCAAAGTTACTATGTTCTATATTAAAAAATTCCACTAACGCTTCAATAGTTGTTATCTCTGGAGTATATACTTTTTCTAATTCTAACTCTTTCTGTATATCCTCTTTAGCTTTGTAAACTACTTCTGCTTTTTCGTCAGTAGCTGCGTAATCACAATGATCACAATATGCTACGAGACTTTCACCTACATCTGACATAGCCATGAATTCATGAGATATCTTCCCACCCATAGCACCTGTATCACCCTGAACTACTTTATATTTTAATTTTAATCTAGTGAACACCTTATCATAGGCTTCCCACATTACTTCGTAAGCTTTTTTCATACTTTCTTCGTCTACATCAAAGCTATATGCATCTTTCATTATAAACTCTCTACATCTCATCAAACCAAATCTCGGCCTTTTTTCATCTCTATATTTTGTTTGAATTTGATAAAGGTTTAACGGAAGTTGTTTATAAGACTTTACTTCATCTTTTATTAAATTAGTAAAATATTCTTCATGTGTAGGCCCAAGACAAAATTCTCTATCATTTCTATCTTTAAGTCTAAACATCTCTGGTCCAAAATTATCCCATCTTCCTGTTGCTTCCCATATCTCTTTTGGTTGAATAGCAGACATCAATAACTCTTGTGATCCAGCCCTATCCATTTCCTCTCTAACAATCTGTTCAACTTTTCTTATTACTCTATATCCCATTGGAAGGTAAGAGTATACTCCACTAACTAATTTTCTCATCATACCTGATCTTAAAAGCAGCTTATGGCTCGCTATTTCTGCTTCTGCTGGCATTTCTCTTAAAGTAGGTATATAAAGCTTTGACATTCTCATTTTATCTTCCTCCTATTAATTTAATTTACAATTAGCCAAGTAACTTACGCAGTCTCACTATACAAATTCATTTGCTCGTTATCACTCGCATGAATTTGGTCCTAACGGACAGCGAAGTAAACATAGCGAATGGTGCGTTTGATCTACATTCACTCCTTCACTGGATTCTAATTGAGAATTTAATTTAATTCTTCTATTTAAATTTATTCTAACCCTTGGGACATCCACGCAGTTTCGCAACTCAAATCTATTTACTCGCTACGCTCGTATAGATTCGGTGCTCATTGCGTTTGACCTACCTACAGTTCACTCGCTTCGCTCCTTCACTGGGTTAGGTCATAAAAAAATAACCTCCCATCTCTTGTAAGAGACGAAAGGTTAAATTCCGCGGTACCACTCTAATAAACCTAATAAAAGGTTCACTCAATAGTTATAACGCACAACCGTTTAAGCTTTATCACCTAAAAACTCTGGGCTAGGTTCAATATCAGGGAGGACAGAAGTTTTCCACCATTTAACTTCCTCTCTATGACCTATAATATTTACTATTTCCCATCTTCGTCTATATAATATATCCACATTATACTAATAGTATTATCCCATGTCAATTATTTTTTCTGAAGTAAACAAACACTGTAGGATGAAATACCTTCTTCTCTGCCTACAAAACCTAGCCATTCTGTAGTTGTAGCCTTTATATTTATGTTATCTATGGATGTATGCAAAATGTCTGCGATTCTAGCCCTCATATCTTCAATATATGGAGCTAATTTAGGTCTTTGGGCAACTATTGTCGCATCTATATTTCCTATATCATAACCTTCCTCATTCATTAATTTAAATACTTGAGATAAAAGATAAATACTTGAAATATCCTTATATTTCATATCCGTATCAGGAAAATGTTTTCCTATGTCTCCTAGGGCCAATGCTCCTAATATACTATCCATTATTGCATGTATTAGCACATCTGCATCTGAATGGCCCAGCAATCCTTTTTCAAAAGGGATTTTTATGCCACCTATAATTAATTTTCTATCCTCTACAAGTTGATGAACATCATAACCAAATCCTACTCTCATATTATCACCTATCTATTCCATACTACCTGCTTTGAAATATGAATTCTCTTCTTCTAAAAATTATATCCTTATCCTTAAATAAAGATTCAGCAAGAATTATATCCTCAGGTGTAGTAATCTTAATATTTTCATAAGAACCCATTATCATTTTCACTCCATATCCTGCTCTTTCAACTATGGAACTATCGTCAGTGCCACAAAATCCATCGTCTATGGCATTTTCATATCCCTTAATAAGTATATCCTTAAAAAAGCACTGAGGAGTCTGTGCGGCCCAAAGCAAACTTCTCTGAGGTGTGTTACCTATAGTTTTATCTTCTCCTACTACTTTGATTGTATCTGTTACAGGAACTCCTATAACACAAGCACCATGATCAATAGTACCTTTTATTCCATCTTCTATATTCTCAATTTTTACAAATGGTCTAGCTCCATCATGGGTTAAAACAATATCCGCTTTTTCATCTAATGCCAATATTCCGTTATATACTGAATCTTGTCTTTCTTTTCCACCTCTAATTATATTAGCCACTTTATTAAATTTATATTTTTTAACAATCTCTTTTCTACAATATTCAATTTCTTCCTCTTTCGCTACTAAAATTATTTCATCAATATATCTGCATTTCTCAAACTTTTCTATCGTATGGGCAAGTATAGGTTTACCGCCTATTGCTATAAATTGTTTGTTTATCTTGCTTCCCATTCTATTGCTCATTCCAGCGGCGGCAATAATTACAGATACATAGTAGTCTTTATACATCTTCTTCACCTCTTAAAGTATTATAACATAGTATATTAAAACAATAAACAATATTTATTATAACCAAAAAAGAAAAAAAGACCCATGTGGGTCTTAAACAGCTCTATCTATCATTGACTTAGGTTTGGCAAATATCATCCTTCCAGCAGAAGTTTGGAGAACTGATGTCACCACTACATCTATTGTTTCACCAATAAATTTTCTGCCACTTTCTACAACAATCATAGTACCATCATCTAAGTACGCTAGGCCTTGGCCTAATTCCTTTCCATCTCTTACAACCTGCACCAGCATTTCTTCTCCTGGTAATACTACTGGTTTTACTGCATTAGCCAGTTCATTTATATTTAGTACATCTATGCCTTGCACCTCTGCTACTTTATTTAGATTATAATCATTAGTTATTATTTTCCCTTTAAGTAATTGAGTTAGTTTTAGAAGCTTGGAATCAACCTCTTGAACATCTTCAAATTTCTTATCGTTTATTATTACCTCGATATCCAATTCTTTTTGTATTTTATTTAGTATGTCTAATCCTCTTCTTCCTCTATTTCTTTTTAAGGAATCTGATGAATCTGCGATATGCTGTAACTCCTCTAATACAAATTCAGGAATAATAAGAGGTCCTTCAATAAATCCTGTTTTACAAATATCAGCTATTCTACCATCAATTATAACAGATGTATCTAGTATCTTAGGATATGACCTATTTTGAGATTTGCCCTTATCTCTAGGGCTTCTTTTTATATTTCCTAAGGTAGAAGAAATATCGTCCTTTTTCCTATGAGGAATAGTAAGTCCTAAATATCCAAATATACTATAAATAATAATTGATGCAATAACTCCAACATAAGGTATTCCCAAATTATTTATTGGTTGAGATAATAAAAATGCTATTACTAATCCTACAATAAGTCCAACAGAAGATATTGTAATATCATAGACAGAAAATTTTTCCAATTCGTTTTCAATTAATTTAACTAATTTTCTACCCCTGTTAATTATTCTTGATGATAAAGAAAAGAATATAATTCCAAATAAAATAGAAACTCCTAAGTATACTGCTAAATTAATCCAGCCTTCTCTAAACATTTTAATGATCCCTAGATTATCAAATAGGGTTAAAATACTAAATCCCATTAATCCCCCTACTAATCCAATGACCCCTCTTAAAATTTTATCAATCATCAATTCACCCCCATTAGTATATTTATTACCAATTTTATATAATAATAAACCCAATCTTTCTATTTTGCAAATTAAATTTCCAGAGTATCATTTTCCTCTTCACACTTAATTGCATCTATAACCAATTGCTCAACCTTGTCAATATCAGAATCTGCAACTAAAACCATTTCAGATAATAGCATCTGTTTAGCAGAACTTAACATTTTTCTTTCACCTGTAGATAAGCCTTTTTCCAAATCCATCATCAGAAGATTACGAACAACAGCAGCAATTTCAAATATATCTCCTGATTTTATCTTATCCATATTTATTCTATATCTTCGATTCCAGTTTTGAGGCATAGCTGTTTTATTACCTTTAAGTATGGAAATTACTCGTTCTAAATCTGTACTATCAATTATCTCTCTTACACCCACTTCTTCAATGTTGTCTACGGGAACCATAACTTTCATATCCCCGATAGGCATCCTCATAATAAAATATTTCCTTTTTTCACCCAATATTTCTCTTTCTTCTATGCCTTCAATAATTCCAGCACCATGCATAGGATACACTACTTTATCTCCAACATTAAACATTTGAAAACCTCCTATTTACCTTTTCTATCCTATTATACATCAAATTGCTGGAATTGTAAAGTTTATATTGTATCATAGACCTATTTCAGTTGTCAATCCCTTTTTATTAGTATTTTGTAAAGTTATTATTGATTTTCAAAATTAAGAAATCTTTTGGAATAATTGATAGAAATATTTGACAACTGCTTGTCTTCATAAGTATAATTGAACTATAGCAAATAATCTTTTGACGGGAGTGGAGAATATGAATGACAATATTATAAATTCAGATATTAATTCAACTTGTAAGAATTTTCAGGACCAAGTCTCTAAGGTTCTTATTAGACATAAAAGTATATTAGATATAATAACAAAGCTAGATGAGTATAATGCTCGAATTAATAGAGCTGTAGCGAAATCTGTTACTTCTTGTGGATGTATTTCTGTTCATGCTATCAAACAAGATTATAGTAAAGATACCTTTGAGGAAATGTTAAATGCCGCTAAAACTCATGTTGAAGGTAATGTTTGTGATGGTTGTAAAGACGTCCTTAACGAAGAAATAGGCTCATATATTTTTTATCTAGCAGCTTTATGTAATACATTAGATTTAGACTTAAACGATATATTAAAAAAAGAATATGGTACGATTAAAACTCTTGGTGTTTTTAGCTTGAAATAGGCAAACTTATATCAATTATGTAATTGCCCTTTAGGATATAAATCTAAAATTATAGAAATAGGCTAGAATAAATTTCTAAGCCTATTTTTATATCTTTAATCAAAGACATTTTTAATTACATCTTTTAAAGTTTCTAATTCTATAATTTTAAGGTTTGATGTTTTTATTCCCTTCCCGCTATTAGGAGCTACATATACATATTTAAATCCCATTCTATCCAATTCTCTGATTCTTGATTCAAGAGAAGGAACTCTTTTCAACTCCCCCGTTAATCCTACATCTGATATAAACACAGTGTCATTTAATATGCCTTTATTTTTCACGGAGGATATGATGCTCATAAGTACTGCAAGATTCGAAGCCTGTTCCTTTAGCTTTATTCCTCCAGTTGTCTTTATAACTACATTTTTATCATAGAATCTTATTCCACCTCTTTGTTCTATTATAGACACCAAAGTATTTAATTGTTCTCTTTTTAGACATTCTCCTATCCTTGAAGGATATGGGGTAAAGGAATCTGATACTAAGCTTTCTATTTCCAGAATAATTGGTCTGGTTCCTTCTCTGACTACAGTTATGGCAGATCCTGGCATTGTACCATCTCCTTCTCTAGCCGTCATAAAATATTCAGAAGGATTATCTATAGAAATCATACCCTTATCAGTTATATAGAAAAAACCCATCTCCCCAGTAGAACCATACCTATTCTTCGTAGTTAATAAAGTCCTTAGCTCTTCTCCGCTTTCACCTTCTATAATAAGTACAGCATCAACTAAATGTTCTAATGCTCTAACTCCAGCAATTTCATCTTCTTTTGTCATTTGTCCTACTAAAATAATCGCCCTAGGCCTGTCTTGATTTTTTGCTATTTGAACTAAATCATTTGCACATTCCATTGTTTGAGTCGGAGATCCAGCTCTAGAACTGGAGAACTCTTCAAGAGTAAAAGTTTGAATACTATCTATAATAATTAAATCTGGATCAATTTCTTCTATAGTTCTCAATACGTTATCCATACTATTATCAGACATTACCCATACCTTAGGATGAATCTTCTCTATGATCCTATCTGCCCTATTTTTTATTTGTGATTCACTTTCTTCACCTGACGCATATAAAACCTTATAGTCCATCTTAGCTAAATCATTTGCTACTTGTAGTAGCAAAGTAGATTTTCCCGCTCCAGGTTTTGCAGAAAGTATTGTTATGGAATCCTTAACTATTCCACCTCCCATTACCCTATTAAATTCATTTATGTTTGTTACAATCCTATCACTATTTGTAGCTATTACGTCTTGCAACCTTTTGATAGGCTTTCTTTCTATACTTGTCCTAGAACTGATAGTTCCTTTTTTTTCATCAATTATAGTTTCCTTAAGACTATGCCATGAATTACACTCTGGGCATCTTCCTAAATGCCCAATACTCTGGTATCCGCAGTTTTCACATATAAAAATAGTTTTTTTCTTCATTTTGCTCTCCTATAATATAATGGAGCGACGCTATCGTCGCTCCCTATTAAATTTTAAATGCTAATTTTTCATTTTTAGTATCATAATCAATGATTATATTATCTTGCTTAGAAACATTACCTCTTAATATTTCTTCAGCTAGCTGATCTTCTATCATCTTTCTTATAGTCCTCTCTAATGGTCTTGCTCCATAAATTGGATCAAATCCCTTTCCTGCAATATAGGATTTTGTATTATCAGATACCTTTATTTTAACTCCAATCTTTAAAAGGCGCTTTTCTAAATCTTTTATCATAATCTCAACGATTTCCTTCACATGCTCTTCTTCTAGACTGTGGAAAACTATAATCTCATCTAATCTATTTAAAAATTCAGGTCTAAAGGTTCTTTTTAATTCCTCAGTTATGGTTTCTTTCATCCTTTCATATTCTGCCCTATTGTCTTCTCTTCCTATAGAGAACCCCAGTACATTTTGCTTCCTAATAGATGTAGCTCCAACATTAGAAGTCATTATTATTACAGTATTTTTAAAATCAACAGTTTTTCCCTTTGAATCCGTAAGTCTCCCATCATCTAATATCTGTAGAAGCATGTTAAATACATCTGGATGAGCTTTTTCAATTTCATCAAATAGAACTACTGCATAAGGTTTTCTTCTTACTGCCTCTGTTAACTGCCCGCCTTCATCATAGCCAACATATCCAGGAGGTGAACCTATTAATCTAGAAACAGAATGTTTCTCCATATATTCTGACATATCTATTCTTATCATAGCCTCTTCATCGCCAAATAAAGCTTCTGCCAAAGCTTTTGCTAAATATGTCTTACCTACACCAGTAGGACCTACAAATATAAAGCTACCTACTGGTTTCTTAGGATCCTTAAGCCCAACCCTTGATCTTCTAACTGCAGATGATATAGCTTTTACTGCTTGTTCTTGTCCAATCACCTTTTCGTGCAATATATTTTCTAAGTTTAAGAGCCTCTCAGATTCTTCTGTAGTCATCTTCGTAATTGGTACTCCTGTCCAGTTGGACACTACCTTGGCTATTTCTTCATAGTTAACTACCATGCTTGAGGTTTGCTTTTCTTGCTCCCATTTAACCTTGTTATTTTGCAATTCTTCCTTTACTTGTCTTTCTATATCCCTTATTTTTGCTGCCTTTTCATAATTTTGAGTATTTATTGCTTCTTCCTTTTCTTGAGATAATTCTTCTAATCTTTCCTCTAAATTCTTTAATTCCTCTGGTGCTACATAAGAGTTTATCCTAATCATGGAGGCAGCTTCGTCTATTAAGTCAATGGCCTTATCAGGTAGAAATCTATCATTTATATATCTACTTGATAATTCAGCAGCCGCCTTTATTGCCTCGTCTGTTATTTTAACTCTATGATGTGCTTCATACTTATCTCTTAGACCTTCTAATATCTTAATAGTGTCTTCTACACTAGGTTCTTCTACCATGATTGGCTGGAGTCTTCTTTCCAAGGCTGAATCCTTCTCTATATACTTTCTGTACTCATCTATAGTTGTTGCTCCGACTACTTGTAATTCTCCTCGAGCTAACACTGGTTTTAATATGTTTGAAGCGTCTATGGCTCCCTCAGCTGCTCCAGCACCTACTATTGTATGCAACTCATCTATAAAAAGTATAACATCCCCAGCTTCTTTTAATTCTTTCATCACAGATTTTAATCTATCTTCAAATTCTCCTCTGTATTTTGCTCCTGCAATCATTCCTGGTAAGTCCAGTGTAACAACCCTCTTATCTTTTATAATCTCTGGTACAGTTCCCTCCACAATTTTCTGAGCTAATCCTTCAGCAATAGCTGTTTTTCCTACACCTGGCTCACCAATAAGAACGGGATTATTTTTAGTTCTCCTGCTTAAAACTTGAATAACTCTTTCTATTTCTTTTGCTCTGCCTATCACTGGGTCAATTTCTCCAGATGCTGCTAATTTATTTAAATCAGTGCTATATTTAGCTAAATTAGGAGTATTTGAATTATTGCTTTCCATAGTCTGCCCTTGTTTTGGACTCACATCCGTTATCATGCTAAGCACTAATTCTCCAAGTTTTTCTATATCTACTCCAAGTTTTTTTAGTACTACAATTGCAACACCTTCTCCTTCAGCTAGTAATCCAAGCAACAAATGTTCTGTACCAACATAGTTATGACCTAAATTTCTTGCCTCAATAAAACCTAGCTCAAATATTCTTTTAGTCCTAGGAGTAAATCCCAAAATATCTGCCCCATACTGACCTTCACCAATAGCCGAGATCACCTCTGCTCTAGCTTCATCTAAAGTAACACCAGATTGTGATAAGGCTTTTGCCGCTACTCCTTCTCCCTCTGCTATTAATCCTAATAATAGGTGTTCTGTGCCTACATAATTATGTTTTAAATTTTTAGCTTCCTCTTGAGATAAGAGTATTGCCTTTTGTGCTTTTTCTGTAAATCTTCCAAACATAGCCATATCTACTAACCCTCCATATTAATCAAATTATTTCTTATTATTTGTGCTCTATACATGTCTCTTTCATCCTTTAGCATATCTCTATGCAAGTTCATCTGTATACTAGCAGGTTGTATATCTATCATTAGTTTGACAATATCTTTTGTATTCATACCTTTTATTATGCCCATATCACATCCTAATTTAACATTAGATAAGTGTGCCATTGCTTCAGTAGATGATATAAGCCTACTATAATTTAAAATTCCAAGGGATCTAAATACTTTATCTTCTAATTCTAAACTTCTCTTATCCATCATGTATGCTCTAGTACTTCTTTCCCTCGATACTATTTGTAATATAACCTTATTTAACTTTTTAATAATATCTTCCTCTTTTTCTCCTAATGTAGTCTGATTAGATATCTGAAAAAGATGACCTAGAGCTTTAGAACCCTCACCATAAAGCCCCCTTGCAGTTAAACCTATTTTACTTAACCCATCTATAATAGTATTGAGGTGTCCTGTCATTGCTAAACAGGGAAGATGGACCATTACAGATGCTCTAAGTCCAGTTCCTACATTAGTCGGACAAGAAGTTAAATATCCAAATTTTTCGTGAAAGGCATATTCAATGTTTCCTTCTAAGGAATCATCTATATTTGAACAAATTCGCCAGCCTTCTTCAATATTTAATCCATATAACAATACTTGTATTCGAATATGATCTTCCTCATTAATCATTATAGTGACCTTTTCATCACCTCTCAAAAGGAAACTTCCATTTCTTGTACTCTGAGCAAGATTTGGACTTATTAAATGCTCTTCAACAAGTACGGAACTTTCCAACTCAGATAAGTCTTTAACCCTATAGAATCTATATATATCTTCTTTATTTTTCATAACACCTAATACTTCTTCTGTGACATACTCAGATTCATCCATAGTCATAAAATCTGGGAATTTATAATTTGCCATATTTCTTGCAATTCGCAGTCTAGTACTAACTACCACATCCTCTTCTTTTCCTTCACTATCTAGCCATTTTGCCACATTTCTCACCCCTCAAAACCATCAATTTTACTCTTTAATTTTTTTATCTCATCTCTTAAAAATGCAGCCCTTTCAAAATCTTCTTTAACTATAGATTCTTCTAATTCATTCCTTAAAGATTCAATGGCCTTTTTTTGAATGGTTTGGCTATTTATTTTGGTAGGTATTTTCCCTTTGTGTTCATTATGTCCATGTATTCCTTTCAATAAAGAATCAACATCTTCCCTAAATGTTTCATAACACTGTGAACACCCAAATCTCCCTATTTCCATAAATTTTTTATAGGTTAAACCGCATTGCGGACATGAGATATTCTTTATTTCTTCTTTCCCTTCCTGCATTGACCCTATAAGCCCAGTAAAAATCTTTTGAAAAGAGAAAGGAAACTCAAAATCTAAATCGTTATTTTTCTTAGCACAAGAATCACATAGATGCATTTCTTCTATACTACCATTGATTATTTTAGTAAAATGAATAGTTGCATTGTTTTTTTCACAGGCCTGACATAACAAGAATAACACCTCCTATTTAACAAGAATAAGCAAAATGTTTTTTAAAACATCAGCTCTTAATTTATTACGATTATTTACATCTTCTTTATTTAAAGCCCTATCTCCTATTGCAGCTTTCATAATATCGCCTTCTCTCTCGCTAATAAATCCTTCTTCAATTAGTCCATCAATTATATGATATGCTTTATTTTTTGTAATTGATTCACCAATAATGTCAACTATAATAGTATTAATATCTTCATTTTCATCTATTCCTACTTTTATAATCTTAATATACCCACCTCCACCCCTTCTACTCTCAATATAATAGCCTTTATAAGGGGTAAATCTGGTGGTTAATACATAATTTATCTGGGAAGGTGCACAATCAAACCTTTCAGCTAATTCATTCCTCTGTATTTCTATTGTACTATCTTCCGCCATCTCTATCATAGATTTAATAAATCTCTCTATCATATTACTTAGGCCAGGCATATAAATCCTCCTTTGACTTTGACTTTCTTTGTCCTTCTTGTCAAAAATATTTGCTCTGCTGGATTTTTCTCATCTTTAAGAGCAAATAAAATTTTATTATACTAATATTCTCTTACATTATTATACTCAATAGCATCTTTAATCATACTAATCTTTACATTATCTTTTTTCAAAGCAGCATCATATGTGGTATCTATAACAACCCACTTCCCATCTAAGAACACCTGATTCCAAGCATGATATTCTTTTAAATCACTCTTATATCCTTTTACTAGTTTAGTTGGTATTCCAAGGGATCTTAGCATACCCGCAAAAAGAGCTGCATAATCATAACATATTCCAGATTTATCATCTAATACCTTATCGATTTCTGGTACGTAATCATTTGATAATCCCTTAATTTTATTATAATCATATTTTATATTATTTACAATATATTTATAAATAGATTCTATTTTTTCCTTATCTGTGTTTTTTCCCTTAGTTAGATTTTGGGCCAATTCTATTACTTTTTCCTTATCATCCCAATAAACTGGTTGTGTAGAAGCCAAATATATTTCACTTAAATTATTATTTATAACATTTATATCCTGTTTTTGAACTACCTTATATTTATCTCCAGATGTATTTTGCAATATTTTTATTGTATATGTTCCTTTTCCTAATTGTAGAGGAATTATTTCAACTGTTTTATTTAGACTATAATAGTACTTTTCACTTTCTTTTTCAACCATAATTCTCATACCTTTATCCTCTTTTAAACTTTCAACTTTAACAAGATTGTCATCTAAAGCCGATATTGTATATAGAGATTCCCCAATAGCTTGTCCTGCAAAAGCAAATAGAAAAACAAGTATATATATTATGGAAAAATATCTTCTTTTCATTTAAACTCTCCTTTCGGTAGCTGGCTGCCTTCTTTAGGCCCTATAGCTTTGCGTCCTTGAGTTTCCTCAAGTTTGCCTTTATCGCTTGACAGTTTACAAAAGATATTCTTACACTTTTGTACTTGTCATATAATTTGAATATTAAGTTAACATAATTCTAACATATTAATTCCAAGGTTTAAAAGTTAATTTTTTGTAATAATTTAATTCTATTTTATTTAAATATACACATCTTAGATGCCTATATAAACAAAATAGCTGGAAGATTAGTTTCCAGCTATTTTTTCCTCTTAAATCCCATCTGAACTCCTATGAATAAAAATAACATTCCTGCACCGTAGAATAAGCTAGATGGAATTTCACCAGTTCTTGGCATTTTCAAAACTGATTGTGGAATTTTCTCTTCTATTATTTCTTCCTCTTCAATTATTTTAGGTGCAACTTCTGGAATTTTCTCTCCTATTATTTCTTCCTCATTTTCTTCTGGTATTGTTTCCGGAATCCTATCTTCTATTATTTCTTCCTGTTCCTCAAATTCCTCTGATTCCTCTGGTTTTTCTGGTTCTTCTGGTTCTTCTGGTTTTTCTGGTTCTTCTGGTTCTTCTGGTTCTTCTGGTTCTTCTGTTGGAACATCAGATTCAGCTATAAAAATCCACTTTACCTCTACTCCCGCACCCTGAAATTCATTACCTGTTTCTGGTCCCGGTAAATAAACTGCCGCATTTAAATCCTTAATATCATTAGGATTAAATACTCCTAAACTGATACTAGAAGTAGCAAAATCTTTCATCGATCCAGAGTAAACTATATTCCCATGAAGATACACTGTCAAATTTAATTGTTCAAATAAATCTATATCTCCTTCTTCTGGAATTGGACTCATTCTTTCCGCCCTCATATATAGATAAAATGACGATCTGTAATTATTTTTTATAGTGATCTTGGCCTCTTTTGTATCACCTGGATTTAATCTATTTAAATCAAACAATTTTGTACTAGTTGGTATTATCTCCAATCCTAAATCAGTTCCTATTAGCTCCAAGTCTTCAGCATAAGAAATACTACGACCAAATGAATTTAAAGTTCCTAGAACTAAGGAAAGAACTCCTATAAAGATAAATGTTTTAGATAAAAATCTCCTCATATCCTACCCTCCTTACGAGGTATTTCTAAGGAAGGCATATGCCTTCCTTAGATTATATTATGGTAATACTTCTAGACCTAGATCAACTGGGTTAATGCCCCATTGGTCATTGATTGCACCATTAGTTGCTTGAATTGCTTCAGCTTCTACTGTTAATGTAAATGTAGCATCTTGATATTCATTCCCCATTTCTCTGCCTTTAAATTTTACTTCTTCTATTACATTTGATGTAGCAGCTCCTGGCTGTACTATATTTTTATAATAATACCATCCATCTCCACCGTCAATCCAATCAGATAATATTGTGTATTCTACAACATCAACTGGTAATTCCGGATTAAATTCAGGAGTTAATTTAACTCTTATATATGCTCTTTTTGAACCAATATTCTCAACACGCACTACCTTAGAATGTGTATCTCCTGGATTCACATTTTCTATACCATTCTCTGGAAACTCATCAATTAAATTAATATCAACTGTACCTGCTTTAAAAGTATTTACTACCGGCTTTGCTTCTGCTGTAAACCATGCCATTGTACCACCGACTACTAATAGTACTGCCAAAATAACTACTGATCCTAACATTATACTACGCTTTTTCATTTCTTTTCCTCCTTTTAATTTTAATCCTATTTTGCAGCTAGGCTGCCATCAAAAGAAGGCCCTATAGCTTTGCGTCCTTAAGTTTCCTTAAGTTTGCCAATTTTTACTTCCCTTATGGTGCTGGAACTCCTTCTGGAAAAGGTAATGTTGATATTCCCCATATATCCTTCCAAGCATTATGGGTTATTTGGGCACCTTCTGCTACTGCCTTTATGCTGAGAGTCTTTCCATCATATTCGGGACCTAAAGATGTAAAAGTTACACTTTCGAGCAATAAGCTTGTTACTTGATCCTTCGTCAAATAATATTTGTAATAGTAATGTCCATCTCCGCCATCAACCCAATCTCCAAGATTTAAATTTAGTTGAACATTAGATATTGGTAAACTAGGTTCACTCCATTCTGGAATTAATCTGATCCTTACATAAGTTCTTTTTGTTCCTAGGCTTGCTACCTGAACATTCTTTGTATAGGTTCCAGTACTTACATCTGTTATATCTTCAAAGCCTGGTTCTAAGACTTCAACCTTAATTGTGCCCATTTTAAATTTATTAGCAATAGATTCAGTTGATATAAACCATGCAAAAACAACCGTCGAAATTAAAATTATTAATGCAATTGTGGATACTGCAATTATTTTCTTTCTCATAAGCATCCATCCTTATACTACATATTTGTTTGACTTTCTCAATTTCCCTACAATCATCGGCATTATTATCCACAAAATTGTCAATGTTATAAGGATTCCCATTCCTAATTTCGTATTTAATACTCTAAAAACCTTGCCTACTAATGGGACTTTGAATACTACCTTACCTATCAATTGTTTTCCTTCAAGGGGCATTGGGTCATTAACTTCATTGGCATCACCTTTAGTTGTAAAAAATTCACCATGATTTTCTATATCTATTACCCTATGGGTAATTCTAGAATTCTTGTTATGTCCATAGTAGGTAATAATGTCCCCTTTGTTTATTTCATTAGCCTCTAATTCTCTTACTATTATCATAGAGTCTATCTTTATAGTTGGACTCATACTACCACTATCTACTATATATAATCTATGGTTAAGTAGCGTGGGCTCTTTACCTGTAATCTTTGATTGAACAGTTATAAATATTAGTACAATCATAATCATCATGAAGATTGTAAAGAATATATTGCCAATGATTTCTAATTTCTTTTTCTTAGTTTTTTCTTTTAATTCTTCTTCTTTAATTTCATTCTCTTCCACCCCATAATTCCCCCTTCCTCTGTTGCATTTTATGCATTATTAAATTTATTATCTATTTCCACTGTTGCTGGTATAATAAAGTAATCTAGTTTTGTATATAGTAATTTATCTTTAATTGGCAGAGAACTATGATTTCTCGTTTCACCTACGGTAAAGCTATTTACCTTTGGATCTGGATCTTCCCAGAACCATCCATCATTATCTCTTTCATTTATTACATCTATTGAAACATTCCAATCATCATACCCTATTGTCAGCTCGTATGTGTTACCTGATACATAACTAATGCCCCCACCGCTCATACCTATTAATTTGAAGTTCATTGGTACAATTTCTCTAACTGTATAAGTTCCAGGTAATAGGCCCTTGATTGATTTTGACTGCCCTGAATTAAGAGATACAGCCCAAGTCTTTTTATACTGTCCAGTTGGTCCTTCTAATATAATATCGAAGTCTTTATCTCCATATCCTGAACTATTTAAGAGTTTTGTAAATGTCAAAGCCCTCAATCTAAATTCTGGTATCGGAAAATATTTCTTAGCATCATTTCCGTCTATATTTTCATATTCAATATAAGTCGGTTTATTGGCTGGATAGAACACCCCACCCTCCGCACTATAATCCAATGTAACTCTATATTTCATCCAATATTTTATACCTTCGTTTATAGTTCCAATATTCCAAATTATTTTATCTGTAGTTGTATCGTAACTTAATGTTCCATGACTTACGGTTATTAAGCTATTATAATTACCGGCATTTATACCTAGTATTGAATACATATCTCCTAATGGGTCTGTTACTACAGCACCAGTAGCTGCATTGGAAAGTCTTTCTGCAATTTCTTGGAATATAATATTTAGATTACTTGAGCTAGCAGTTGAATAATAATTCCCCGAACTTGCAATGTTTTCTAGTGTCCAATCTCCTTCAGATCCTGCATTTAAAGCTATAGTATAAATTTCATATCCCTTTGATTTGGCAAACTCTGCTTCAGCCACAGCATGAGCTCCATGTCTATAGTTATAGCTATATCTATTTTGCCCAGTTCCTCCTGTTTGATATTCTGTATATTCACTGTTACCAGCACCTACTGTTGAACCATAATTAAAACCAGATTCAGGTATTGCAGAAGTTGTTCTAGAATAGGTTCTATTACTTTCATATTTCCAAAATTCTAAATAGCTGTTGGGACTATTAGGCTTATAACTATAAGTTGCTGCACCATCTCCAAGCAATACTATATTTTTATAATTAGCAATACTACCATTTAATAAAGCACTCCCCTGCCTAATCCCTGCCTGAATATGGGTACCACCATTAGCATTTAAACTATTAATAGCTGATATCAACGAATTCCTTCCGCTATAACTTTGGAATCCTGAATTTACAGTTACATCTCCAGCAAAAGATACTACAGCTATTCTTATATGGTTTTTGCTAGAATCACTTAATAAGGTATTTACAAAGTTCTTAGCTGCATTTTTAGCATCTGTGATTTTTTGACCCGACATACTGCCAGAACGGTCTATAACCAATACAATATCTGATGTTTCTACCTTATCTTTTCCTTGGATTTCCAAAGTTATTTCCCATTGATTTCCAGTCCCTGGTACTTCTATTCCTGATTTGTTTAATAGTAAGGAACCTGGATTTGGCCAAGTCTTATTATTTACTTCATCGGGATAAGATTCTAAGCTCACCAAACTAAATGAATTAATTCTTGAAACATCTTCTTCATCCTCAAATGGTCCTAGCTCTCCATCCCAGAATTCTTCTATATAAGGCGATTCTATTTCTTCTCCTTCTCCTGGTGGAAAGTCTGGATTTTCCGGTATATACTCGCCCGATAGAAATGTATAATATAAATTAATAATATTTTCCCCTTCTATCAAAATGATTTCTTCTACATCGCTTTCTACGAAAGATAAACCTTCAAACTCCTTAACATAATCCAAGCTAAAAATTACTCCACCTACTTCTAATCCTTCTAGGATTTCTGTCTCTATCAACTCTTCTTCAAAATCATATTTTTCTATATGATTTATCACTAGATCTGTAGTTGGTATAATTGGTACTAATGGTGGAACCTCTGGATTCACTGGCGGATTCTCTGGGTCTACTGGCGGATTTTCTGGGTCTACTGGTGGATTCTCTGGGTCTACTGGCGGATTCTCTGGGTCTACTGGTGGATTCTCTGGGTCTACTGGCGGATTCTCTGGGTCTACTGGTGGATTCTCTGGGTCTACTGGTGGATTCTCTGGATCTACTGGCGGATTCTCTGGGTCTACTGGTGGAACCTCTGGGTCTACTGGCGGATTCTCTGGATCTACATAGTAATAATTTTCATTGGGCTCGGCTGTATATGAACTTAGTCCCATGCTCACACACATTGATAGTACCAAAACAAATACAACAGATATTTTAAATATTTTTTTCATTTACATATCACCTCCATTACTAACTATAAACTTTATGCTTTCATTTTTTATCTTATGCTATTTATACCATTAAGAAACTTCATATAGATTTCTTAAACATTACAAATCAATTTCATTTTAATTTTTATCAAAAACTTCTATAAAAGTATCCTAATATAATTTTTTGAAACCAAATCAGATTAAGTTCTTTTTAAAAAATCAAAAACAAGTGAAGATTTGTCCATTAAGTATAAAAAAATCCTACCAACCATATACGGCTAGTAGGATAATATTAATTTATATACTAATTTATAGAGACTTAAATCTAATTTTTAATATTATATTTTTATTCTTACATTTTTCCTGAAACCTTTTCTGTAACCTATTTACAATTATATTTAGACTCTTTTCTTCTATATCATATAGTAAAGAAACCAATTGGCTGCTATTCCATTTAGATAATACATCTCCTTTCCTAAGATTATTATATACTATTTCCTCTAATGTTCTCATGGATTCCTTTCTATCCTCTTCATCTATCGAAAGATATCCTTTGTTCTCTATAGTTAATATTCCTAAAAATTTATTATCTTTCATATTCCTTGATTTTTTTCTCGTTTCCAAATTATATAAGAATTTAAAATAATAAGGTTCGCAAATCAATGCCTCCTTGTTTTCATAATCTTCTTTTAATTCTTCATCTATTTTACTTAAGTTAATATCATCTTTTAAGCTTTCTTCATCTAATTGCATCTTTTTATATAACATTTTCATTTTGGGAGATGGTTTTATACCTATATGACTATATAGTCTAGAAGTGATATATTCATAATGGCTAATTGCATATCTTTTCTCTCCCACCTCTGTTAAAGCTTCAATAAAGTACATATGCAAGACCTCATCATAAGGCTCATATTGGATAGCTTCTTCACAAGTCTTAATTATCTCTTCATTCATCTTCTTCTGCTTCAATAATTCTATATAATTAAATAATCCTTGCAAATATAATCTACGATATCTATTTCTTATGGGTACAATCCATTCTTCATATTCTATCTCTCTCAAATATTCTCCCTTATAAAGCTTCAATCCTTTTTCTAATAATGAAAGGGATTTTTGGGGATCATTTTCTTTTAGCGAATTACCTTCATCTATAAGTTCTTTAAATAATTGAACATCCAATACGCAATTATCATTTGTTTTAAATACATAGTATCCATTTGAATGTTCTATTCTATAGAATTGTTTAAGATTTTTATCATCTAAGTTTATCATTCTTCTTAATCTAGATATCTGTGTTCTTAATACGTTTTTGGGATCATGAAATTCATTATCTGCCCATAAATCTTCAATAATACTTTCAGGCAATAGCTTTTTTTCATTAAAGGTTATAAAATATTTAAAAAGTGCCAACATCCTATACTGGTATCCTTTTGTATCTAAAATACTCTCATCATTGTATCTGATATCAAAATCTCCAAAAGTATATATTTTATACACAGCTATCCCTCCAATAATAACATATATTGATATATACCCTTAATATCTTTAATTCTACATAAAAAATCCAGCCAATTAAGGCTGGACTTTTATTTTCATTATTCTCTTTCCGCTTTTGCTTCTGCTATAATCTTTTCTGCAATATTAGTTGGAACTTCTTCGTATCTAATAAATTCCATTGTAAAGCTTCCTCTTGCTTGGGTCATAGCTCGTAAATCTATGGCATATTCAAACATTTCTGAGTGGGGTGCCTCTGCTGTAACCTTTTGAGTTCCATCATCCTGTTGTTCCATTCCTAATATTCTACCTCTACGTTTATTCATATCTCCCATTACATCACCCATATAATCTTCCGGTATTGATATTTCATACTTCATTATAGGTTCAAGCAATATAGGTTTCGCTGCCTCCATACCCTTCTTAAATGCTAAAGATGCAGCAATTTTAAATGCCATTTCATTAGAATCTACTGGATGATAAGAACCATCAAACAGTATAGCTTTTAAATTTACTACTGGATATCCTGCTAAAACTCCATGTTCCAAGGAATCTATAAGTCCCTTCTCTACTGCTGGGAAGTAGTTTCTTGGTACTGCACCACCAAATACCTCTTCTGCAAAAACAAATTTTTCTTCACAAGGCTCAAATCTTATATGAACATCCCCATATTGACCTGCTCCACCTGATTGTTTTTTATGTTTTCCTTGAACGGATGCTGTTCCTTTAATTGTTTCTCTATAAGCAATCTTTGGATTAGTTAAATTAACATCTACTCCAAAAGCATTTTTCAGTTTATCAACAATAACTGCTAACTGCATATTTCCCTGTCCACCGATCAGCAACTGTTTAGTTTCAGCATTTCTTTGTGCAATAAAAGTTGGATCCTCATCTGTCAACCTTTGTAAAGATGTACCAATCTTTTCTTCATCACCTTTGGCCTTTGGTTCTACAGCTAAGAATAATGTTGGTTGTGGATATTTAATTTCTTCATAAAGTGTAGGATTGTTCTTTGCACACAAAGTATCGCCTGTTCTAGTAAAGTTTAGCTTTGAAGTAGCTCCTATGTCTCCTGCCTGTATTTCAGAAACCTCGATTTGGTTTTTACCTCTAAGTACAAATAGTCCCCCTAGTTTTTCCTGTTTGTCCTTTGTAGAATTATATAATTCCATGTCTTTAGTTATCTTGCCTGATATTACTTTAAATAAAGTTAATTTACCTACAAATGGGTCAATAATTGTCTTAAATACCACTGCAGAGAATGGTTCACTAGGATCAATTTTTCTTTCAACTTCTTTATCATCCTTTAATCCCTTTACGCTACCAATCTCCTTTGGAGATGGAATATATCTTTCTATAACTTCTAATAAGAAATCAACACCTATTGCTTTTTCTGCACATCCTACAACTAAAGGTACTAAATCTCCTTGAGCTACTGCTAGCCTCAAACCTTTAGATATTTCTGCTTCCGTAAACGCCTCTCCCTCAAAATACTTCTCCATTAATTCTTCGTCTGTTTCCGCTATCTTTTCCATTAGACTTTCTCTGATAGAATCTATCTCAACTTTTTGGTCATCTGTAAGTTCTACTTCTTTCCTTTGAGTTCCACTATATTCATAAGCTTTTTCGTCAATTACAGACGCAAAGCCTTTAAAACTACTAGATACACCTATAGGTAAAGCGAAAGGTATTATCTTATCGCCAAATTCTTCCTTTAAATTAGATAATAAATTTTCAAAGTTAACCTCTTCTTTATCCATTTTGTTAAGGAAAATAATCCTTGGTGTTACGTATTTCTCTAAATTTTTCCAAGCCTTCTCTGTACCTACTTCAATTCCAGAGGAAGCATCAACTAATAATACAGAGCCTTCAGATGCCCTTTTTGCACCATACATTTCACCAATAAAATCGAAATATCCTGGTGTGTCTAACAAATTGAATTTTGTGTCTTTCCATTCTACAGGGATAACAGTTGTACCAATGGACACCTTACGTGCGATTTCCTCTTTGTCGAAATCTGATACTGTATTTCCATCTTCTACTCTTCCCTGTCTTTTTGTTACGCCTGTTGCAAATAGTACTGCTTCAGTTAAAGTTGTTTTTCCGCTACTACTATGTCCTAGTAAAGCTACATTCCTGATTTTATCAGCTGAATATGTTTTCATTATACATTTCCCCCTTAACCAGCATATTTATTTAAAAGATTTATTGAAAATCTCTCATACCTATTTTACACATTTCACAAAATTTTTAGTCAATTCTTCTTGCATAGACTCAAAAAATTAGTTACCCTTTTGATTATATCATAAGACATATTATTATCATAGTCTTTTTTTATCACACATATCTTGTTACACTAATATTAGTCCAATAGAAAGGAGTTGTTCATATTGTCAATTAGTTTTAGGGAAGAAATTAAAAATCTACAGCCATATAAGCCTGGAAAGCCAATCGAGGATGTTAAAAGGGAGTATGGACTTGACAAGGTAATAAAGCTTGCATCTAATGAAAATCCTTTAGGTTGTTCACCAAAGGTTAGAGATGCTATAATCAATACCTTAGATGAATTAGCTATTTATCCTGATGGTAATTCTACTGATTTAAAAGAAATTCTAGCTTCTAAACTTGGAGTAGATGTTAGTGAGGTTCTACCAAGCAGTGGATCTGACGAGATGATTGACATGATAGCAAAAGCATATATTAACAAAGATGATGAAATAATAATGGCTGACATTACATTCCCAAGATACATACAAACTACAGAAATGATGGGAGGAACCCCTGTAATAGTTCCATTAAAAGAATTCACATTTGATTTAAATGGTGTATTAGGTAAAATCACTAATAAAACTAAAATCATCTGGATATGTAATCCAAATAATCCAACAGGTACTATGATTACAGAAAAACAATTTGTAGATTTCTTGGATAAGGTACCTTCAAATATTTTAGTTATATCAGATGAAGCATATCGGGAATATGTAACTAGAGATGATTACCCTCATAATACAATAGGGTTATTAAAGAAATATTCTAATCTTTTAGTTATGAGAACTTTCTCTAAAGCCTATGGATTGGCTGGCATCAGAGTAGCTTATACTATAGGAAATAAAAATATTATAGAAAATATAAATAAAGTTAGAGGACCTTTTAATGTTAATATCTTAGCACAAGCTGCGGCAATAGCAGCTATAGAAGATGTAGAATTTCTGCAAAGAAGCTATGATATTAACCTAGAAGGAAGAAATTATCTCTATAATGAATTTGATAAATTAGGATTTTACTATCCACCATCAGAAACAAATCATATATTTGTTAATGTAGGCAAAAATGGTCAAGATGTATTTATTGAAATGCAAAAAAAAGGAGTTATTATAAGACCTATGGGCGGAGATTTTATAAGAGTTTCCATAGGAACTATGGAAGAAAATAAAATATTTATTGAAAAATTAAAAGAAGTATTAGGTTAATTGCAATATTGGATTTGGAATTAATTCACAAATACAAAAATCTTCTGTAGAAGTATTATAGGCAGTTTTTTCTAAAATCCATTGAGACCAAGTTCTCTTTATAAAGTCAAAGATAAATGAGAACTTTTCTATTCGTTATAAAAAATCAGGTGAGAATTTTTCTCACCTGATTTCATTTACATGTACTCATCAGTCTTATATGGCAAACCTTTTTTCTTCAATCTACCTTCTACTATTTCTTTGATAATAGAGTATATAAATACGAATAATGGCACCCCGATAATCATACCTAATAACCCAAACAATTTCCCAGTAACTAATAGAGAAAATAATATCCAAAATGCAGATATTCCTAGTGAATCTCCTAATATCTTAGGTCCTATAATATTACCATCTATTTGCTGGATTATAAGTATTATTACTAAAAACCATAATGCCTTAATAGGTGAAACAAATAAAATGATTATCGCTGAAGGTATAGCCCCAATAAATGGTCCAAAAAACGGAATTATATTAGTTATACCTACTATAAATGATATTAGGATTGTGTAGGGCATCTTAAATATAGTTATAACCACAAATGTTAAAACACCTATTATAAAAGAATCTAATATCTTACCACTTAAAAACTTCCCAAATATATTGTTCCCTCTATTTGCTAGCTCTATTATCCTATTGGCTCTTGTTTCAGAGAATAAAGCTCTAGTCGTTTTCTTACTTAATGCTAAGAATCTCTCTTTGTCTATTAATAAATACATTGATATTATAATGCCAAGAACTATATTCCATACGCTGGACAATATAGTTTTAAGCGTATTTCCTAATACAGGTATAAGATTTGTTGCAAATCTTATAATACTATCCCTATATTCATTCCATTTCGCTACTATAAAATTATAATATTCTTCCTGTATTTCATATTTACTATTAAAGTCATTTACTAAATCTGTGATTTTACTTACATAGGAAGGTATATCGTTTACTAATCCCATTATACTTGAATAAATTTGAGGAAATACAAATTTCATAAATATATAGATTAATAGTATAACTGTTGCATAAGTCAAAATTAAGCCTATAAATCTTACAAACTTTGGTTTAATTCTCTTTAAAGAGTTAAAACGTAGCACTTTTTCTTCGTAAAACCTTAGAATAAAATTAAAAAGATATGCCATAACAAAGCCAATTATAATTGGCATAAATATCGATATAACTTCTCCTACTTTAATTTGAAACGTACTTACCTCTGATGCAATTAAATAAAAAATTATACCAGCACAAATTACAAAAAATGAATAAATTGATATAGTTGTATATTTAGAATTCCAATTAATCTTCATCTCTTCCCCCCATAATTATTCCTTTATCTCATTTTATTATTAAATTATGTTATTTACAAGTAAAATATAACTAAAGCCTTCCATTTAAAGCATTGACATATTAAATAATCTTTTCTTGAAACCCATATAGGAAAGGTTATAATTAAACAAAATTTATTTTTTCTATGGATTATAAAAGAACGGTGTAATCACCGTTCCTAAATTATTTACCCAGTTCAAAATATTTGTGTAAAGCATTTACCGCTCTATTTGTATGCTCACTTTTTATTAGGCAAGAAATTGTAGTATGGGAGTCTGATGTCTGAAGTATTTCTATGTTTTCCTTTACTAATGCTGAAACAGCCTTTGCCATTACTCCAGGTATACCTCTCATCCTATTACCAATAATAGTAACTTTAGTACAATCAGTAATTAATTCATATTCATAATTCAATTCTTTCAATACTGCCTCTAATACTATTGATTGCTTCTCATCTATTATAAAAAATATTTGTTCGGGGTATATATTTATCATGTCAATACTTACTCCCGCCTTTGCAATACTGTCAAATAATATTTCTTGACTCTCATAGTCTAATTTATCAGGTATTATCTTAACTTGAATTCTATTATTTATATTAGCAACTGATGTAATTATTCTCGTATCTTCTTCTATATAAGATCTAGTTCTATGATAATTGGTAATTAATGTACCATTATAGTCTGAACTTGTATTTCTAATAACTATGGGTATATTAGAACGCATTGCTATTTCTACTGCCTTAGGATGCAATACTTTTGCACCATACTCTGCCATTTGAAATACTTCATTATAAAATATTGTATCCATTACCTTAGCGTCGGGTACTATTTTAGGATCTGCAGTCATTACTCCATCTACATCTGTATATATTTCTACTAATTCAGCATTTAAGGCTTCCCCCATTATAGATGCAGTTACATCAGATCCTCCTCTTCCTAATGTTGTAATATCTCCTTTTTCTGTGGTTCCTTGGAACCCTGCAATTATTGGTATAATTCCTTCTTCTAAGCTCTTTAATATTCTCATAGGTTCAACATGTAATATTTTCGCATCCAAAAAGTTCTCATCCGTTATAATACCTGCCTGCCCACCAGTGAATACGGCTGCTTCATATCCTCTTACCTTTAGTGTATTTGCCATAACAGTAGCAGATATAATTTCTCCACATGCCATTAAAATATCCAATTCTCTTGGATTAGGTTCTATCCCTACAGATTTAGCAAGTTGAATCAACGTATCTGTTGCATATGGATCTCCTGCCCTTCCAATAGCAGATACTACTACAACAGGATTTAAATGTTTATCTATTGCTGCTTTGATCTTATCTATAGCTAAATTCCTTCGCTCATCATTCATTACAGAAGTTCCACCAAATTTTTGAATTATTATTTTCATCATAGTCATCTCCATTAAAATTCTATATTATAATTATATCTTTATTCAAACATCATTACTTTTGACACTATCTATTATAATTTATATTTATTGCATTGTGAACTTCTTTATTGAATGATGAAAAATTTACTAGTCCATAAAAAAACAGCCCTAAGGCTGTTCTAGTTAAACCACAAATTTAATTCTCTCTCTGCACTAACTACTGAATCTGAACCATGTATTATATTTTCTGTTAAAGAATTTGCAAAATCTCCCCTTATGGTACCAGGTGCAGCTATTTTAAAATCCCTATGTCCTATCATTAGTCTCATAACCTCTATAGCTGATTCTCCCTCTACTTCCAGAGCCATAACAGGTCCTTCTAAAATAAAATTAACTAATTCTCTAAAAAAAGGCTTTTCTCTATGCTCCATATAGTGCTCTTCTATCAACTCTCTACCTGGTTGAAATAGTTTTGCTTTTGTTATTTTAAATCCCTTTCTTTCAATTCTCCCTATGATTTCCCCTATAAGTCCTCTTTTTACTCCATCGGACTTGATCATGATAAAAGTTTTTTCCACAGAATCACCCCTGTTTATTTTACTTAAATTATTTACATATTTTCGTATTTTTACCCGTTTTCCTCTAGTTATAACAAAAAGTAGTGGATATCCACTACTTTAGTTTTATAGTTGTTTCTTTATTTAGGTATTCAATATATCTTTGTCCTTGTACATGAAATTTTTCAGGAATTAATTCCTCAGTTTTGGATTCATGTATTTCTGGTTTCCCCCATACTAAGCCATTTTTCAGCTCTATCTTCTGCTCCTTATAGAACAAGCGACTATTTCCATCTCCTTCTCCCTTCTTTAACGCTCTGTCCTTTTTATCTCTAAATTCATAATCCGTTACCATACTGGGAGAAAAGGCTGATGGATTATCCTTAGCCGTGATTTTAAAAATAGAACTGCTATATTTTCTATTTTTACTTGTGTCTTCTCTTACTCTAACTTCAGTATTGTCTTTATTATATACAATCTCTTCAATAGTTATTTTATTCCCATTGTATTCTATAGTTTGAGGTAGATTATTTATAAAGATATCATAGCTTTTACTCTCCTCTACAGCATATTCATAAGACTCTATAATAAATTTTATCCTGTTGGGACTTTCCAGATATAAGGATTCAAGAATCTGATTCCCTATTGAATATCCAGGCTCATTTTTGGGATTCCTGTGAATATAGCCAGGCCCAGAGGATAAAGTCGAATACCCATACTTTTTAAGTCTATATCTGATTGAAAATCTTACATCTTCTAGTGAATACCCACGTTTTTCATTATAATTTTTCATTTTATACTCTATATTAGTTTTAGTTGGTGCTATAGTTATTTTTTGTATAACAACTTCATTTCCGTCAAATTCAATAGTCTTGTCTAGATTATAGGATTTAGATTTTATTTTCTTGGCAGGGATTTTTAGGTTCCAGCTTCCTTCTATACTTATTGTAGCTTTATCATCTTTATTAAGCACGGTAGATAATTTGTCTATATAAACATTTATATTTCCCTCATCTACATTTAGACTTCTAGTACTTACCATGATTCTGATAGTATTTTTTTCTTCTGAATATAAATTTGAATAAGAGGCTATTACTGGTAACTCTTCACCTTGGGAATTATTAGCTTTTTCAGAATGATCCAAAATATCACCCCCAACCTTAATTGGGAAATCTTCATTTAAAAATGAATCTTCATCTATCCTTGTAGTAGCTCCAAATCTTAAATCACCTTTTAAATCTTCTATCCTAAGAAATATAATTGTGTTTAATTCATCTGCTATTACTCCCTCAGCCGTAACTTTAATATCCTTATCTATTACAGATATATTTAACTTCTGCCCCACTCCTTTATTAAGCAATTTTTCCCAAGCTGTAATTGTTTTTTCGCTATCCTTTTTCCACCATTGTAAGTCCTCTAAACTATCTGTGGCAATAGCAGTAACCATTAGAATAAATAAAAGTATAATTGCAATAAAAGTAGTTCTTCTAAACTTTATTATAGGTTTAATTCTATACTCTTTCAGTTTTAAGTTTATAGTCTGTATTACATTAATCTTATTTACATTGCTTTCTATATAATCTATTGCAGACTTAGTCTCTTTATATTCAATACTACATTTATTACATTCTTCTATGTGATCTCTAAACAATATCTCCTCTTCTTCATTCAACACTCCATCTATATAATCTAACATTTTATCTTTAATTAGATTACAATCCACAGCTACACCTCCTTTAATAAGCTTCTAAGCTCTCTTAATCCTCTGTATATTCGGGATTTCACTGTTCCTATAGGGATGTCTAATATTTGTGATATCTCCTCCTGACTGTATCCAACTACATATTTTAATACAACAGATTCTCTAAATATTTCATCAATAGAATTGATTTCTTGAAAAAAATTATATTCATCAACATGATAATAATAGATTCCCATGTCTTCATGAAGCAATTCCTTTTTTCTACTTTTCAGACACTGCCTACATTCATTTATTAATATGGATATAAACCAAGTCTCAAATAGTTCAATATCTTTAAGTGTATTGATTTTCTCATGAACTTTTATTATTGTGTTTTGAAAGATATCTTCAATATCCTGATGATTATATACATAAGACCAAGCTATTTTATAAAATTTATCTTTTCCTTCCATAACCCAATGCATTAAGCTTTCTAAATCCCCTGATTTTACTTTTTTAACTAGTATTTTGTTATCAAGCTTGATAATGTCCATCCCCTCCTTCCCCTTACTAATTAGATGAATAAACACATGTAAAAGTTCCCGGAAAAAATAAAAGAGCAAAATTTTTTTGCTCTGATATCTATTATAACTATTTTCTCGATACAAAAGGATTATCTCTAATATAAAACCTCAACAGATAATCTTTAGCCATTTCTGCATAATCTATATTAATTCGTTTACTTCTTACAATTTCATCTAATAATAATTGTGGTGCATCTTCTACCCAAATCTTTGAATCTGTAACTACATCTGCTCCATAAAGTTCTTTTGTAATACCGTATGCCATGATAAATTTTGCCGGTCCATTAGTTAGGTTTATAATCTCTTTTCTTGGTGGATTTTCATATAACTTTTTATATCTATTTACATACATTTTTTCTATTCCCTCTATTGGTTCTATAGCTCTAATCAATACAGCTCCATGTACTCCCTTTTTTTCTGCTACAATATTGAAACATAGATACATACCATATATTGTATAGATGTAGACATGTCCTCCAACTTCATCTATTATCCTCGTCCTGTCCGTCAGACCTTTATTAAAATGAGCACCATCATCCTTTGCATTTATATAGGCCTCTGTTTCAACTATCTTTCCTCTATATATATTTTCTCCATCATTATATACTAAAATCTTTCCCAATAAATCCCTTGCAACTAATATGGTATTTCGTTCATAGAATTCTCTATTTAACCTCATTAACAACGACGCCCTTTCAAAACTATGATATCTTATGTTTTCCATAATTACTCTTCTTTATTAATTTATATTGTGACTTTAAATCTCAAAACAGTTTTCAATTTTTCAGGTTGGGTTTTTCTGAAGTCTGAAATATATATTTCTCTATGTGTTTTTTCTTTTCTAATTAAACCATTTGCCATGCAATATTCTTCCATAATTCTAAAACTTTTAGGTTCATCATCATAGCTTCCTATATGCATCATCTGAACACATAACCCTTCATGAAGGCTATTAAATCTAACTTTATCTAACAATTTATTTGATTTTTTAATCTTTACTCTTTCAATTATGTCCCTTGCCAATTTTTCTGTTACAAATTCTGGTTGTCTAATCATCAAAGTATAGATTAACTTGTTCTTATCTAAGAATTCTTTATCTCTAGCTTCTTCAGCTAAATCCCAAATCCCCTCCAAAGGAAAAACTGTATATTCATAATATCCCTCCGGAACTATTTCTGATTTGTAACTCATTCTAACTGCATAGGATAATGAATATAGTACTTCTATATAATCTGAAAATGAAGGGTCATTAGGATTGCCTTTTCCATCTATCATAAAATAATTCATCGCTGGTACATCTATTACTTCAGGTTTGCTCTTAGATAAATATAAACTTTTATCTTGTTTTCTCCATTCATATTTCAAGTTATCACTCCCTACTTTACATATGTTATGCTTAATTAATACTATATAATTTAACTATAACTAATAATGTCCCTGATAGCAATAATTTATATGTAATTAATGCTATTAGGGACATTAAATAATTATATTAATACATCTATATTTCCATTTCTAAGAGGGCTGAACTAAGACTTTTACCATGTTTATCAACAGCCAGTGATCTAGTTACTCCACCACCTAAGGCTTGATCCATGACAAAGTTAAGGCTACAAAGTAGTGGTAATTCATATCTTACCACTTCTCCTCGAACTATATCTTTAAACCATTCTTTTACTTTTTCTGCTGTTACCTTTTCTTGAATAATTTTATAATCTTCTTCATTATATACTATTAAAGAAATATTAGATATATTTCCCTTATCTCCTGTTCTAGAATGGGCAATTTCACGTAGTTTCATAATCTATACCTCCTCATAAGTAACATCTATGTTTATATCTTCTCTAGGAACAAATATAGACGCAATTGCTATTACTTCTTTCACGGCATTTATTGCTCCTCCACCTGCAGCTGGTCCATTAGTATATAAAGCTTCCACTTCTCTTGCTATTTTTTTGGCTTCCTCTTTTGAACTGGTTCTGCCTGCTACTCTTAATCTAACTTCTTTGCTTAAAGTTTTATCAGAAAACATGTTATCACTTATATTATCTTTATACAAAGAATTGACTCCAATATAATCTATTCTAAGTTCATCATACTTGCAACCAATAATATCTAATCTTTTCTTTATTATTTCACCAGCCAATTTAGCTCTTTCATAGGCACCAGATCCGCCGTAGCTAATTTCACCTTCACCAATATAACTATCCCTATATCCAATACTTACCTTTAAGGTATTTGGTTTTTTTCTGCCTTTAGCACCTCTTACAAGTATATTATTCTTCTTAATTTCTTCCATGGTAACTCTTGTATAGTCAGCAATCCCATCTGGAGTAATATAGGATGATGGATCATGAATTTCATAGAGAAGTTGCTCTTTACAAGTCCCTGTGGTGATAATTCCTCCGGAGCCTTCAACTTTTGTTATAACTACATCTCCATTTTCCATAACTTCTGCAATTGGGAAACCTAAATTCCATAGATCAGGAACATCTTTATAACCAGGGTCTGCAAAATACCCTCCTGTAACCTGTCCTCCACATTCTAATAAATGACCTATCATAATTCCCTTCCCTATTAAATCATAATTATTAGATTCCCAACCAAATTCGTATACTAAAGGAGCCAGCACCAATGATGGGTCTGCACAACGTCCTGTGATTACAATATCGGCACCATTTTTTAAAGCTTCAACTATACCATCGATTCCCAAGTATACATTGGCTGATACAATTTTTCCCTCTAGAGAACTAAGTTTAGTATCTAATTCCAAAACATCATAACCCATATAATCTGTAATATACTCGCTTATATCATCACCTAATACGGCAGCAATCTTCAATCCTTGTAATCCTTTTGAATTTGCCATCTCTTTTACCACCTTTACTGCTGCCAAAGGGTTAGCCGCACCCATATTAGTTATTACTTTTATTTTATTACTTGCACATAATGGTAAAACCTTATCCATTCTATATTCTAAAAGTCCATTATATCCTTTTTCTGGATTCTTAAGTTTTTGCTCTTGAGCTATAGCTATGGTTCTCTCAGCCAAACACTCAAAAATTATATAATCTACATCACCATTTTCCATTATCTCTAAAGCTGGTTCTAACCTATCACCACCATATCCAGCACCAGAGCCTATACGTATTTTTCTCATAATAAATCCTCCCTTATATAGTTTATGTTTCAGTTAATTATCTAGATAGAAATTACTCCAATTATCAAAGCAACAATTAACATAATAATAGTTGTCGCAAAGGCATATGGTATAGTTTTCTTTTGATGATCACCTAAGTCCACTCCTGTCAATCCTATTAATAAAAATGTAGCACCAGTTAACGGACTAATTGGGAATCCTGTAGTCATCTGGCCTAGAATAGCTGCCCTTCCAACATTCAAACTATTTACGCCAAAAGCGCTAGCTGCCTCGGAAAGAACAGGCAATACCCCAAAATAAAAGGAATCAGGATCAAATAACAAACTAGCTGGCATAGCAAATATGCCCGTAATAATTGGTAAAAATTTACCTATAGATGCAGGTACTATTGCAACAGTAGCCTCTGCCATAGCCGTTAACATTCCTGCACCTTTTAATATACCAGTGAAAGCACCAGCTGCAAATAGAATACTTGCCATCATCAGTGCTGCCTTTGCATGAGCATCCACTCTATCTCTTTGATCTTTTATATTAGGATAGTTAATAACTAGTGAAAAGGCAAAAGCAAACATAAATATCACTGTTGGAGACAATTTTCCCATTATCAAGACAACTACACAAATTATAATAGTTAATATATTTATCCAAAACATATGAGGTCTTGCAAGTTTTGCTTTTTCTTCATCTACAGATGTAGTTGTTTCAATGTCTTTTAATTGAACATTGCCAATTCTTTTTTTCTCTTTAACACCTAATCTATAAGATATAAAAATCACAAACAACAAACCAACTAATACTGGAACTAACATAGGATTAAAAAGTTCAGTAACAGGTACATTTAAAGATGAGGCAGCTCTTAAAGTTGGTCCACCCCATGGCACAATATTCATTGTACCTGCAGCTAATGCAACTATAGTTGCTAAAGTGCTTCTTTGCATTCCTAGTGCATCGTATACAGGAAGCATTGCAGGAATAGTTACTAAAAAAGTAACAGCACCTGATCCGTCTAAATGAACAAGCATAGCTAATACAGCAGTTCCTATTGCTATCTTTACAGGATCACTTCCAACTACTTTTAAGATTTTTTTAATTATAGGGTCAAAAGTTCCCGCATCAGTTAAAACACCAAAGAATAAAATTGCAAAAATAAACATTGTACCTGTAGGGGCAATAGCTTTGATTCCATCTGTAATAAATGTATTAAGTTCGCCACCAAATCCGCCAATTACAGCCGCTACTGCAGGCACCACTATTAAAGCTACAACAGGAGATGCCTTCTTGGTCATAATAAGAACTAGTAAAACAACAATAGTTAATAAACCTAATAATGCTAACATACTATACCTCCTAAATAATAATTTCATTTGTCCACTAAATATTGCAAACATTATGCCAAGTATTAGATGGTTTCTAGAATAATATTTGAAATCCTTGATATTTACATGTTTTTTAAATTTAAATTATTATTAATAAATAAATTAATATCCAAGTTTCAAGAAAATTGTTCAAAAGCTAAATTTAATAATGGATATAATTCTAAATTATTAGAATTATATCAACTACCCTTAATCATTGAAGGAGTTCAACTAATCCTTAATACTGTATAAATGAATTTCTAAATTCTTATAAAAAAGCAGGCTTCTTTCTATAAAATTAGAAAGAAGCCTGTTTCATTTTGTTATAAAGGGTTGCTAATGAAATTCCAAGAGCTTCAGCAGCCTTGCTCTTCCCCTCTACATCATGTCCATATATGGATAAAGCTTTTTCAATCTCAGCCAACTCAGCCTGTCTCACTACCTCTTCCATAGGCTTTAGTTTCGCTAGATTATTTTTTACACTTTGAATCTGAATTATCTTCGGCAAATGTTCTTCTCGGATGTTAAAATCCTCAGTCATATTTGCAGCAAATTCTAGAGCATTTTTTAACTCCCTTACATTTCCAGGCCAGGAATAATTAATAAGTATGTCTTCTGCCTCAGGACAAATATTCGTAGCCCTTTTCATTTTATAGGAGATACTATTTAAAAAGAAGTCAATAAAATGTCTAATATCTTCTTTTCTTTCTTTTAAAGGAAGTACATTTACTGGAAAAATTGCTATCCTATAGAACAAATCTTCTCTAAATTTATTTTCTTTGATCATCTGTTCTAAGTTTCTATTAGTAGCGGCAATTACTCTTACATCTATATCTATTTCTTCTAAGCCGCCTATTCTTCTAATAGTCTTTTCTTGAAGAACTCTTAACAATTTAGCTTGGAGGCCAAGTTGCATTTCTCCTATTTCATCTAAAAAAATAGTTCCTCCATTTGCCAACTCAAATAAACCTATTTTACCACCCTTTTTCGCTCCAGTAAAAGCTCCTTCTTCATATCCAAAAAGTTCAGATTCTAACAAATTTCCATCGAAAGTAGCACTATTTATAGCTATAAAGGGACCATTTTGACGATTGCTTGCATTATGTATAGCATGCGCATATAGCTCCTTACCAGTCCCACTTTCCCCAGTAATCAATACATTAGAATCTGTATTGGCTATCTTGACAGCTAAATTTTTCGTATCTATAGATTTTTTATCTACTGATATAATATCCTTAAAAGAATAACGTGCTTTCTCAATGCCTTTCATACGCTCTTCTAGCTTTTTTATAGTAGAATTAGACTTTCTTAATTCTTCAGATAATTTGTAAAGATCACCTATTTCATTTGCTATAGAAATTCCACCAATAATTTTTCCACTTTCTATTATAGGAGCCATATTCACAATATATTCAACATCCCCAACTTTTCTTGGTGCTCCTAATATTTGCTTACCACTCTCAATAACAGAAGGCAAACGAGCACCAGGTCTAGTTTCTGATAATGGTTTATCTACTATATCTTCAAATTCTACTTTAGTTATCCTAGTATAGGCTGGGTTTATATATTTTACAACTCCCTTATCATCTGCTATTAATACTCCATCATAAAGGGCATCCAATATAACTTTAACCCAGTTATCGATTTTCATTATATCAACTCCATTAAAAATTTAAATATACAATAATTATTTTTACTTTATTGTAAAACTTATCCTATCTTCCCGATTCTTTTAACAGGCCAAAACCTAAATACTACTTTTCCTTTAATCTGTTCATAATCTATTAATCCTAATATCCTGCTATCAGTACTATTTTCTCTATTATCTCCTAAAACAAATACCTTGTTTTCTGGAATGGTTAAAGGATAAGAAAAATTCGAATTTTCAAAGGTTTGTCCTCTTGCATAACTTTCCTCTAGTTTTTGTCCATTTACAGTTACATTCCCATCTTTAATATCTACAATATCTCCTGGTACAGCTATTACTCTTTTTATTATATACTTTACTTCTATATTCTTTGTAATCTTACTATAAATATTATCAATAATATCTTTGCCTTCTGTAATAGTATTGATAATTATTCCTTTTTTACTCTGAGACTTACTAAGAATTGCTATTTCACCTGCCTTAGGTTGAGAAAAACTATAGCCAAGCTTATAAATGAATATTTTCTCACCATCAGCAAAACTTGGCTCCATAGACTCTCCGTTTACCTCAGTCATAGAAAATATATTTCCTAAAACAAATAAAGTTACTATAATTGTAATTCCAATAGTCATTATCCACTCCAATACTTCCCTTAAAAAGCTCTTATTTGCTTTTTTATAACTAGTTATAGATAAATTATTCTTCATCACTTGATCCAATCCTTTCAAATCCATGATATCTAGTTCCCTGAAATGTAAGTTTTCCAATATCACCTTCAACTAACATTCCATATTCCTTACCTGATATATGAAACTCCATCCTATCTCCAGATTCAACTTCAAAGGTAGCATAATAAGATGTGCTAGTAGACGAATGCATATTATTATGGTTATTATGATGTGAAGTATTAGTTCTTTTAGTAACTAGTTTAGCTACTACTTTTAGAACTGGTTGTTTATTATTTGAACTCCATTCACTAATTCCTTTTATAATAGTAAATATAATAATACCAAAAACCAATAAAAAAAATATTGGGAAAATAGCCCCCATAATTGAGAATGTATCAAATGGTGAATATCTATACATAATACCCCTCCTAAATTTTCCTTTATTATATCATATTACTAATATAAATTATTGCAGCTCATGATAAATTCTTATTTCATTAGTAATTCCATCTTCAACTTCAAATACAATAAAGTTAGGTTCAACATCATCTTTAAATATATAAGCACAGTTATTCGAATCTGTTCTTCCATCTTTTAAGATTTCAACATTTCCATAAAGTTCTTTTATCCTATCTAACTTATCTCCTATAGTTAACCCCTTCTCTGTAGAATAATTTTCATTTGTAACCGTCATAGATAAAATCCAGAAACCACCATTTCCTGCTTTTTCTGGTGAAAACTCTTCTATTATTAAACCATCATAAGTTAAGGTTTTAATGCGAGAACCATTAAATGTATCAGATTCTTCACCTAATATTTCGATTTCTTCTGATATTGGAGTACCTAGTATACTACTTAAGTTGTTATGGTGCTCTCTTATTGATATATATTTATCCTCAACTTTAATAGAGAAATCAGAGACTATTTCATCAACTGAATCTTCCCTCTGAATAGATTTGTCTAAAGAAAAATTATTGGAATTTGATAGAAAATCATCTACATTATCTTCTGATCTTTTTATGATTCCTATTACAGTTGCTGTAAGCACAATAGCTACTATAATAAAAACTATCTTCTTCATCTTTTTTCCTCCGCGTATTCATGTAATTGTACAAATTATACCTAATTTCTCTTTATTATATCATATTGCTATTATACAAGATGTTACAAAAAAATTAAATCTTCTTCTGCCAGTAATAAATTTACATATTATAACTTTTCATAATCCATAGAAAAGTCTGATTTACTTTTAATTTTATGAAAATTCACCTCGATGGATTACAGTAAAACTACCTATAATCTTTCAATAGAAGCTTTTTATCTCTTATTATTGGGTATAGATAGAATAAAAGTAATTTCTTATGTCGGAGGTGTTTATATGAATGATTTATTATCTAAAAAGTGTATTCCCTGTAACATAGGTGCAGCTCCTTTAAATCAAGAGGAGATTTATGATTATTTGAAAAATCTTAAAGATGGTTGGCAAGTAATGGAGAGAAAATACATCGAAAAGACATATAAATTTAAAGACTTTATAGAGGCATTAAATTTTACCAATAAGGTAGGTGAACTAGCTGAAAAGGAAGGGCATCATCCTGATATATATCTTTCTTGGGGTAAGGTGGTTTTAAAACTTTGGACACATAAAATTAAAGGACTTCATGAAAATGATTTTATTTTAGCAGCCAAAATTGATAATATAGTTTAAGAAGAAAGCTGAGCTAATGGAAACTCTCTAGCTCAGCCTTTTTATAGCTTATTACTATAATTTAAATCTGTTGACTAATTCATTTAACTTTTGTATAGTATTGGATAAATTATTTGTATTATTAGCTACAGTTTCCATTGTTGCAGCCTGTTCCTCCATAGAAGCTGATAATTCTTCTGTAGATGCTGCAGTCTCTTCCGTTACAGAAGATATACTTTGAATAGCCAGTATTACATCTTCTTTTTCATTATCTACTACTTCTAATCTTTCATCTAATTGTTTTATAGCTTCCATAGATATTAATATGGCTTTATATATTTCATCAAAGCTTTTTTTAACTTGTTCTAAAGTATTATTTGCATCATTTAATGATTCCTCTGATTCATCCATACTTACCTTTGTGGTTTCAACTTCAGATTGAATTGCATTTAATATATCTTCTATACTCTTAGTAGCATGACCTGTTTGCTCTGATAATTTTCTTATTTCTTCTGCTACTACAGCAAATCCTCTTCCTGCCTCACCCGCCCTAGCTGCTTCTATCGCAGCATTTAAGGCCAATAGGTTGGTTTGTTCGGAAATACTAATTATAGTATTTAATATACTTCCAATGGATTGAGATTTTTCTGATAGAGAGTTGATATTCTCTGCAACCATAAGAGTAGATTTATTTGTTATATTGAATTTCTCTACCATATTCTCCATAGATTTCGAGCCTTCTTCACTTATTCTTTGAGCCTTTGCTGAGCTTTCTACTAATGTTTCACCGTTTTCTACTGCTGCCTTTATTTCATTAGCTAATCTATATAATTTTTCCGAACCTGTTTCTGCATCTTCAGCTTGTCCCATAGAAGCTTGTGCCAGTTCTTCTACAGTTTTAGCCATATCATTTATCGATTGAGTAGTTTCATGAGTAGCTGTAGTCAGGCTAGCAGTATTTTCTACAATATTTATTGTAGTATCTTCTATTGATTTTATTGCTTTTCTCATTTCTTCCCTCAAAGCTCCAGTAGCTCTAAATATAGAACCCACTTCGTCTTTTCTATTAAGTAGATCCCTTATTTCCTTAGTTTCTTCAATATGAGTTAAATCCAACTTAGATGTCGTATTCAATATCTCTGCTGAAAACACTATTGGATTAGAAATCTTTTTTCCCAAAACAAAAGAAATAAAAGTTGTTAATACTGCTGCTATAAGAACAACCCCTAAGATAATATAAATAGTATTATACATTTCCTTTAATATTTCGTCTTTTGGTACAGTCATGATTATAATTTTATCATCATATAGCTTTGAAAAAGCCATAACTTTTCCTTCACCTCCAAATTCAACATCTGTCACTCCTGCACCTTTACTCTCTATTTCATCTACGATATAACTATATTCTCCATCATTCATGGTTTTCAAATTACTACTACTATCTAATGTTGGATGAATCAAGTAATCATAATCCTTATTAAGCAAGAAAGCATATCCTGTATCATATAGCTTTATATTTTTAACAGTATTTACCAATTCCTCTACACTAAGGTCTATGCCTATTGCACCAATAGGTGTATTATTGATAATAATAGGCATCGAATATGTAATTACATTTAAGTTGGCATTACTAATATACATATCACTCCATAATCCCTTACCTAGTTTTATGCAATCAAAATACCAAGAAAATTTTGGATTATTTTCATCTTTACTAGTAAATCCTGTAGGCAGTGCCTTTTTCACATTTCCCTTTTCATCAAAGTGAGCCCATACTCCCTCTGTTCTTCCAGTATATTTAGAATCAAATGCTATAAATATTCCAAGAGATTCTTTAGCATCTTTGGACATTCTCGCTACTATTGGCCCTAAAAAGGTGTCACTATAGTTAGAAAGATATCCTTCTTCATGTAATCTATTTATATCAATAGTAGTATCAATATTTTGATATATAGCAGTTGCTGTCGTTTCATAAAAAGCTAAATTTAAATTATAATCTTTCATATAGAGTTGTGTCTGATAATCGAGGGCAGACTTCATCTCTTTTTCTATTACACTTGTACTCCTAAATATACTAGTCACACCAACTAGCATAGACATTGCTATAGCACAGCTTAGAACTGTTATTACGATTCTTGTACTAATTCTCTTCATTTTATCTCCTCTTTCTCTGATTGTATAAATGATTGTTAATATAATTACTATCGACATTATCAGACAATTATTTAGTTTTACAACTCTCTAAATAGATTAAAGACCCTAATATTAGGATCTTTAATAGTCTATTTATTTAGCTGTGACTCTAATCTCTCTCCAAACTCCTTTTCAATATATAAATCTCTTAATCCCCAGAATTCTTTAAACTTCATGTATTTATCTATATATTCTTTATTATCCTTATCGTTATTTTTTACTGCCCTTATCAATATATTTTTAGGCGTATGTTCCATATCTATGAATTCCAGCAATTGTACTTGATAACCTAAAATTTCTAAAACATTGGCTCTTAGACTATCTGTCACTAAAGATGCTAACTTTTCCTTTATTATTCCATGCTTTAACATTGGTTCTAATGTTACATTGTCAATTTTATCATAGATTTCATGCTGACAACAAGGTACCGAAAGAATAGCCTCTGCCTCCCAATTTACAGCCTTAACTAACGCTGCATCAGTAGCAATATCGCAAGCATGAAGAGTAACAACCATATCTACATTACTAAATGCTTCATAATCTTTAATATCCCCATAAACAAATTTTAATCTATCATAATTTAAATCAATTGCTACTTCGTTACAAAAATTAATTACATCTTCTTTCAAGTCAAGACCTATTATATTTACATCTAAACCTAAAATATTTACTAGATAATAATATAATGCAAAAGTTAAATATGATTTTCCACATCCAAAATCTATTATATTTAATGTTTTATCCTTATCTATCTTTGAGATAACATCAGCTACCATCTCTAGAAATCTATTTATCTGCCTAAACTTATCGTATCTTTTAGAAACTACTTTACCTTTTTCATTCATTACGCCTAGTCTTATTAGAAAGTCAACTGCTTCTCCATCTTCAATTATATAAGACTTTTTTCTATTATGTGATAGGTCTGCTTTCTCTTTTGTAGGCTTCTTTTTTAAAATAGAAGCTTTCCCTTTCTTATTTATCAATATCTGGTAATCTGCTTCCCTTGTAAAAATTACTCCCTGCCTAAAACTTTGTATTAATAGATTTTCGATTTCCTTTATCGCTTCCGAAGCATCGAGATTTTTATGCAATACTTTGTTTTTATATTCATACACGAATTGCAATTTTATTTCTTCTCTTATAAGTACAGGTTTTATGGTTACTTTATTAAAGCAGTCCTCATCTTTCTTTCTTAAATTACTAAGTACTCCATATATTATTTCATCACTAAAAATAATTTCCTCTAATAATTTTATGACTTGATTCATTGAAAATCTCCTTATATTTCATAATCAACTACTACTCTAGACTCTCTTACTTTTCTCATATATTCAGCTATTTTTACATGATTAGGATGTTTTTAATAAATATTTTATCATCTTCCCCTACTCCTTTATAGCGTTTTAATTTTAATCTTTATTTTATAATATACTGCCTAATACTTCTCCTATGCTACTATTAAAGTTAAGTAAAGCTCTTCTATCATATTGTGTCTCGGATTTGTTGATTAAAATTAATTTATTTCCTCTATAATATTCAACTAAACTTGCAGCTGGATAAACTGTTAGAGATGTTCCACCTACTATTAAAACGTCAGCATTCCTAATATATTCTATGGCTTTATTTAATATATTCATATTTAAGCTTTCTTCATAAAGAACTACATCTGGTTTTACGATTCCGCCACATATATCACACGTAGGTACTAGATGAGATCTAAGTACATAATCTAAGGAAAAGAATTTATTACATCTATCACAATAATTTCTATGCACTGAACCATGAAGTTCTAGTACATTCTTTGCCCCTGCCATCTGATGAAGCCCATCAATATTTTGTGTAATTATAGCTTTAAGATTTCCTCTATTCTCTAGCTCTGCCAATGTAATATGTGCTAAGTTTGGTCTTGCTTCTGTATATATCATTTTAGTTCTGTAAAACTCAAAAAAATCTTCAGTATCTCTTTTATAGCATGTATGACTTAACATATATTCAGGAGGATACTTTAAATTCTTAGAGGTATTATAAAGACCTGCTGTAGATCTGAAATCAGGTATATGACTTTCAGTAGATACTCCTGCGCCCCCAAAAAATATAATATTGCCACTATCATTAATTATTGATTTCAATTTTTCTATAGTCACATTATCAACTCCTATATTTATCAATACAAGATTTGCATATGCAAGCCTTTCCCTTCTTATCTTCAGGAATTATATCTAAAATTCCCTTTGGTATTACAACATTATGACACCAGCATTCTTTACTATGTCTACAGTTATTATTTTTACCACAAATAGGACATGTTACTTGTTCTAAATATTTTTCTATCACATCACTGTATACTTCCTCGATATCTTTATTATCTTTAGCTGCCTGTAGGAAATATCCAATTCTATTTAACTCTTTTCCAAAATCTATAGCTAAATTATTCGTTTCTCTCCATGTATTTAATATATCTTCCATTCTAGGATGTTTCCGCTCATATTCATAAGCAGCCTGTAATATTAGTTGGAAAACCTCTATCTCATCTTCTCCTTTTTTCGCGACTATTTTCTTATTTTTAATATAATCAAGTTTATCGTTTAATGATATAGCACCTGCAAATCTATCTTGTGCTCCGTATTGTATATTTCGTATATTCATCATAACCATTGTACCAAAACACATGGGACAAGGCTCCATAGTTGTATATAATATGTAACTTCTTATATCAGGATGATTATTCTCTCTCAATCCTAGCATTGCATTTATCTCAGCATGAGCCATATTAGTTCCTGCAATTGAATTGTCACTTATTTCATCAAAAATCTGATTTTTCCCTCTAGATACTATATTACCATCTTTTGATGTAATTACACATCCAATTGGTATTGTTCCTCTTTTATAAGCTTCCCATGCTAACTTAAAAGCTTCTTGCCATGGTTTATCTAATTTATTCCACACGGCTCTCCCCCCATATTTCATCTAAATTCATAATATCATATTTTCCTATAAAACCTTATTAAAGCTTTCTTCCGCATTTAGGACAATACTCAAAATCAGTATCAATTGAATAATTACAATTTGGACAAACTTGCTCCTTATTATAATTTATATTTATAGGATATAATTCAGATTCATCAATCCTACTCTTTTTCCCTCTTTCAATAGCTTTCCCTAAATCTTCATTTATAGTAAATAGACTACCACAGCAAGTACTTCTTACATAATATTTTTTATTCCATTTAAAAATTGGAATGAAAAACAAACTAAAATATGTATAAGTCATAAAAACTTCCAATCGTCCATAGGAACTACAATTTGGACATATCATAGTTTGAACAAAATCAATACTTTTTTCCTTTGTAGATATTCCAAATACAAAAAACATTTTCTCCCTCTTCTCCTATACTTTGAAATTTAACAATACTATCATTCTAAATGTGAAATATCAGCTTCCAAATATAACACTAGCTTTATTTGTCTTTTACTTCAATGTAATCTCTGGACCTTCATCATATGCCGAACCCATTATACAAAGTTTATCTAATACCAATGCAAATAGCATATATAAACTCTTAAGTCTTTCAATATCTTTAATTACTCCCATGGTTTGGAAATAGAGTTCATCAACTCCTTCTGGAAAATCTGTACCAAACCAACCTTCATCATTTTTTACTTCAAGATATATATTATCTTGAGAACTTATAAGTTCACGAATCTTATCACTTGAAAATAGTTCTATTAGTTTTGCCTCATCATTTCCTTTTATAATAAATTTCTCATCAAATTCTGGATATCCTATTTCTACATCCTGCATGCCTAAAGTTTTTCCTATTTCACTAAACCATCCACTTTTATATATCTTAAAATTAAACCCATCTTTATTTACATAAGGTGCTCTTATCCTAGTGTATGTTGTACTTGTTTTTCCGGTGGATTGTGTATATGTATCCAATGTAACTACCCAATTTTCAAATCTAGCAACTACCTTTTTGGATTTCCAAAATCCCTCATTTATAAAATCTGCTCCTATCTCATTTGCAAATTGACTCCATATTTCTTCTTGACTTGGTCCGAAAATACTTCTTAATAGACTCATAATATCACCTCTGCTTTATTTTATACCCTATATCTGGGCTACTAAAGCTGCTTTCCTCTGTTTTTTCCTTTATTTCTTTTTAAAAACATATGTCACTAAAAAGCCTCTCTCACCTTCATTTTCAATGTATTTAATAAGTTCAAAGGAACTCTCTAGTACTTCAAAATCTGTTGGTTGAATTAAACCTTTTAATATCTTTTTTCGAAATTTTCTACTTTAACGCTTAGCACTCCTGTCTTCATAATAAGATTTCTTAAATGTTTATTGTACATAGCAGGGATCTTTATATTCTTCATTCTAATATTCCATAGCAATGATTTAGTGTAGGAGTTATATAATATATTATATTTGGAAAAATCTTCTCTTAATGCCTTTGCAAGTGCTAAGGAACTTCTAAAAGCATAACTTAATCCCTCAGCAGAGCTAGGGCTTATAAAACCAGCAGCTTCTCCAATTAATGCAATTTGATTGTTACCAGTGCATACTTGATTTGATTTCTTAGGTCTTAATAAATGTGTTCCTTCTATCTTAATACTATTCTCTAATCTAAATCCCTGTTTTTTTAATTTTTCCTTTAATAATTGAAACTTTTTATGCACATTGTCATTTGGCTTTAATGCAGAACCTACAATCAGATGATCTTCTTTTGGAATAGTCCAAGAATAAAAATCAGTTATCTCCCTATCAAAGATTGCACCATAATAATCTAAATCACAATCAGTCTTAAACCATTCTTGTATAGATATGTAAATGTTAGGATCGGGGAAACTCTTAAATCCTTGTTTCCTGACTTTTGAAAATGCTCCATCTGCACCGACTATTATCTTTGCCTTCTCTTCACATTCTTTTCCATTGTAAATAAACTTTACTATAACACCATCATCAGTAGTCTTATAAGATTTATACATACAATTATAGATAATGTCGGTCTGGGATGGTATCAAACTAGCTAGCCATTTATCAAATCCTTCTCTATCTATGTTAATATAGTTTCTCTGATAATATCTTTCATTGGAATTGTCAAAATCTAAAACACGAACTGCAAATAGCTGAGGACTCATAAGAACAGACTTAGGCACACCTAATCCAAACTTTGCCAGCATTAATTGAGCGTCTGGTGCTATTAATCCGCCACAGGGCTTCACTCTGTTATATTCGTAACTTTCCTGAAAATCTCTTCTTTCTAATACTAGGACTTTATAATCTTTTCCAATTAACCTTGCTAATGTTGCTCCTGCTGGTCCGCCACCTATGATTATAATATCATACACACTATTACCTCCATTTACCTATTACATTTTATTTACAGAAATTTATTAAATAACCTATCTATTTCTTGGTTATCATCATAGAAAAGTATTTTTTTAGATATGCCTTCTAATGTCTCAGATATATCTGACCCCTGTTTGGCTAGGGTAATAATCGGTATACCTCGCGCAAAAGCATATCCTGCTTCGATACCTAGACCTACTCCCTTTTCACTTAATTCAATAATAACTAAATCACATTCATTAATTTCTTTAAAGGTTAATTGCATTAGCTCATATGGACTATATTCAACTTGGTCATTGTTTTGTATATCTCTGACAATACAACTAGTCTTATATCCTATCTTTTCAAGAGCTACTAAAATCTTATCAATAATTGCCCTATTTCTATAATCTTTATAATATTTAATTCCTACATATGCTTTCATATAGTTCCCTACTTTCTATAATTTTACAACAATTAATCTTGATTGAGCAACCATTCTAGGATTTTATAATGCTACTTCAATAGTCTTATATGTCTAACCCATATTTTAAACTTATCTAGTTTTTTCCTAGTTAAGTTTCTATTATCAGGTAACAAGTCAATTCTACACGATTTACCTATATAATCAACTACTTCATAAACTGTCATTTTATTTGTATCAATATGCTCTTTAAAAATAGGATTATCTAAAGAATTTATGCATCTGTCTATTTGCTTAGCAGCCCATGAATTCTTGCCATCTCCTCTTTTTCTTAATCTTCTAATCAATATTTCTTTATCAGCCATCAAAGTAAAGTGTTTAATATTAACACCTCTTTGCCTTAATCTTTCCAGTATTTCATTATAATATAAATCACTTGTCATTGTCATGGGTACAATGATAATACCATTATAATGTTTGCTCATATATTCAAGCATTTGATAATTAAAGTCTCTCCAAATTGGAAAGTCTTGAAAATCATCTAGTTTCAATTCTTTAGGTATATTATCTCTAATAAAATATCCTATTTCTTCTGGATCATATACATATGAACTCTCTATCCGTCTATTTAATTCATATGCTACATTGGTTTTTCCGCTTCCAAATGCTCCATTAATCCAAATTATCATAAAAGTTCCTCCAAATATATAAATTCGTTTTGTAAACTTAAATGAAAATTGAGGACTCCAACCTCTGTATGGTACAATGTTTTTGCTAGAAAACAAATACCTCCCAGAAAGGATGAAGTCCTCATGCAAAAAATTGTATCAATA
>NZ_JAHLOH010000023.1:0-173669 GCF_018917285.1 Tissierella carlieri | reverse complement strand
TATTGATACAATTTTTTGCATGAGGACTTCATCCTTTCTGGGAGGTATTTGTTTTCTAGCAAAAACATTGTACCATACAGAGGTTGGAGTCCTCAATTTTCATTTAAGTTTACAAAACGATATGTTCAAATGGGAGGTGGGAATATGACTACATCCATAAATTTAGTTAAATTTATATGTAAGGACTGTGGACATATCTGGGATGAGAACTATGAAGAGGGTGTAAACTGTCCGAAGTGCCATTCTAAAAACACCGAAGAGATGAGTAGAACGAGATATTGAGTAAGAGGATAGATAATACTATCCTCTTTTTTTACACTTGAATTCTTAAAATTTATCACATAATTAACACATTGAACATTTATAATATAGCTGAGGAGAAGCTTTAGTTCCTAGAAATATTATAGGAGGAATTATATGTTTAGGATATTAGTTGTAGATGATGAGGAGAAAATTCGGGAAGTTATTAGAGAGTATGGAGAATTTGAAGGGCATAAAGTATTAGAAGCCAAAGATGGAATGGAAGCTGTGAATATATGTAAAGAAGAAAATTTTGATGTTATAGTAATGGATATAATGATGCCAAAACTAGATGGTTTTTCTGCCTATAAGGAAATTAAAAAGATAAAGGATATACCTGTACTTATGCTCTCTGCGCGAGGGGAAGAATATGATAAGCTATTTGGATTTGAGATAGGTATCGATGATTATGTAGTAAAACCTTTTTCTCCTAAGGAGGTTATGGCTAGATTAAATGTAATTGTCAGCCGTAATAAAAAAATGCAAAAAGATATTAATTCTAATGAAATATATAAATTTGACGGTCTTGAAATTGATATACTAGGAAGAAATGTATTTGTTGATGAAGTAAAAGTGGATATGACCCCAAAGGAGTATGATTTATTATTTTATTTAGTTAAAAATAAGAATGTTGCTCTAACTAGGGATAAATTATTGAGTGAGGTATGGGGCTATGACTTCTTTGGTGATGATAGAACTGTTGATACTCATATAAAAATGCTTAGAAATAGTATGGGACAATATAGAGATTTTATTGTAACTTTAAGGGGACTAGGATATAAATTTGAATATATAAAATAATAGAAGTGGTGGTAATTTTGAAAAATAAATTAGATATGAAAAGCCTAAAAGTTAAATTGTGGACATATTTTATCTTATTTGCGGCAACAATCATGACCATATTATGGCTTCTTCAAATTGTATTTTTAAATACCTATTATAAATCAATGAAGACTAATGAGATTAAGAAAATCGGAGACAGCCTAGTTGCTGAATATGGAAAGGATGATTTTGAAGATATTATTTATACAACATCCTTTAGTAGGGGGGTAATCATTCAGATTTTAAATGAAGACGGTATTCCTATATTTCCTATGAATACATCATTTAACCCTAGACCACCTAAATTTAACTCTATGGATTCAAGGAAATTCATAGATAAACTGGAGAATGACAATCAAGGAAAGATTTTATATACTATAGAAGATTCTAGGTTAGGAAGACCAACTATAGTCTATGGTGCTGTATTGCAAGGTGAAGATGGGGAGAATCTATATTTATATATTAATGGATTATTAGACCCTATAGACTCTACTACTTTTGTTTTAAAAAACCAGCTTATTATAGTGACTATAATATCTTTGCTCTTAGCATTGGGATTATCATTTATTATTGCATCTAAAATATCTAAGCCTATTACTCAAGTAACTAATGCAGCCTCAGTTTTAGCTAAAGGTAATTATAATGTTGTATTTGAAAAAGGTGATTATACAGAAATAGATGATTTGGTAGCTACTTTAAATTATACTACTACAGAATTATCTAAAATTGAAGAACTAAGAAGAGATTTAATTGCAAATGTTTCCCATGATTTAAGAACACCGCTTACATTGATCAAATCTTATGCAGAAATGATAAGAGATATATCTGGCAATAATCCAGAAAAACGACAATCTCATGTTGATGTAATTATAGATGAATCAGATAGACTTACTAGACTTGTCAATGATATTTTAGATTTATCTAAGATTGAGGCAGATCTTAATCAAATTGATTATAAAGAATTTGATATAGTTAGAACTACAAAGGAAATTCTAAAGAGATTTTTAATCCTTGAAGAAAAAGATGGATTTATCTTTCGCTTAAATTATAGCGATGAAATAAAAGTATATGGTGATGAGAAAAAAATAGAGCAGGTAATTTATAATCTCATTAGCAATGCTGTGAATTTTACTGGAGATAATAAATTAGTATTTATAAATATTAAAAATGTTGGTGATTTTGTTAAATATGAGGTCAAAGATACTGGGAAAGGTATTCCCGAAGAAGAGTTAAATCACATATGGGATAGATACTATATGGTAGGTAAAACCCATAAGCGAGCAGTAATAGGGACTGGACTAGGACTTTCTATTGTTAAAAATATATTAACTGCTCATAATTCAGATTTTGGAGTAGAGAGTCATGTTAATCAAGGAACTACATTTTGGTTTCAATTAAATACCAACAAATAGATATAATTTATGAAAGACAAGATTTATTCTTGTCTTTTTTATGGCCTAATCCAATGATCATCAGATCTATACGAGAGTAACGAGCCCTAAAGGACTACTGAATTATACTCTGCGGGGCAAATTAAGGTAGCAAATAGATTTGAGTTGCGAAACTGTGGATAATGATTTTCACAAATATTTCGATTAGTTATCATCTAGATTTCACAAAAGAAATATATCCTTAATATAAATCTAAAGTTTGGAGGTGAAAAATGTGAATAGTATTAAATATAGACATGAACATAAATTTTATATAAATTTAGGAGATTACTATATACTTAGATCCAGGCTCAAAAATATAATGAGATTAGATGAAAATTCTAAGGGAGATGGTTATTTCATTAGAAGTATATACTTTGATGATATAAATGATAAGGCTTTATTTGAAAAAATATCTGGTGTTAATCATAGGGAGAAATTTAGGATTAGACTTTATAACAATGATGCCTCTTTTATTAAATTAGAAAAAAAGGTGAAAGATAATGGTCTTACAGCGAAGTTTAGTACTAAAATCTCCATGGAAGAATGTAATAAAATTTTGAGCGGAGATACTGATTGGATTAAATTTACTGATAATAGTTTATTAAAAGAACTCTATATTAAAATGAAAAGTGAATTATTTAGGCCAAAGACAATAGTGGATTATAATCGTGAGGCATATATTTATCCAATAGGTAATGTTAGAATAACTTTTGATAGAACCATAAAATCAGGGGTGTTTTCGAGAAATATATTCGATGAAGATCTTCCCGCTGTAAATGTATTGGATTCAAAGATAATTATTCTAGAGGTAAAATATGATGAGTTTCTTCCCGATGTTATAGCTGATATTATCCAAGTTGGAGACAGGAGATTTACTGCAGTTTCAAAATACGCTCTTTGCAGAGTATTTGGCTAAATTTAATAGAATCAGGAGATGAAAAAATGAATACAACAAATACAATAAACTTTAGCGATATTTTCAAATCAAGTTTTTTAAATAAAGTGGGATCCATATCAGCTGTCGATATGATTATAGCATTAGGACTTGCTTTTGTCTTAGGTTTATTTATTATGACAGTCTATAAAAAAACTTTTAAAGGAGTTATGTATTCCCCAAGTTTTGGTGTAGCCCTTATGTCTTTAACACTTATTACAACTTTAATTATATTGGCTGTTACTTCCAACGTTGTACTATCTCTTGGTATGGTTGGTGCATTGTCAATAGTTCGTTTTAGATCTGCAATAAAAGAACCAATTGATATAGCATTTTTATTCTGGTCAATTTCTGGAGGGATAGTGTTAGGTGCTGGTTTAATTCCATTAGCTATATTCGGTTCAATATTCATAGGTATTGTAATGGTATTATTTGTAAATAAAAAGTCAAATGAAACTCCATATATAATGGTAGTTAATTATGAAGATAATGAATGCGAGAAAGATATCTTAGACATCATAAATAATAAGGTACAAAAATATTTAATAAAATCTAAGACTGCCTCAAAATATAGCGGGATAGAGCTTACTGTTGAGATTAGATTAAAAGAAATCACCACTGATTTTATAAATGAGTTATCTAGTCTTAAAGGAGTTTCTAATGTAGTTATGGTTAGTTATAATGGGGATTATATGGGATAAAAAGAAGGTGATGTAATGATAAAAGAAAAGTTTGCCACAATTATATCTCTAGCTTCTATCTTTCTAGTGGCTTTAGCATTAGTAGTTTTTGTTGGATTTATACAGAAAGATAATAACTTAGTTAATATTAGTATTAAACAACCAGATTATGTTAACAAGATATTTAATAAGGATATGGTATCAGAAATAAATATTATTATAGATGAAAATTCATGGAATGATCTATTAGAAAATTCCATAAAGGAAGAGTATTATAATTGTGATATTATAATAAACGGAGAGACCTTTACAAATGTAGGAATTAGAGCTAAAGGTAATTCTAGTCTAAGTATGGTAGCTAATGATAGCACCACAGATAGATATAGTTTTAAAATCAAATTTAGTGAATATATTAAGGGGCAGAACTATTATGGCTTAGATAAGTTAGCACTTAATAATAATATTTCTGATGCTACAAATATGAAGGAATATTTATCCTATGAGATATTTGAAGAAATGGGAATTGCTACACCTGGATTTGCATACACTAGTATTAAGGTAAATGGAGAAATATGGGGATTATATTTAGCTGTTGAGGTGATGGAAGAAAGCTTTATTGAAAGATATTTTGGAAGTATGGATGGAAACTTATATAAACCTGAAGGTATGGAAATGGGTGCTAGAGGTATGAATATGGGGAATCCAAATATAAAGAATGATGATAATGCTATGAGAGTAGATCCCAAAAACATAAGAATAGAGAATGAGGAATCTATAAATCCAAGAAATTTTGGGGTCCCTAGTAGAGGTAGTAGCGGAACAAACTTAGTATATACTGGAGATGATATTTCCAACTATTCAGGGATTTTTGATAATGCTATATTCAAGACAACAGATAAAAAAGATTATAATACTGTAATTGATATGATGAAGAATTTAAGCACAGGTACAAATCTAGATGAATTCCTTGATGTAGATGAAATATTAAGATATTTTGCTGTAAATACATTTCTTGTAAATTTAGATAGCTATGCCGGTAGTTTGAAACATAATTACTATTTATATGAAAGAGATGGCAAGTTCCAAATACTTCCTTGGGATTTTAATCTATCCTTTGCAGGACATGAAGTAAATAATGCTTCATCTGCTATAAACTTTCCTATAGATAATCCAGTTAGCGATACTATGGAAAATAGTCCTCTTATATCTAAGTTACTTGAAAAAGAAGAATATAAGAAGATTTATCATCAATATCTAGAAGATTTAGTCATGAATTATATTAAATCTGGAAAATATAAAGCATCTATTAGTAAAGTTAATGAGCTAATAAAGGAATATGTTAGAAATGACCCTACAGCGTTTTTTACTTATGAACAGTATGAAAATGCCTTACCTATATTACTTCAATTTGGAAAGGATAGAGCTGAAAGTATTATGGCACAACTTAATGGAGAGCAGCCAACTACAACTTATGGAAATATTAATACTAAGATAGACTTGGCCGCCCTAGGATCTATGGGTAGAGGCTTTGGGAATAATATGCCAGATATGAATCGAGAGGGAATGGTATCACCTGATAATTTTGGAAATAATGATAATAGAAATACTATGGTGAAAGCAATGCAGATTATCCGAGATTCTTCTAGTGAAAAATTGACAGATGAACAAAGGATAAAGTTAAAGGAATTGGGCTTGAATGATAATCAGATAGAAGAAATGATAAATATGAGAAGTCGAATGCCTGTTGATAGGGAAGGAAGGCCCCAAGAAAATAATAATTTTCAATCTAATGATGAGAGAAATTTCCCTCCACAACAAGGAGATATGATTCATGATAACAGAATTCAGCAAAACAATATAGATATAGAGAGATTAGTTATACCGATTACATCTATATTAGCACTATTATTAGCATTAATCCCTATAAGTAAATTAAAACGAAGAAAGTATATTACTTCTAGTCCGACCTCTTTAAAATAAGTAAAAGCATTCCAAGGAATGAATAGCATCCGAGGGATGCTTTTGCAATTAATTTTAATATTCCCTCTAATGTATAGACAAATTAGTAAATAACAAATAGAATATAATAAAGTAATAAAAAGCAAATCAGATATTGGGGTGATATTATGAATTATAGGGATAAATATAACCATTGGCTAGAAAATGATTATTTTGATGAAGAAACAAAAATAGAGCTTAGGGGTATAATTGATGATAAGGAAATAGAGGATAGATTTTATGCCGATTTATCTTTTGGTACTGCTGGACTTAGGGGTAAAATGGGAGCTGGAACTAATAGAATGAACAGATATACTGTATCATTAGCTACTCAAGGATTAGCTCAGACCATAGTAAAGAAAGGTAAAGAAGCAATGAGTAGGGGAGTTGCTATTGCCTATGATGTTAGGCATTATTCAGATAAATTTGCTGAAATAGCTGCTAGAGTATTAGCAGCAAATGGGATTAAAGTTTATCTTTTTGAAGGAATTAGACCAACACCGGTATTATCATATACTATTAGGAAATTAAAGACTATATCTGGCATAGTGGTTACAGCTAGTCATAATCCGAGAGATTATAATGGATATAAGGTGTACTGGGAAGAAGGATCCCAAATATTAGATGATATTGCAGATGAAATATTATCTGAAATAAACAAAATCAAAGATTTTTCTGAAATAAAACTTATGGACTTAGATGAAGCTATTCAAAAAGGACTTATTCAATATATAGGAAAAGAAATTGATCAAGCATATGATGAAGACCTGCTTAAACTAAGGTTAAATGATGAGATAGATAAAGATATAAAGATTATTTATACACCACTGAATGGTACTGGAAATATTCCTGTAAGAAGAATATTAAAACAAAGAGGGTTTACTAATATAATAGTAGTATCGGAGCAAGAAAAACCAGATCCAAATTTTACTACTGTAGGATATCCAAATCCAGAAGATGTAAAGGCTTTTGATTTTGCAAAAAAATTAGGGAAAGAAAAAAATGCAGATATAATCATAGCCACCGACCCTGATTGTGATAGAGTAGCTATGATGGTAAAAGATAAGGATGGAGAATTTAGATTCATTAGCGGGAATCAAACGGGAGTTTTACTAGTTAATTATATATTGTCACAGAGACAAAAAAGAGGAGATATTCCTGCTGATGGAGCAATTGTAAAATCTATAGTTACAGGTGATCTAAGCAAAGCCATAGCGAAAAGATATAATGTAGAGACTATTGAAACATTGACAGGATTTAAACATATATGCGGTAAGGCAAATGAATTTGATAGAACTGGTGAGCATACATTCATTTTTGGATATGAAGAAAGCATTGGATATGTTTATGATACCATAGTTAGAGATAAGGATGGAGTAAATACTTCTATGTTCATCGCAGAAATGGCTGGATACTATAAAATGCAAGGAAAGTCATTATTAGATGTATTAGAAGAATTATATCAAGAGTATGGATATTATAAAGAGAAACTTGTATCCATAGTATTAGAGGGACTGGAAGGTAGTAAGAGAATAGGAAGAATGATGGAGGAGTTTAGGAAAGAACCTATCAACTCATTTGAAGATATGAAACTTATTAAAGTTGTAGATTATTTATTGGATGAAACAGGCAACCCTAAATCAAATGTTTTAAAATATTATTTAGATGATGGTTCTTGGTATGCCATAAGACCATCTGGAACTGAGCCAAAGATAAAGCTATATATTTATTCTAAAGACAAAAATAGTGAAGTTTCAGCAAGAAAAATAGAACTAATAGAATCCACTGTAACCGGTAGAATGAATTCAATCAAATAAATGATATATATTTGACAAAGAAAGGTAATTGTATTATAGTCTTAATAGGTTGAATTAAATAAACTATTGTGTTAAAATTTTAGTGACTAAATTTAATAAAGATTTGGAACACAGCACCAAAAAATAACTTAAATAAATTATATTATAAGGGGGAAATGCAATTGTATAAAATTGTCGAAAAAGAAATTCTTGCTCCAAATATTTTCTCAATGGATATTTTGGCACCAAGAGTAGCAAATTCAGCTAATCCAGGACAATTTGTTATCGTAATTGCCAATGAAACAGGTGAAAGAGTACCTCTAACAATCTGTGATTACGATAAAGAAAAAGGAACAGTACAAATAGTTGTTCAATCTATGGGTAGTTCCACTAAAAAACTTGCTATATTAGAAAAAGGTGACTACGTAAAGGATTTTGTCGGACCATTAGGAATCCCATCAGAGTTTGTAAATGAAGACATCGAAGAATTAAAGAAGAAAAGAATACTATTTGTAGCTGGTGGAGTTGGTACTGCACCTGTATATCCTCAAGTAAAATGGTTACATGAGCACGGAGTAGAAGCTGATGTTATAATGGGAGCAAAGACTAAGGATTTAGTTATCTTAGAGGACAAGCTAAAATCAGTTGCTGGTAACCTATATGTTGCAACAGATGATGGTTCCTATGGATTCCATGGTTTAGTTACTAATTACATAGAAGAATTAGTAAATAATCAAGGTAAAGAATACGATGTATGTATTGCAATTGGACCTATGATAATGATGAAATTTGTTGCACTAACAACTAAGAAATTAGATATTCCTACAGTAGTATCACTTAACCCTATAATGGTAGATGGTACAGGTATGTGTGGTGCTTGTAGAGTTACAGTAGGCAATGAAACTAAATTTGCATGCGTTCATGGACCTGAGTTTGACGGTCATCTTGTTGATTTTGATGAAGCTTTAAAAAGACAAGGACAATATAAGACTGAAGAAATAAAGAAAGATGAAGCAACTACATGCAAAATAGAGGAGGCCAGAAAATAATGGATAGATTTACGAGAACTCCCATTGCGGAACAAGATCCCCAGGTAAGAAATCATAATTTTGAAGAAGTATGTTTAGGATATACTGAAGAAGAAGCTGTTCGTGAAGCGAAGAGATGTTTACAATGTAAAAAACCTCTATGTAGAGGAAATTGTCCAGTATCTATAGATATACCAGGATTTATTAAACATATTGCAGAGGGTAATTTTGGTGAAGCTGCTCAAGTTTTAGCAGAGTATTCAGCTCTTCCAGCAGTTTGTGGTAGAGTCTGTCCACAGGAAACTCAATGTGAGCAAAAATGTGTCTTAGGAAATAAGGGAGATGCAGTTGCAATAGGTAAATTAGAGAGATTTGCTGCTGACTGGGCTAGAGAAAATAATATTGAAGTTGGTAAGGCTAAGCCAAGTAATGGACATAAAGTAGCCGTTATAGGTTCAGGTCCTGCAGGAGTTACATGTGCGGGTGAATTAGCAAAGGAAGGATATGAAGTAACTATTTTCGAAGCTCTTCATGAACCAGGTGGAGTATTGGTATATGGTATTCCAGAGTTTAGACTTCCAAAGGAAACTGTAGTTAAAAATGAAATAAATAACTTGAAAAAATTAGGCGTTAAAATTGAGACTAATGTCATAGTTGGTAGAACTATTACTATAGATCAAATATTTGAAGAAGGTTATGAAGCTGTATTTATAGGTTCAGGAGCAGGACTTCCTAAGTTTATGAATATTCCAGGAGAAAACCTTAATGGAGTATTCTCTGCTAATGAGTTTTTAACTAGAAATAACCTAATGAAAGCATTTAGAGAAGATTTTGATACACCTATTAAGGTTGGGAAGAAAGTAGCGGTAGTTGGTGGTGGAAACGTTGCTATGGATGCTGCTAGAACAGCTAAGAGACTAGGAGCAGAAGTATATGTAGTATATAGAAGAACAGAGGCAGAATTGCCTGCAAGAGTTGAAGAGGTTCATCATGCTAAGGAAGAAGGAATTATATTTGAACTTCTTACAAACCCAATCGAAGTAATTGGAAATGAAAATGGCTGGGTAAAGGCTCTTAAATGTGTGAGAATGGAATTAGGTGAACCAGATGCATCAGGTAGAAGAAGACCTAGAGAGATTGCAGGTTCAGAGTTTGAATTTGAAGTAGACACTGTTATTATGTCATTAGGTACATCACCAAATCCACTAATTTCTTCAACTACTGAAGGCTTGGAAGTAAATAACCATCTATGTATAGTAGCTGATGAAAGCGGTCAAACATCAAGAGAAGGTGTATTTGCAGGTGGGGATGCTGTAACAGGTGCAGCTACTGTAATCTTAGCTATGGGTGCTGGCAAAGATGCAGCTAAGGCTATGGATGAATATATAAAATCAAAGAATAAATAGTAATTAAGTATGAAAGTAAACTCTCCTTTAGAGAGTTTATTTTTTTAATTCTTTATGTTATAATATTTAGAGTATCGAATTAAATAAGGGAAAGTAAAGGTGATTTGTGAATGGAGTCTAGTCTGGATAAAAAACATCTAAGAGAGGAAATAGTGAAAATAGCAGGGCCTGTATTTATAGAATTACTAATGGGTACTCTATTTGGTATGGTGGATATGATGATGCTAGGCAGATCAGGAGATGCTGCTACTACTGCTGCATCTATTGCTGCAGTTGGTGTTACTAATCAGCTAGTGTTTTTAGGATTAGCTTTAGTACAATCTTTAAATATTGGAGCTACAACTATGGTAGCTCGTTATATAGGAGCAAAGCGAGAAGATAGGATTGAATCTGTTGTAAAGCATGTCATGATATTAACTCAGATACTTTTAGTTATTCCTATATTGTTTATAGGTCTAGGTATGACAGATACCGCCATGAAGTTCTTTGGTGCACATGAAGATACTCTTCTAATAGGCAGGGGTTATTTTAGAGTAATTGCCTTGGGATTTATATTTCAAGCTTTTAATTTTTCTATTTTTGCTTCTTTAAGAGGGTCAGGGGACACGAAGACACCTATGAAAATAAATATTATATCTAATTTATTAAATGTTGTTGGTAATGCTATTTTGATTTACGGTTTATTTGGATTTCCAAGGTTAGGTGTGTTAGGAGCAGGTATATCAACATCTCTATCACAGGTGGTAGCAAGTATATTGCTAACTAGAGTTGTATTAAATGAAAAGAATATAGTTCATATAAAGTTAAAGAAGAAATTTAAGTTCGATAAAGACATAATATACAACTTAATTAAAATTGGATTACCAGCTTCAGGGGAGCAACTTGCTATGAGAGCAGGAATGTTGGTTTTTACAAAGATTATAGCTTCTCTAGGTACAGTAGCCTATGCAACCCATCAAATTTGTATTAGTATACTTAATCTATCATTTACTCCGGGGCAGGCATTTGGTATATCAGCATCAACTTTGGCAGGGCGAAGCTTAGGAGAAGAAGAGCCAGATAAGGCGGAGGAATACATAAAGATGTGTATGAGAATAGGTGCTGTAATAGCAGCAGGTATGGGTATTGTATTCTTTCTATTTGGATCATTTATAGCAGGGCTGTATACTGATAATCAGGAAGTAGTTGTGCAAGCAGGCAAGGTATTGAAACTTGTGGCATTTATTCAGCCTTTTCAGTGTTCGCAGCTAATTATTGCTGGTGGACTTAGAGGTGCAGGTGATACAGTATGGACCCTTATATCTACCTTTCTAGGAATCTTAGTAATCAGGTTAATTTTTGCTTATATATTTGTTATTAAAATGGGAATGGGACTTCAAGGAGCTTGGTTATCAGTGTTAGTTGACCAGGGAATAAGATGGGCCTTTATTTCAATTAGATTTAGAACTAATAAATGGAAATATATTACTATAAGATAAATAGCCTCAATTGAGGCTATTTATCTTATGTGCAAATTCTTTTGCTAAATTTTCTATATTTGGTACTTCTTTTATAGCTCCTTTATCATTAGCTGTTGTCATAAGTGAAAAATAAGGAGGGAGTCTAAAAGTCTTATTCATATTTAAGCTAGATATTAATTGTTTTGCTATAGCATCTCCTCCGGAATAGCCAGATACTATAATAGAGAATATAGTTTTATCATAGAATTTAGTTTGTCTATAGAGAGCTGTAAGTCTATTTATGGTGGCCACAAGATTTGCAGTTACCATATCGTTGTAGTTAGGACATATGAATAATATGGAGTTTGACCTAAGTATGGCTGGATACACCTCTTCTACCACTATTCCTCCATAGAAACACCTAGTCTGCTTACCTAAATACTTACAAGTTTTATAGGGGCATCCTTTACAATCTAGTACATTTCCATTGCCGACATTTATCTCAGATATTTCAATTTCATGTAAGTAGGACTTTACCATATCCCAGAGCATAAGAGTATTTGATATCTCTCTATTACTTGAATGTAATACTAATATTTTTTTTTCCCTTTCATTATTAGTGGTATGATCTTTTAAAAACCTACTGCCTAAATCCTTGCATTGTTGTAAGCATATATCTTCTAAAGACATATTGTATACTTTTTCCATAGATATAAAATTTTCCAGCTTAGCTGTGGCCTCTACAAGAGGTCTTCCCATAAAGCTGCATCCTAAGTTATTCGCAAGAAGTATAATAGATTGAGCCGTAGTTTTTGTAAATAATATATTATAATTATTATGGATTAATAATGCGCCTTCGGAGTTAAGCAAAGAATCTCTTCCCCTATTATAGAGCTCCAAAAAAATATTATTTAATGTATTAGATGCGCCAATTTCATTTAATTCCAATACAAATAATATCTTTTTATTTTGTAAATTTTCCAATTCATTAGCTGAGGTTATTATGGAAAATTCTTCATTGCCTAATACCTCAGTCATCATATTAAATAATAGGGTGCTAGGTTTTTCAGGCATTATAACCAAAATTTTTTTCATATTATCGCCGCCAATTTGCTATAAGTTTCTTCCAATCGATTTACTAATGATTCAGGTAAGTTCAGTTGTTCCACTTCAATGCCAGAAGGTAATAGTCTACATTTGGCTCCCATATATACTTCTCTCATATAAGTGGAGCCATAAAACCAATCTCCTTTAATTGTAGCTATAAGGGATAGTGCACCAGAAGAAATGGACGGAGCAACAAAAGGCTTATACCCAAATTCCCTTACTTCTTTGTTTGCATGTATAGTTTTATTAGTTAAATAATTTGAAATTTCTTCATTATAGTTTTCTATACTATCTGCTACAATTAGTCCTTCACCGTGAGGACCAAAGACTCTTCCTTCTTTAAGATAATGAATCATTTCAAGAGATTTTTCTGCATAGAAGCAAGCTCTGCCATTCATAACTCCAAGGCCATATCCTATTATCTGGTCTGCAGATAATCCATAGAAATCCATATTTCCAGATTCGTCCTTATTACTTTCAAGGAAAGCTACTTTGCAAAGTAAATCTACAGGATCAGATACTACTGCAAATATGCCTTGGAATCTAGCATCTCTTGCCATTCTAGCATATTTCTTTATGATTTCAGAATTTGATTCAAACTGTGCCATTCTAACGTCAGTTACATTGCTTCCTACAGGAGGTATTCCTTTTGAAGCACAGAAAACAAAGATATCACAATTGAATAAATCTTTCTCATCAATAATTTCTACTGCAGGAAATGCAAGTTCATCAAAGGGACGCCTTATTTGATTAAGTTCATATTCCCATCGTTTTAATCTATTGATGTCTCTATCATATATGCCTATTTTACTAATGCAGTCTCCTCCAAGGAGCCGAAGACCCAAGGTTAAGGTACTGCCTACATCTCCCAATGCTATAAGGTTTAATCTCCATTTTTTCTTTATAGATTTATTTAATACATCTTTCCAGTTTGGATAATTTGTATTTACTGCTACTAGCTTTTTATTTTCAATTTTCTTTAGAATCCAATCTGGAATATTATCTACTGAATTCCTATTTTCCAATTTCAATATATTTAATCCTTCATCCTTTAAATTTAATAGGGAGGGATGAGATATAGAAAAATATTTTCTAGAATTCATTTGAGGTAATTGATTAAGAAAATACATTAATCCATCAGTATTTTTCATTTCTTTTTCAGATGATTTTGCTAGATTATTATAATCAAATTTGGAAAATAGATATTTATCTTCAAGTTTATAGTACTTAAACATATAATCCCCCTTATTTATCGTCTTATGATATTTTCTAATCTTCTTAAATATTGTAAGTCCATCTCTATATAAGTAGAAGGTTTAATATTTTTATTTAAGTCCATATTTTTATTTATATCTGGATGTCTTGGTGATACGAGAACTTCTCCTAAGCCTTTAATGCTAAGGTTCTTTTCATTGACTGATTGATAGACTTCTTCTATTGCTTTAAAAATACTAAGACTATTTTCTAGGCAAATTTCTGATAGATTATATATTGCATCGTTTTTAGTATTTTTTATGAATCTAGGCGATACATAGGGTAAAATCATGTTGATACTAGGGATTGAAAATGATTCTAAGATACTATCTCCTACCATATCCCCACCTATATAGGGATATTGACTACTTTCATTAAACCACAGCTTTAGATTAGGTATAAAGTAGGCATAATCTAATTCTATACCTTTTATTTCACCTATTTCTTTTCCTTTTCCAGAAAGTATGCCTACTATAATTTTTCTTATTTCTACACCTGCATTTCTTAAAATTGGTTCTATGACATTTATTCTATAGCCTTTACTAAGTAAATCGTCAACTAATATGACGGGCTTATTAAAAGATTTTAATACCTTAGCCTGTTCTTCTAGGGATAAATAGTAAGGAGATGAGCCTACTGTAAAATTAACAATATCAGGTTCGAATATTTTTTCTGTGTGCATAGTTTTAGTAACTGTATTTGGTATTATACTGCTGTTTAATATTGAGCCAAATGGTACACACATATTAGGACCAAATTCTTTAATTGGTGATGGAATTATACTTACTTCATTTGCATCACAAATTTTTTGAATCAATTTACTATAAGTCATATCCCTATTATAGGTAAGTAAGAGCTCACCTGGATAAAGAGCAGATAAGACTTCTTTAAGTTTGTTTCTAGTATTTCTTATGGTTTCCAGTATTTTTGTATCAGTGCTATATGGAGGCTTCAACATATTTTCTAAGTCTAGATTCAAAGTCATTGGATTATTCATATCCACTATAAACAGAGAGTTTTCATTATATACAAAATCTGTCATTAGGAAGCCTTGCAATAATAACTGTCTTTCAACCTCAGAATTTTTATTCTTCAGTAAGGAGTTATTATATAAAGCATAATTGTAATCTCTAGTTATAGCTAAAGATAATGTTTCGTTTAGAACTATCTCTACGAAATATTCATCATCGTTTTGAACACATATTCCTGATATTAAGATAATCCTTCCCTTTGCATTTTTCCTTATATAGTCTGTGATATTTGAATCATGGAATTCATCATATAGCATATTTTGGCGAACCCAATAAAAACTAGAAAAGCCTAATAGATTATTAGTTACAGAATCCCTTACTAATAGAATTCTATAATTTAGTTTTTTTCTAAGAGAATTAAAATGATTTATGTCTATTGCATCTCCAAACTGTTCTTTTATTTCTTCTAAAATATTTTGATTCAGGTTCCTTATAGTTTCTATTTCAATTATTTTAGATTGAATCAATGTTTTGTATTGTGGTTCCCTTAGATATAGTCCATAGTTATAGATATAAGATTCTGCTAGGGGATCTATAAATTTTGATATATCTCTATTTAAATCTATATTTTGTCTTATTTGCGTTGAGCTAATATCTTCATATCTAGGAGGTAGAGAGAGTCTAATGACTTTAGATCTTATATTTTTAATACTTTTCTCTAGAGTTTTCTCGTCATCATCTTTAGAAATACTAGATTTCCTATCAAAAATTATGTGAGGAAAATCCAAAATAATACTCTCTTTTTTATATGCAGCTGCATTGATTAAGACATCAGAGCCAACTACAATATATACTTCCTTTTTAGGAAATAATTTTCTTAAGCTGTCTAAATCTATTGGATTACTGATATTTATTGGTGTGTTTTTTGGAAATAAATAAATATCCTTTTCATTTGCAATACTCATATTTACAATATTTCTTCTAAAGTTATGAGGTTCAGTTCGTTTGGACCATGAGAATTCATCTACTGCCAAATATACTTGGAATCCTTGATCTCTTATTTCAATAGCTATTTCCTTATGGCCTAGGGAGAATGGATCAAAGCTACCTGGGAAAAATGCTATATTTTGATCATCAACTGGTTCTAAAGAACCGTGGAAAAACTCGTAGTCTGATATAAATCTGTATATATGATTTAGTGAAGCTGCATTATTATAGAATAAGAAATCATCTTCTCTATTATCATCTAAAAGAGTTAAGATTTTTTTTCCGATCTTATTGAATATATTATATTTTTCATCCAAACTTAAGATATTCGATTTAAATAGAGTAGAGCTTAAAACCCTTAGAGATTCATTTTTTATATCATTATTATAGGAAGCCATAGCTATGGAGAATAAGCCTAGAAGTCTGTCTATTCTATGGTTATGAATTTGTGATTCTTCTTCAAATTTAGTTATATAAGATTTATAGTTTTCTATACATATGGCTATAGTATTTAGAAGCAAGAAGACAACACTTATGCTAGATATTTTAATTTTATCTTCAAAATCATCTATGATTTCATCTAATTCTTTAGGAGGCAAGTATAATAGCAATTGACCTAAATAAAGAGGAATAAATTTTGCAAATTGATAAGAATCCATTTCCAAGGCTCTTAAAAGCTCTATAGCCACATCATTTCTCTCTTCTAATGATAATAGATGAAATATATTTAATAGGGTAATGCCACTATAATTTCTAACCCTCTCTATAGCACTTACCTTAAGTATATTACATAGATGCATTGCAGTATGAAGCCCTTTAGCAGAAGGGTTCTTAACTACTTGGTCATAAAGCATATCTATATTTATTTTCTTTTTTACCCACTCAGTTGCAGTTTTTAAATTTTGAAGAAAAATTTCTGAGGTTTCATTTTCACTATAATTTTTACTTAATATTACTTGATAATTAGGAGAGATATTTATCTTTTTCCCTATTATATATTTTAAATAGTTTTCTCCTAAGATAGGGGACTTGTTTAAATTTGCTATAAGCCAATTCCTAATAGAAGCTATAAATATAACGTTATCTGTATTTATTAACATCTGTGATATACTATCTAAAGTAGTTAGTCTTATCTCCATATTATCTGAATCTAATTGTTTTAATGTATAGGTGAATAATTTAAATAGTCTTTTCTCATCTAGACTGGGAATTGGTATATAGTCAATTGTTTGTGATAAATAGAACTGTCCTATGATGGATAAATTAGCATAGTCATCATAGTATTTAGCTAAGATATCAAAATATTTTCTATGATTGGACTTGTGAGATTCCTCAAATAAAGATTTTATTGTATTTTTTAGATTATAAAGCCATTCTCGTTGAGAATCTGCAATTTTATGGTCAGGAAACAATAAATTATTTAGAAATTCATCTAGCAAGTCTTCTGAAGGCTTTGATCGAGCGTTAAATTTTATTGACTTTGGCAATTCCTTTCGATATTCTTCATCAAATAGTGCAATTAACTTACCAATCAGCTCAGCAGCTTCTTTTCTAATATCATCTCCAGTATGAAGAAGCAAATCTGATAGAAAATGTAATGTAGTGATTTTCTGACTTTGCGTTAAATAAGTTGAGTATTCTTTGAAGATTTGGAGATAGAGTCGAAGTTTCCTCCAATTATTTTCTCCCCTTGCCATTTCTATAATAGTATTAAAAGAAACACTATCTGTTAGTCTAGACATTAAATTGATATTGTGTTCTATAGACATATATTTTATATTACTGATTACCTCTTGCTTATTCATTAACTCAAATGGTTTTTTAAATGGTTCTGTTAAAGAACCATTTAATGTAGTGTCTATTCCCAAGGATATAATATAATCTTCAAAATCTTTTAATTTCTTATATACTTTTCTATATCTATTTTCTTTGGTTTCGTCTACATTGTCTAATTTTTGGAGTATTACATCAAAGGATTCTTCTAAGGAGAATATATGCATATTATAATCATTGTTTTCAACTTTGTTTTTAACTCTAAAATCCGAATATATAAGTATTAGAGATTCAATAGGCAATGTCTCTAATTCTAAATCCCAAGTTGAATGATTAGTTGCAATATGTCCAATTTTATCCATTTTAAATCTTTTAAACCATTCTTCAGTATAATAATAGTGAAGGTAAGGAACTCTTTTACTATCTTCATCTAATACTCCATATTTACCTATATCATGTCCTAGGCTGGCTCCTGCCACAACCCCTAAATCTACAGGAAGACCAATAGCATAAAGTTGTCTTGCTATATACATACTAAGATGATTTACTCCTATTACATGGTCTAGAGTGTTATGACCAGTGATTGCCATATCTAAATGCATTAGCTCATTAATATAACAATTATTAAATATACTTTTAAATATAAAATATTCTTTAGATATATTCTTATTCAGCTCTTCTTCACCAGTTAAAAAAGAAATAGGATATTTTTCAATAAAATTATTATCAAAAAGTTTTAGTTCTACTATAAAATAATTCATAGATCTTACGAAAAATTCATATAAGGAAGTTAAATTAGGGTTAAAATCCTTTATGCCCTTATGGGGAAATGATTTATTAATAACCCAATTAAATATGGATTTTAACCAATTTTCCTGTGTATCTGGATTATATTCATTAAAATAATCTAAGAATAGATCTAATAAAGAAAAGACAGAAAAGTTTCTGTCTTCAAATTTAAAGTCTAATTGGTTTTGAAACTTTTCGTTACTAATATATTTGAGAAGAGTTTCTTTATATTTTACTAAATAACCTTTATCTATTTCCTTATTAAAAAAATTATTAATAATTTCTTTCATTAGTGTTGAATCTCCCTTCTAAGTCTCTCGCCTGTCGGGGTAGTGGCAACACCTCCTAATGCAGTTTCTCTCAATGATTCTGGCAATAGTTTACCCACTTTATACATAGCTTCAACTACTTCATCAAAGGGAACTAATGATTTTACACCAGCCAATGCTAAATCAGCAGAAGTAAGTGCATTTACAACACCAGATGCATTTCGAAGAGCACAGGGATATTCTACTAATCCACCTATAGGATCACATACAAGACCCATTATATTAACTAATGCAAAGGATGCGGCATTAAAAGAAGATTCAGGTGTTCCGCCAGCCATTTCTACAATAGCAGCTGCCGCCATAGCAGCGGCAGTCCCACATTCCGCTTGACAACCACCTTCAGCCCCAGAAACTGTTGCATTTTTGGCTACGATTTCTCCAATACCCGCGGCTGTGAAAAGACCCATAATAAGTTGATCATCTGTTAGATTTAACTTTTCTTTAGCGGATAATAATGCGCTGGGCACAATTCCTGAAGCACCAGCTGTTGGAGCTGCAACTATTCTACCCATAGAAGCATTTATCTCCGATGTAGATAGTGCCTTAGCCATAGCAGATACTATCAAACTACCAGATAAAGTATTTCCAGAATTCTTATATTCTTCAACTTTTTTAGAGTCGCCGCCAGTTAGTCCACTAACGGATTTCACTTCTTTATCTAAGGCAGATGTGGCAGAACTTTTCATTACAGATAAGGTGTCTCTCATTCTATTCATCAATTCATCGTATGAAATATCAGCGTTTTTAATTTCCTTTTCAATTACTATTTCAGATATTCTCTTGTTATTTTCGTTACATAATTTTATTAGCTCTTCAGCTTTATTAAACATAAAATCACCTCTTGATTGGATTTATCCCTTTAATGTATATTATTTCGTTTAATTGATCGATTTCATCTACAACTTTTTTATTAATATCAGAGTCTGTTTCTACCACCATAGTAGCAATATCATTTTCCCTTGTTACTTTCATTGTAGCAATATTGATTTCACTAGTTGAAAGGATTGAGCTAATACGAGATATGACACCTTTTTGATCTATATATTTAATAATGATAGTTGGATAATCTCCACTAAATTCTACTTTATTTCCATTGATATCTGTAATTAATATGCTTCCACCGCCAATAGATGAACCTATAATATAAATGTCCTCTTTATCCTCAAACTTAAAAACTATTTTTACAGTATTTGGATGTTGATAACCTAGATCAGCTTCTATAAACTCAAAATCTATGCCTTTAGACTTTGCAATCTCAAAAGAATCTCTAAGTTCTTCGTCAGAGGGGTCCATTCCAAGAATACCTGCTACTAAGGCTTTGTCAGTACCATGGCCTTCAAAGGTTTTACCAAATGAACCATGTAAATAGAAAACTACCTTATGAAACTCAGTACCAACAATATCTTTAGCAATTTTACCTAATCTAGCAGCACCAGCAGTATGTGAGCTTGATGGACCAATCATAACTGGACCAAGTATATCAAACACTCCATAATCTTTCATTGCATTACCCCCTATTTTGATAGTCTACTAATTCTATCATTTTATACCCAATTTCGCAATAAGTTTAACCCCCAAGAGTAATATCTTGATTATTATACCATTCTAATGCTCCATAAAAATGTTCAGGTTTAAAATCTGGCCAGTATTCATCAATTATATAAAAATCTGAATAGACTGATTGCAGCGGTAAAAAACCGCTAAGTCTTCTTCGACCACCCCATCTAATTATCATATCAACTCTAGATATATCCCGAGATTTTATTGTACTTAATAAATCAGATTTGTTTTCTCCTTCTAAAAAATAGTCTTTTAGATCCCATTGCCAACCATAGTTAACTAAAAAATTCACTTTAATTCCACCAGTTCCAAATCGTTGCCTTTTGAGTGCAAAGGGTAAAAGAGCCTTGGGAAACATATCTGATTCCGTATTTCCTAAGACTAAGAGATCAGCATTTTCTTTAGATAGCATATTGACTGCATCAATACAAGCTTTTGTAAATGCAAGTCTTTGAAATTTAGGTCTCTTAGTATTATCTACTGTAAAACCGTAGTAGGTAATTTCTTTTATCCCAATTTCTTCGCAAAGTTTAAACAATTCTAGACCAGGATTTAAACCTTTATTATATCCTTTCTCCTTAGTCATTCCTTGATCTACAGCCCACCGTCTATTTCCATCTGGAATCACACCTATATGATTCGGAATTCTCATAACTAATATTACCTCCTAAATTTTGTTAAACTTAGTATTCCATAAAAAAATAAAAGAATTCATAAAAGGTTTCGAAATAGTTTAACACTATTTATTAAGTCAGTCGCGTATGATACATAAATTAAAGACTATGAGTAATTGCCCACAGCTATATAAGTACAAAAAGTTAATAATCTGGTAACATCTTCAACCTAGTTTGTAATAATTTTATGATAAGATACGGATTAGGAGGGATAAGAGATGAATAAAAAGATAGTATTAATAGCCATAATCTTAGGTTTAACTATTGGATTAACTGGTTGTAAAGAAAAGAAACAATATAATGCAAAAAGAGTTGTAATCGAAGATGATGTAAGTGTGAATGATAAAGAAGGTGGTAGTTCTAAGAATTATAAAAATAGTAAGGCTGTGAATTCTAACTCTATAGAGCATGTAACTTCAAAAACAGTAGAGTTTCAATTAGAGGAAGGATACTATTTTTATCCATGTTTCTATTATCAAGGGGAAGTATATGGATATTTTTGGGAAGGACATGGATATTCAAACCATTCGGATTTGGAACGAGAGGCTCAAATGGAATATCTATATAAAATAGATAAAGATAATAATTTAGTAAGAACTTCTAAGATGTATCATAATTACCTCCAAGGACGTCATTCAAAGGTTTATCCGCAGGATACAAAATTTATTAATTTTGTGGAAGATGTGGTATTTACTGTAGATTACAAGGTTGAGGATATTCCTAAACCTTGGCCAGAATTAACGGATGTAGTAAATAAGTTAAAAGGTGATAGTCGTCATAAGCTTTACTTTATACGGCCAGTTTCAGAAAATGAAAATTACTTAATTATTAGTGAGGGAATAATTAATGATGGAAGTGATTGGAAAAGATATATATATGATATAGAAAATAATAAAATATATAAAATGAAAAATGAGGAAAGAGAGGGGGCAATTTATTATGTGAATGCCTTGCAATCATTAGTCTGGGTAGATGATAAAGATTTTAAAATATATAAGATAGTTTTTAAGGATGAATATTATGATTTAGAAGAATATATTGACTTAAACAGATATGGTAAGGCAGACAAGATAGAGGCTGTAATGAAAGATAATGACGAGATGATATTGTTTATGGATAAAAATGTAGAGGGATATTTATTTAAAACTATTTATATTGGTAAATTAAATTTTAAGACTAATCAATATAATTTATTACTTGAAGCGCCTAAGGAAATAAATATATATGCTGAGTATGTGGGACATAATATATTGCTGATAGAAGAGTTTAAGATAAATGATAGAGTTGTAATACCTGTAAAGAGGTATCTAAAACAGGTATTACATGATGAAATGAATGCCATACTCGAGGAGGAGCCTAAAGAAGAATCAGAGCAGTGGTATTTAAATAAGTGGATTGTAATTAGTGAAGATGGAAAAGAGATGTTTGATGCTATGGAAATAAATAAGATGAAAGGTGTATTAACAACGGAAAAGATGATATATCAAAAATACTATATTAAATATAGTGATGATTGATTTAATATAAGTATAGACATTGATGGTGGGATAAATTTAAGATACAATTAAAATGAGTATAATAAAATATAGTTATACTCATTTTAAAGTGCTTATATAATCATTACGAAGATTAGGGTGAGTATAATGAGTAAAAAAATATTGGTAGTTGAAGATGAATATTCAATCAATGATATCTTAACTATAGCATTAATAGATGAAGGATATGAGGTCAAAAGTGTATTTAATGGTAGATCTGCATTAGATGCAATAAAAAGTTTTAATCCAGAGTTGGTCTTATTAGACCTTATGCTACCAGATATAGATGGTTTTGAAATATGCAGAGAGATATCAAATAATTATTTGGTGATTATGATTACAGCTAGAGATAATATCTTTGATAGGATTGTTGGATTAGAATTAGGAGCAGATGACTATATTGTAAAGCCATTTGAAATAAGGGAAGTTATAGTTAGAATAAAAGCATTGTTTAGAAGCTTAGAAAAAGATAAATCCTCATTTACTGAACAGATAATGAGATTAAAAGGAGATATAGAGGTAGATATAATGGGGGAAAGGGTATTTAAGAATGGAAAAGAGATAGAGCTAAAGAGGCAAGAGTCTAAACTATTTTTCTATTTACTTAATCATAGAAATCAAGTATTTTCACGACCAGAACTTCTAGATAGAGTGTGGGGATATGATTATTATGGAGATGCTAGGACAGTGGATGTACATATTAGAAGGATCAGAGCTAAATTAAAAATGCCTGGAGATACCATCATAGAAACTGTATTTGGTACAGGCTATGTTATGAGGTAGAAGATGTTAAGAACTATTAAAGGTAAAATTACAGTAGGTATTGTATTTATTAGTATAATTGTGCTTATTCTAATTAATTTGATTATATGGGGAATATTTGAAAATAATTTACAAACCTTCATTATAAATGATATGGAGAAGATAAGGGACATTGTTTTTTCTGAAATAAAGAGACAATATCCTATTAGCAGTGAAAAAAATAGTTTAAATAATAAAAATGAGATATGGTCTGTCTTAAATACTGTCAGTAAACAATATGATATATATTTGTCTATGAATTATTTTGAAGATAATTTCAGACAATTCGCTGGGGAATTGCTAGAGGAGGAAAGTGTAGAAAATATAGTTCTAGATAGCGATAAAAAATCATCATTATTATATATTCACAACCAAAAAATAAAATTATATGCTACTTATTCTTACCCTATTTATATTGAGGATGATTACATAGGGATTTTTGCATTTCAAAAAAATTATTTAAATGAATACAATAATAATGTTAATTTGATGATAAGGATTATATTTATTCAACTCATCCTATTTATAGTGATGATTCTAGTCAATTATATTTGGCTGAAGAAAACAACAGATCCTTTAAACGATTTAGCAACGGCCATGACTTTTATAGGACAAGGTAAGTTTTCTAATGGATTAAAAACTAGGAATAATGATGAGATAGGCATACTGATCGATCATTTTAATAAAATGGAAGATCAAATAATGGAGCAGATGAGATATCTACAGTTAGAAAAGAAAAAGATAGAAGAATTGGAGAAAGAATCTAGGGATTTCTTCAATTATGCAACTCATGAAATGAAAACTCCTATTACTTCAATTTTAGGATATACTCAATTATTGCAAAAAGGAAACCTAGACAAGGAAGTAACGGAAAGAGCTTACAGCAGGATTATAGCTGAATCTGAAAGAATGTATAAGCTTATTCAAAATATGTTAGTTGTTGCTAGATGTGAACAATTAGAGGAATATGAACCAGAAAGTTTTAACATTAAAGAATTATTAGCTAAAATAATCTATGAGTTTGAGCTAACTTTTAATAAGCAAAAAATTAATATCTGCTTTGATTGTGATGATACTATAATTTTTGCTATAAAGGAAGAGGTACGGACTATAATTAAGAATTTGATTGACAATGGAATTAAGTATAGTCAAGATGGAAAGATAAGCATTAAATGTAAATCTGAAGATTATGTCTGTATTATTGTAGAGAATAAAATTTTACCTATTCCAAAGGAAATAAGAGAAAAACTTTTAGAGCCATTTATTAAATATAATTATGGAGAACATACTCAGATGAGCTCAGGGTTAGGATTATTCATTTGTAAAGAATTAGCTGAAAAGAACAAAGCATATATTGACTATAAAATTTACGAAGATAGAATTTGTTTTAGAGTTAAGTTTATCAATATAGAACAATAAATAATAGGGAAAATCTATAGATTTTCCCTATTATTTTAATGATTATATCGTTATTTTTTTCGTTTAAGTCCTAATAATACTAAAACTATTATTAGAGCTGAAACACCGTATACAATAAATATAGTTTTATTATTTTTTGATGGAGATTCTTTTGATTCTGTTGGCTTTTCATCATCACTATGTTGAAAAGCTTCTCTAGCATCGTCTTTTGTCGCAATTAGTTTTAAATCCAATAAGTTTTCAGATTGATTTATTTCATAATCCTCATTTAACAATATATTGAGATCTTCAAGAGAAATATAGGTGTTTTCTTTATATATAATTGGTTCACCTATTAATTGCAATTCTTTTTCTCTTAAATTAGCCTTTCTACTTCCAATTTCTAAATTTAATATATTTCCGATATTTATACTACCATCTATTGAGTTTTCAACTGGAATATTTAGTGTTTCAAAGGTTTCTCTTATAGGAAGATATATTTTATCATCAATTTTATATATTTTTTCCATAGACACTTCTTCTTTATCATCTACTTTGATTTTGAAGTCAATAGGTTCATTATCAGGAGTTTTGTCTACAAAGTAGGATTTCACAGGTTTTCCAGGTTTTACTCCTTTAACTATACCATCTTTATTTTTTACGATAACCCCATTGACGAGTACATATTCGATTCCAACTGAAGGAGCACCAGAATCTTTTACAGTAGATTTGTCTATTATTGTATCTGGATTGAATATAGTAATATCTGCATCTCCTCCAACTTCTATTCTACCCTTATATTTCATAGAAGGAGCGGAACTTTCCATTCTTTTAGCAGGGAGGTAAGATACTTTCTTTATTGCATCCATTATAGATAATACTTTTTCTTCTCTAACATATTTACCAAATACACGGCTATAAGTTCCAGCGCCTCTAGGATGATTATTATAGCTTGGCTCTATGATAGTATCACTTCCTATCATAGTGTCAGGGTCTTTTAAGAGCATTATAAGTTCTGATTCAGGCATGGAACCATGGGCGGCAACTAATAGATGTTGCTGACGATACCTATCGAATGTATCTTTTGTAATTCTAATATCTGTACCGCCTATCTGTAAATCTTCATAAGTGATTTTGAACCTATCTTGCCAGCCTGGACGGAAACGAGCTGAATCTATATAGGTTGCCCAATAGTCATATGGATAAAAACAAGTTGTAATATCCAAGCCTTCCTCCTTAGCCTTTTTTACCATATCCAAAGCCTTGTCCATAACAAAAGTACCGCCTGTACTGTTGATATGCATAATATGGATTATAGCGCCAGTTTCTTTTCCATAATCTATTACTTCTTGAATGCCATCTAAGCCTTTTTCTTCATCTGAATGTCTTAAATGATAGAAGGTAGGTAGATTATATTCCTTAGCTAAATTTAATAGTGGAATAACTTCATTTTTTACTCCAGGTACATATTCAAAGCTAAAAGAAATGCCTAATGCACCGGCTTCAACATTTTTTCTTACAACATCTACTAATTTTTGTATATCCTCTTCCTTAGTTACTTCAGTATCTACGCCATATCCTACAATAGGCCATCTATGTCTTGTAACAAAAGATGAAGCCCCAAAGTTAGCCAATACTCCATTTTTTTCCCAAGCTCTATACCAAGAGACAGCATCCTCGGTACCACCATGCATAGCTAGATTGCTAGTTACACCATCCAATACCTTTAACTCTATACCCACAGAGTTTGGATCATATGATATAAGGTCTACAAATCCAGGAGAAATAACAAGACCATCTGCATCAATTACTTTTTCTCCTTTCAATTCTTCCTTGGTTATTTTTTCTACCTTAGAACCAATTATTCCAATATTATAATCCTTAAGTTCGTGATCCGTAGATGGATTATAAACAGTTCCACCTTTTATGACTATGTCATATATAATCGGGTTATCGGCAAAGGTTTGAACGGGTATTATATTTAACAACATAATAATTGATAATGATAAAAAAATTACTCTTTTGAGATTCACTTGCACACTTCCTCTCTTTTTTAAATAGCTTGTCTCATAATGTAATATTTTATCATAAAGAAAAGAAGAAGTCTTTACAAAACAAAGACAATTAATGGAATTCAATTATTAAAAATAAAATTAAATATATAAAACAACTATTGACATCTATTTCATTATCTAATATAATTAGCTTAATTTAAAATTAGACTTATCAAGAGAGGTGGAGGGAAAGGCCCTATGAAACCCAGCAACCAGTATTAATTACATGGTGCTAAATCCTACAGCATTAGCTGAGAGATAAGATTTCGATTATTTTACCTCTTTTTAGCTAAAGAGGTTTTTTTATGACCTAACTTAGCGAACGATAGTGAGCTTTAGTAGGTCAAACGCAATGAGCACCAAATCTATACGAGCGTAGCGAGTAAATAGATTTGAGTTGCGAAACTGCGGGAAATGACCTAACTTAGCGAACGATAGGTCCTAGCGGACACCACTGAATTATGCCCTACGGGGTAGATAAGGGTTGTGAGCTTTAGTAGGTCAAACGCACCATTTGCTTCGCTCATTTCTACGTTCACTAGCGTTCACTTCGCTGTCCGTTTTGTCTGCAACTCGCATATATATGCTCGTTGGACAAAAAGGCAATGAGCACCAAATCTATACGAGCATAGCGAGTAAATAGATTTGAGTTGCGAAACTGCGAAAAAATTATGGATAAGTATAATTTTAAAAATTCAATAATTTAATATTCTTATCAAGAGAGGTGGAGGGAAAGGCCCTGTGAAACTTCGGCAACCTTCAGATTAATCTGAAAAGGTGCCAAATCCTACCCTAAGTTCAATCGAACTTAGAGAAAGATGAGAAGGTGTTTGCATACTGTTATGAGTGTAATCTCCTTTCATCTAATATTAAAAAATTAGGAAAGGAGGTTTTTTATTATCTAGTAGCAAATAAATTTTATTGAATAAAGGAGAGATTATAATGAGTGAAAGAAAATTAAAATTTGATACATTACAAGTACATGCAGGACAGGAAGTTGATAAAACTACTGGATCTAGGGCAGTGCCTATATACCAAACTACATCCTATGTTTTTGACAGTGTTGAACATGGAGCAAATCTATTTGCATTAAAAGAAGAAGGATATATTTATACAAGAATAATGAACCCAACAACTGATGCCTTTGAAAAGAGAATAGCAGCATTAGAAGGGGGAGTTGGAGCATTAGCCGTTGGTTCTGGTTCAGCTGCCATTACTTATGCAATTTTGAATATTGCTGGTGTTAGAGATGAGATAATATCAGCAAGTACATTATATGGAGGCACTCATACTTTGTTTTCTACAACTTTACCAAAGTTAGGTATAAATACAGTTTTTGTTGATCCAGATGATCCAGAAAACTTTAGAAAGGCTATAAATGAGAATACTAAGGCAGTTTATATAGAAAGTATAGGAAATCCTGGAATAAATCTTATTGATATTGAGGCTGTGGCTAAGATTGCACATGAAAACAATATACCTTTAATTATAGATAATACATTTGGTACACCGTATCTCATAAGGCCTATAGAATTTGGAGCAGATATTGTAGTTCACTCTGCAACAAAATTCATTGGAGGTCATGGGACCTCAATAGGAGGAGTAATAGTTGATTCTGGAAAATTTAATTGGCTAAATAACCCTAAGTTTCTAGGATTCAATACACCTGATCCAAGCTATCATGGTTTAGTATATGCAAGAGATATTGGAGAAGCGGCTTATATTGTAAAAGCTAGGGTACAGCTTTTAAGAGATACTGGTGCAGCCCTAAGTCCATTCAATTCGTTCTTATTCTTACAAGGACTTGAAACTTTATCATTGAGAGTTGAAAGGCATGTGGCTAATGCAAAAAGAATAGCTGAGTTTCTATACAAACATCCTTTAGTTTCTTGGGTAAATTATCCTAGCTTAGAAGGAAATAAATACAACTATCTTGCTAAGAAGTATTTTCCTAAAGGAGCAGGGTCTATATTTACGTTTGGAATAAAGGGTGGAGTTGAAGAAGGAAAGAGATTTATAGAATCACTAGAGATATTTTCACACCTTGCAAATGTGGCTGATGCAAAATCTCTTGTCATTCATCCGGCTAGTACTACACATTCACAGCTAAATGAGGAAGACCAAATAAAAGCAGGTGTTGCTCCAGACTTAATAAGATTATCAATAGGAATAGAAGATGTAGAGGATTTAATAGAAGACATTGAGCAAGCACTTGAGAGAGCAGTAAGATCTTAAAGCAGCACATATTATAGACAAATTGCTAGAACTTCAAGAGTTTTAGCAATTTGCCTAATAATTATCTATATAAAATTGAAATATTATAATGAGATATTAAAGGAGGCAAATATGAATATAAAACAATTATTTGATAAGAAAAACTTAGTTTTTTCCTTTGAGATATTCCCCCCTAAGCCTGATTATCCAATAGAGACAGTATATGATACCATAGAAGAATTAAGTGTTTTAAATCCTGATTATATAAGTGTTACATATGGAGCAGGGGGTAGTGTTAACAACAACAGAACCTGTCAGTTATCACATTTAATGAAGGATAGATATAATATTGAATCTTTAGCACATTTAACTTGTATAGGTTCTAGTAAAGAGTATATGGATTGTGTACTAGAAGAACTAAAAGAGAAAGGTATAAATAACATATTAGCCCTAAGAGGTGATATTGGAAGCATAGGAGTAGGAGAGTTCAATAACTCTCAAGAACTTATACAATATATAAAACAAAGTGGAGATTTTGGAGTAGCTGCCGCTTGCTATCCTGAGGGACATATAGAAAGCAAAAAAGATATTGATAAAGATATTAGAATACTTAAATTAAAGGAAGAGGCTGGTGCAGATTATTTTATTTCTCAACTTTTCTTTGATAACTCCTATTTCTATAATCTCTTAGATAAGGCAGAACAAAAAGGAATTAAAGCTCCAATACAGGCAGGAATTATGCCAGTAATAAATAAAAAGCAAATAGAAAGAGTAATCTCCCTTTGCGGAGCTTCACTTCCAAATAAGTTCCTTAGAATTATGAATAAATATGAATATGATAAGCTTGCTTTAAGGGATGCTGGAATAGCCTTCGCACTGGAACAAATAGTAGATTTAGCATCATCTGGGATTAAGGGAATTCATTTATATACTATGAATAATCCTTATATAGCTAAAAGTATAACTAATAATATTGAATTTATAGTAAGCTCCATAAATAGAAAAAAGGTGATTTAATAATCAATGAGTAGTTACAGCATCATTAAAGAGAACTGAAAGTCTGTAAATTTCATTTAATATAAAGATATAAAGAGGTTGTGATAATTCATGGATAGAATTGAAAGAAATAAGACTGAAATTTTAAGATATTTAGGATATAAGAATCAAGAAATAGACAGTGTTACTAATATGATAATCGAAGAATCTATAGATGAAATAAATTATTTAAAGAAAGAGAAATATATTTATAGATTTTTTTGTATTTCAAAGAGGAAGGGTAAGCTATTGTTAGATAATAGCAGTCTAAAACTAATAGGAAATGATATTAAGAAACATTTAAACAAATCAGAGTCTTGTGTACTAATGGCTGCAACTTTAGGTCATGATGTGGATACTAAAATAAGGTACTATGAAAAAACTAATATGACAAAGGCATTGATATTGGATGCTTGTGCTACTGCTGCTATTGAAGAAATATGTAATAGATTATGTAAAGATATAAGTGATATTATAGCCCAAGATAATAAAAAATTAACTTCTAGATATAGTCCTGGCTATGGAGACTTTCCATTGAATATCCAAAGTGATTTTTTGGAAGTATTGGGAGCAAAAAAATTCATGGGACTTATGGCTTCATCTGAAAGTATATTAATACCTAGAAAATCAGTTACAGCAATAGCAGGAATCATAGACATAGATAGTAAGGCAGAAGAAATTACCTGTTTAAACTGTAATAAATATGCTACATGTAATTTTAGTAAGGGAGATGCTAGATGTGGGACTTAGAGATTTTTTAAATGAAGGAATTATAATATTTGATGGAGCTATGGGTACTATGCTTCAAAGCAGAGGACTAAAGATAGGTGAATTACCAGAAAAATTAAATATTGAATCACCTGAAATAATAGTTGAAATCCATAAGAAATATATAGAAGCAGGCTCAAAGATTATAACTACTAATACATTTGGTGCCAATGAACTTAAACTTAAAAATAGTGGTTATACTGTTGAAGAAATAATTCATAGGGCAGTTAAAAATGCAAAAGAAGCTATTGACGGAAAAGATGTATATATAGCTTTAGATATAGGACCTATTGGAGAGTTATTAGAGCCTATGGGAACATTGGGATTTGAAGATGCTTATAATATCTTTAAAGATCAAGTGATTCAGGGGGTAAAAAACGGAGTAGATCTAATACTGATAGAAACTATGACAGATTTATATGAAGCAAAGGCAGCTATATTAGCAGCTAAGGAAAATTCAGATTTACCAGTATTTTGTACTATGAGTTTTGAAAAAGATAAAAGAACTTTTACAGGTTGCAATATTATATCTATGGTCATGGTACTGCAAGGATTAGGAGTAGATGCATTGGGAGTTAATTGCTCGTTAGGTCCTAAAGAAATAGAACCTATAGTAGATGAAATATTAAAGATTTCTAAGGTACCAGTTATGGTTCAAGCAAATGCAGGACTGCCATCTATAGTTGATGGAAATACAGTTTATAATATCTCTCCAGAAGAATTTGCTCTATATGTAAGGAGATTTGGAGAAAAGGGTGTAAAGGTTATAGGTGGATGTTGTGGAACGACGGATAAACATATAGAGACTTTGGTTAGTTCTTTAAATAATATAGTAGCACAAGACAGAGAATATTATCCTATAAATGGTATATGTACTCCTACAAATGCAGTAGTTATTGATGGAGTAAAGGTAATCGGTGAAAGGATAAACCCTACAGGAAAAAAACTTTTCAAAGAAGCCTTAATTAAAGGAGATATAGATTATATATTAAGAGAAGCCATAGCTCAAGTTGAAGCAGGAGCAGATATCTTAGATGTAAATGTAGGGTTGCCAGAGATAAATGAAGAAGAAACTATGGTTAGAGTTATTAAAGAAATACAATCTATTCTAGATGTTCCTCTCCAAATTGATTCTACTAATCCTAGAGTTATTGAAAGGGGACTAAGGGTTTATAATGGTAAAGCTATAGTTAATTCAGTAAACGGAGAAGATGAAAGTCTAGATAATATTCTGCCTATAGTAAAGAAATATGGTGCTTCTGTGGTAGGTCTTACATTAGATGAAAGAGGAATACCATCGACGGCTTTAGAGAGGTTTAAGATTGCAGAAAAAATTGTGAAAAGAGCAGAGGAGTATAAGATAGATAAAGAAGATATCTATATAGACTGTCTAACATTAACTGCTGCAGCACAGCAAGAAGGTGTAAAGGAAACATTAAAGGCTATTGAATTAGTAAAGGAGAAATTAAAAGTAAAGACTGTACTTGGGGTATCTAATGTGTCGTTTGGACTGCCAAATAGAGAATTACTAAATAGAACATTCTTGGCATCAAGTATATATGCAGGTTTGGATTTACCGATAATAAATCCAATGAATAAGCAAATGATGGATACAATAATATCATCTAGAGTATTATGGAATGATGACAAAGGAGCTAAAGAATATATTAACTCCTACGAAAACATAAAGAATAGGAGTGATTTCAAAGAGATTTATAAAACCAGTGAAGAAGATTTGTTTAATATAATATTGAAGGGAATTAGAGAAGAAGCTAAAGGTGTAACTGGAAATCTACTATTATATAGGGAACCCCTAGATATAGTCAATGAATATATAGTGCCTGCACTGGATTTGATGGGGGACAAATATGAAAAGGGGGAGATATTTCTTCCTCAGTTAATACGATCAGCTGAAACTGTAAAGAACTCCTTTGAAATCATAAAGGAACATCTAAAAGAGGAATCAGAAACTTCAATCTCTAGAGGTAAGATAATACTAGCCACTGTAAAAGGGGATATCCATGATATAGGTAAAAACATAGTGAAGGTCCTATTAGAGAATTATAACTACGAAATTATAGATTTAGGAAAGGATGTACCCAAGGAAAAGATAATAGAAGAAGCAATTAAAAATGATGTTAAGCTCATAGGACTTAGCGCTTTAATGACTACAACAGTAAAGAATATGGAGGATACAATAAAGACTTTAAAAAAAGAAAATTCCAATTTTGTAGTTATGGTTGGAGGGGCAGTTTTAAATGAGGATTATGCTAATATGATAAAGGCAGATTTCTATGCTAAAGATGCAAGGGATGCTGTAACCATAGCAAGGAAGGTATTAGGGTAGAATAAAATAAACTGAGTGAGAAATGAGTGCTCAGTTTATTTCAAAAAAGCAATGACTATGGAAAACAATAAAACTAATAAGAACAATATATAACACATACGAATAAATACCTTCTAGCAATAGATAGTCTGTAAATTAACTAGAAAAATATTAATTGCTTATCTATGTTTTTTTGTTTTTTAGTGAGCTTATAAAAAAGATAATCATTTTAACAAGCTTTTCCCCAATAAAATTTGAAACTTTCATCCAAAAATTTATTAACACTATGAAAATAATAAGCATAACTAATATCCCCCAAATAAACTCAATATAATCCATAATATCCTCCTCAATATTTTATATGTTTCTTCATATTCTACAGGTTATTTCCAAGTTTGTTTTTTGCCTATCAGACGTAGGTGATTCTTGGGAATCTAATAATTTTTCTGAACTGCTGGCTCACTTAATTTTGTGTCCATAACTATATACTAACACAAGTTATATTTTGGGTGTATTATAAAATTCATACGGAAAGATTTTCTAGGTTCAATAGGCTAGGAATTGGAAAATTTATCGATATAAATAGCTCATCTATATAAGGGTTAGAGATAGTATGATTTTTAGTCATTGAATTTTGAATAAAATAGAATTTTAAGATAGAATTATGTAGTTAATAAATAAGTGTGGTAGGATAATAGGGACATATTAGTGTCCCTATTTTAAATTCATTTGACAATACATAAATAAAAAAATATCATATAGTTAATATACTAAGGTGGGGTGAAAAAATTGATTACAAAGGTATATGAGGATATATATATGATAGAAGTGGTACTACCTAACAATCCTTTAAAGGCATTAAATTCCTATGTAATAAAAGGTAACGATAAATCTCTGATAATAGATACTGGATTTAATAGAGAGGAATGTATTGATGCTCTTTTCAATGGGTTAGAAGAACTGAATATAGATATAAAAGATACAGAACTGTTTATAACCCATCTACATGCAGATCATTCAGGAATGGCCTCCATATTTAAAGAAGCAGGAGTAAAAATCTATGCAGGTGAAATAGATGGAAGATTAATTAATGAAATGACAGGAATTGATTATTGGGAAAGGTTTGAAGAATTTAAGATTTTATTTGATTTAGAAAGAGATAAGGTGACCTTTTCTGAACATCCAGGATATAAATATTGTTTAAAAGAGCCTGTGGAATTTACCTACTTGAAAGAAGGAAAAGGCATACAGGTAGGAATATATTTTTTTGAAGTAATCGATATTCCAGGACATACTCCAGGACATATTGGACTGTATGAAAGAAATCATAAGCTATTTTTCTGTGGTGATCATATATTAGATAAGATTACACCTAATATAGGGTTTTGGGGATTTGAAGAGAATATATTAGCAACATATTTTAATAGTTTAGCAAAAGTATATTCCTATGATATAGATTATTTATTTTCTGCCCATAGAAATATAATCAGAGATCATACTAGACGAATAAATGAATTAATATTCCATCATAAAGAAAGACTTGGTGAAATTGTTCATATATTAAAGGATGGAGAATTATCTGTAAGAGATGTAGCTGCACAGATGCATTGGAGTATTAGAGCTAGGGGTTGGGAGGATTTTCCTATTCCACAGAAATGGTTTGCGGCAGGTGAAGCTATGTCACATCTAGAACATTTATATTGTACAGGCAAGCTAAATAAAGAATTAAGAGAAGGAAAGCTGTTTTTTAAGTTAAAATAGATTTCTTTGGGTATTAATAGTAAGATAAATATTATATGGGAGATGATGATATGCTTAATTTTAACTATAATATTCCTACTAAAATTTTCTTTGGTGAAGGGAAAATAGAAGTTCTAGGAAAACAGATAAAGAAATATGGCTCTAGGGTGCTTTTAGCTTATGGTGGAGGAAGTATTAAAAAGATTGGACTATATGACAAGGTGGTTGAGATTTTAAGAGAGAATAATATACCCTATTATGAGCTTTCTGGAATAGAGCCAAATCCAAGAGTAGAATCTGTAGCTGAAGGCGTAAGGATATGTAGAGATAATAATATTGATTTTATCTTAGCTGTAGGTGGAGGAAGTACTATAGATTGCTGTAAGGTTATAGCTGCTGCATATTATTATGATGGTAATCCGTGGGATTTAGTAATTCGTAAAGCAAAGATCGAAAAAGTATTACCTATTGGAACTATACTTACATTAGCAGCTACTGGCTCAGAAATGGATGCTGGTGCTGTTATAAGTAATATGGAAACTAATCAAAAATATGGAATTGGTCACTCTGGAATGTTTCCTAAGTTTTCAATTTTAGATCCAACATATACCTATACTGTATCAAAATATCAGACAGCATCTGGTGTAGCTGACATTATGAGCCATACTTTTGAAGAATATTTTAGCAATGAAAAAGGAGCATATTTACAGGATAGATTGGCAGAATCGATTCTGAAGACTTGTATGAGATATGGTAGAATTGCTATAGATGAGCCAGAAAACTATGAGGCAAGAGCAAACCTTATGTGGGCCTCTTCATTAGCTATAAATGGATTATTAGGATATGGAAAAGACTCTGCTTGGGCAGTTCATCCATTAGAACACGAACTATCTGCATACTATGATATTACACATGGTATAGGATTAGCAATACTAACACCTCATTGGATGGAACATGTATTAGATGAAAATACTATATGGAAATTTGTAGAGTATGGTGTAAATGTATGGAATATAGATTCAAGTCTTGATGATATGGAAATAGCTAAGATGTCTATTGAAAAGACTAGTGAGTTTTTCAAATCCTTGGATATTCCAATGACCCTCAGAGAAGTAGGCATAGATGAACACAAACTTGAGATCATGGCTAGAGATGTAATAGATTACGTCGGAGGAACTGTTGGCAACTTCAAGGCCTTAGACTATGAAGATGTGTTGAGTATCTATAAGAAAGCACTGTAGAGGCAGTGAAAAAACAGTGAATAGTGAAGAGTGAATAGTTTGGGGTAAACATTGAGGGCTTTTAATCTTTTCAGCTATTAGTTATTCACTATTAGTTATTCACTATTCACTATAAAAGGGGGGGAGAATGTGATTTTAAACATAGATTTGAATCCTAATTTGGATAGAAATTATACATTAGACAAGGTATATCTAGGCAAGAACAATAACACTAAATCCTTTAGTTGTAACCCTAGTGGAAAAGCTTTCATTTCTTCAATTTTATTAGATGCCTTTAATGAAGATTCTTTCATTACTGGATTTCTTGGTGGAGTAAATGGAGAATATTTTCATAAAAGATTAACAGAAATGAAGATGGCACATGAATTTATACCTATAAAAGAGGAGACTAGAACAATAATTAGATTAAAAGATAATGAGAATGATACCACTATATTAGAAGAAGGACCTAGGATTACTCGAGAGGAAGTAGTGAGTTTTTATGAGCTATATTCTCGGCTAATTGAAAGAGCTAATATTATCTGTGGATTAGGTTCTCTTCTTCCCCAAGGTGTACCAAAGGATATTTACTTTGACTTAATAACCTTAGCTAATAAAAGGGGAAAAAAATTTATCCTAGATATAGGAGAAGATGGATTATCCTATGGAATTGATGCTACTCCTTATATGGTAATACTTAATCAAAGAGAACTTGAAGATATTCTTAAAGTAAGTTTACATTTCGAAAATGAAATAATTAAATCCGGTAGATATATCCTTGACAGAGGTGTAGAGTTTATAGTTATAGATTTACAAAATAGAGGAAGTTTAGTACTTGGACAAGATAGAGGTTATAGGGTGGAGATTCCTTATCTAGGCAATACAATAGCTAATATAGACTATAATGGTATGTCAGCGGGATTTGCCTTAGGGATCAATAGAAATTATGACATTGAAATGACCATAAGATTAGGACAAGCATTTAATATTGTATCTAATTTAGAATCAGATATAATGAAGATTGAAGCAAGTGATATTAAAAGACTTATGAGTCAAATAGAAATTTATCCTATTAATTATTAAGTAGAGGAGTGGTGTAATGGATAGATATACATTAAACAGAGATAACACAGCATTACTTATTATTGATATTCAAGAGAAATTAGCTTCTATAATGAAGTATAAGGAACAAGTAATCGATAACACAAAGATATTGATTACTGCGGCTAAAGAAATGAACGTGCCTATTATTGTTACAGAACAATATCCGAAGGGAATAGGTCCTACAGTAGCTGAGATAAAGGAAGCTGTAGATAATATGGAGGCATTTGAAAAAACTAATTTTTCTGCATATATAGGTAAAATCAAAGAAACATTAGATGCTACTGGTAGAAAAAAAGTAATTATAACAGGGATGGAAACCCATATATGTGTCTTTCAAACGGCTAGGGATTTAATAGAGAATGGATATGAGGTATTTATTGCAAGAGATGCTGTATGTTCAAGAACTAAAGAAAACTTTTTAAATGGATTAGAACTGATGAAAGATGTTGGAGCAGTTATATCAAATACTGAAGCAATTGTATTTGATCTTCTTAAAATTGCTGGTACTCCAGAATTTAAAGTATTGTCTAAATTAATTAAATAATAATAAAGAATACTCCTCTTTTAAAGCCATATATATTTAGTATAACGCTTTAGGAGAGGAGTTTCTTGTGAAAATTAATATTGAGGGAATTAAATTATTAGAAAAAATATTTGAAGATGATTACCTAAATTATGATACTTTAATAAAGTTTACAAAATCAAAGGGTACAAAGGGATTTATAGATCATGAAAAGAGCTTCAATAGAGATATAAGTAAATCAAAGATAATAGCAGAATTAATAAAATTAGAAGAAGACAATGAGTATAAGGATATATATGATTTTTATATATTAAGAGAAGATGTATCTAGATTAAAGAAATCACTACTATATATAGATAAGAATGGAGAGACGATTATAAATGAATCATTATCTAAGGTATATAATTTTATTCCTAAAAATATAAAAATTCAACCTAATATTTATCTTTATGCAGGAGGTATAGATGGAGGTTTTACAGTATATAGAAAAGATATTTTTATTAATTACATAAAATATTTTAATGACTTAGATGAATTTACTAAGGTGATTAGCCATGAATTATTTCATTGTAGATTAGTTTCTTTAAATAATAAATTTAAAAATTTATTCATTGATAATATTAATAATAGATATACTTATGAAATTTTAGGAAAAATATTAGAAGAAGGGACTGCATGTCTAATACAGCATGGTAGCATTTTAGAAAAAGATGATCCTATAGGAACCATTACCAAGGAAAAGATGAAGCTAATAGGTAAAAAGTTTTCACAGCTAAACTATATTTTGTTAGGGATAAGAGAAGGTAATATAAATTACCTAGAAATGGAAAAGCTAGATATTTATTCTTTGGGTTATTATATAGCAAGTTCACTATATGATTTTTATGGTAAGGAAATATTGTTACCTTGGATAGAAAAGTACGATTATAAAAAACCAATAAAATCATATATTCAAGCTATGAGACAAACAGGAAATAATTCAGGATTCACTAAAGAAATTGAAGGCTGGTTATTACAGTTATAAAAAATCAGCACTAACTCCTTAATAATGCATATTTTATATTAACGAATAAAAAAGGAGTGAAAATCATGAATGAAAATATTTTTCCCGTTGAAATAAAAACCTTAAAATTAGATATGCGTAGGCTTGAAATATATTATCCTCAAGTATATGGGCTGGAAAATATATATGTGGAGGACAAGATTAATGATGTAATATTAGAAGTAATGTATAATCAAATAAATCAACAAGGGTATTATGATAACCCAGAAACGCAGATAACAGGCACATGGGAACTTAAAAATAATCAAAAAGGTATACTCTCCTTAACTTTAATAAACTATGCTTTTTCTGGTGGAGCCCATGGCTTAACAATAGTCAAAGGATTGACATTTGATATAGAAACTGGGAAACTATATGAATTACCAGAGCTTTTTAAGCCGGGTTCAGATTATATTAAAGTTCTGTCTGAAGAAGTTAAGGAACAAATTGAGGATAGAGATATCCAGACCTTAGGAGAATTTGAACATATAAAGCCGAATCAAGATTTTTATATAGCTGATTTGTCCTTAACTATATTCTTTCAAGAGTATGAAATAGCACCATATGTATATGGAATACTTTACTTTCCTATTTCCATATATGAAATAGAAGATATTATAGATGAAAATGGACCATTAGGGAGAATGATATCTTAAATAATGAAGTCAGCTTTTTAAGCTGGCTTTTCTTTTTAATTAGTATCTATCTGTAATTATATGATATAATTTTAGTACCATAATTTGGAGGAGGGATATTTTGGTTAAGTTTATACATACAGGAGATTTACACCTAGGTCTAAAGTTTAAAAATGTTTCTTTCCAACAAGAAAAAGCAATAGAAAGAAGAAACGAATTATGGTCTACATTTGAAAGAATAGTGAAATATGCTAAGGATAATAAAGTTGATTTTTTATTAATTGCTGGAGATTTATTCGAAGAAGCCTATTTTACTATAGGGGATATTACTAGGGTAAGAGATACTTTTAAAACTGCAGAGAATGTTAATATAATCATATCAGCTGGAAATCATGATTTTAAGGGGAGAAAATCCCTATATACTAGAGTTGAATGGACCAGTAATGTTACTATTTTTGATGGAGAAGGAATCAATAAAAAAGAGTTTGGGGACTTAAACACAGTAATATATGGATACAGCTGGGATACTGTTGAAATTCGTACAAACAATTTATTTAATGGATTAGAAAATAAATTAGATAATACAAAGAATAATATATTAGTATTACATGGTGATATATCCAACAATTCATCTTATCTTCCTTTAAATCTTCAGGAGCTAAATAATTTAAATATGGATTATATAGCATTGGGGCATATTCATAAACCTCAGATTATATCTGAAAAAATTGCATATTCAGGTTGCCCAGAGCCATTGGACTTTGGAGAACTAGGAGAAAGAGGTATAATTGAAGGGATGATAAATAATAAAAAAATAGAATTTGAATTTGTTCCTTTTAGTAAAAGAAGATTTATTGAAACTGAAGTAATAATAGATGAAAATATGGGTTATCCTGATATAATTAATGAGATAAGAAATGCTAGTATAGGAAATAAAAAGATAGATTTCTACAGAATAAATCTTAAGGGATTTATTCAAAAAGATATTGTAGTTGAAAATTTAAATAAAGATTTGAACAATGATTTTTATCATATAGAATTAGTCAACAACACTATATTAGACTATGATTTAGAACAGTTAGAAAAGGAGAATCAAGGAAATATAATTGGAAGATTTATAGATTCTATGAAAAAGAAGAATTTGGACAACCCTATAGTAAAGGATGCTTTATATATGGGATTAGAAGTACTCTTAAAGGAGAGAAATTAGACATGCTTCTTAAAGAACTTAATTTAATTGGATTTGGAAAATTTAAAAATAAAAATATAGTTTTGAAAGATGGTATCAATCTTATATATGGAGAAAATGAAGCAGGCAAATCAACTTTGCATAGTTTTATTGATGGCATGTTTTATGGTTTTTTGAAGCGCAATATAAAGAGAACAGATTATTTGCCAGAATACGAGAAGTATAATCCTTGGACTAACAATAGATATGCAGGTATTATACGCTTTAAATATAATGGGAAGTTCTATAGAATCGAAAGAAATTTTACTAAAGGAGAAGAGAATACAAAGGTTTTAGATGAAACTACTGGAGTAGATATCACTAAAAATATAGAGGCTGGTTCAGGGAGAGTACTGCAGCCAGGTATTCATTTCTTTGGTTTTAATACTAGAGTTTTTTCTAATACGATATTTATTAAACAATTAGGTACAAAGACAGATGATAAATTAGCTGCTGAAGTGACGGAAAAGTTAATTAATGTTACCACAACTCTAGATGATAATATATCAGTTGATAAGGCTATATCTGAGTTGAAAGTAAGAATGGGGGAAATTGGAACTGATAGAGCATCAACAAAACCCTATGCTAAAAATCTTAGAGATATAGAAAGACTCCAAGAGGAAAAAAGCAATATACTTTCAGAAAAGGATGCTTACCAATCTTATCTAGAAGAGAAAATAAGATTAAATAATAATTTGGAAATAGAAATGAGAAATTTATCTAGATTAAGAGAAAAGTTATTAAAGGTTGAAATATTAGAAAAGGCAAGGACATTAGAAGAGGCTAAGATACTGTCAGATGAGATTGCAAATTTAAATTCAAAAATAGACAAATTATCAAGTTATGCCAATATATCTATGGATCAATACAAGGAAAGTATTAACCTAAGTAATGCCATTGATTTTATAGACAAGAATATTGTTCAATCTAAATTTGAATTAGAAAATATAGAAAATAGATTACAATCTATGGATAACGAAGGATATAATGATATTTATGGGAAGAAAATTGAAGAAATAAGTAAGGACTATAACTATTATGAGGAATTAGAGGAAGAAAAAAATACAATTTTCTATAATAAAGAAGATAATAAAATAGAATTTTTAAAAAGAGATTATAAAGAACTTAAGGGTAAATCTTCAAAGTATAAAGTTATTCAAATTTTTTCCATTATATTAGCTGTAATTGCATTTGGTGCTACAATTATAGCCATAATTACTAAAAAGTATTTACCAATTGGTATCTTATTTATAGTCTTCGGTTCCATTGGAGGCTATTATACTAATAAAGTTAATAATCTCAAATATATTATAGAAGATATAAGTAGAAAAATAGAAGATATATATAATAGAGAGAAAGAAAAACAATCTAGAATTGAAGAAATAGAAAAATTGAAAAAAAGTTTATTGGAAAAATATAATACTACGGGCAAAATGGAATTTAAGAAATTATTAGATAGATTACAAATTGAACATTATAGACAAAAGGAACAGATTGAGTTATACAATGAACTGAAAATTAAGAGAGAGTTCTTACTAGATAGAATTTATGAAGATGAATTTAATAAAAAACAGAATTTAATTACACTTGAAGCGATATTTACTGAAAATAATGTTAGGGATATCCAGGAGTTTAATTATAGCTTAGATAAAAGAAATATGTATGAACAATATATTAGAGAATCAGAAGGGAAGAAGGAAATTCTTAGGAAGGTATTGGGACAACATACAATAGAGGATCTAATCGCTGAACTTGGTAATTTTTATTTAGATATAAATAATAGCATTGAAGATATGGATAAAAATCAAATAAAATATCAAATTGATAGAATTAATGAGAATATCTCAGATATAAAAATTGCACTAAGGGGAGCAGAGGAGAATCTTAATATCCTAGGTAAAGATATGGAAAGGTTGGTTGTAATAGAGGAGGAAATTGAGAGAAAGATAAAATATAAGGAAGAATTAGAAAATAAATATAAATCTCTTGAAATTGCAGCTCAGGCTATTGAAGAATTATCAAGGGATATTCATAGTCAGTTTACTCCGGAAATAAATAAAAAGGTTAGTAAAATAGTTGAAAAAATTACAGAAGGAAAATACAATAATATTAAGATTAGTGAATCCTTAAACATTAGTGTTGAAAATCCCATTACCAGGGAAATAATAGATATAAATAGTTTAAGTGGTGGAACAATAGATCAATTGTATTTCTCTCTTAGATTTGGGATAATTAATTCTATGGTAGATAATAAATTACCTTTAATTTTAGACGATTGTTTTATTCAATATGATGATAGCAGACTTAAAAATATCATAGAATTTTTAACTGATATTGGAAATGAAAGGCAGGTTATTTTATTTACTTGTCATAATCGTGAGAAAAAGGCATTAGAAGACTTGGGAGCTAAGTTCAATTTAATTAACTTAAAGTAAAGTATTACATTAACTAAGAATACGTTGAAAACACTAGGTTATAACTTAATGTTCATCAACAACATTAACTGAGGTGGTATATTGATATTTGCTATTGGAGACTTACATTTTGATAATACTGGTGATAAGCCCATGGGGATATTTGGTGATAACTGGTTAAATCATGAAGAAAAAATAATAGATAATTGGAGGACTAATATAAAGGAAGACGATCTAGTGTTGTTAGCTGGAGATATATCTTGGGCATTGAAACTTGAAGAAGCCTATGAAGATCTATTGAAAATAGATGAATTACCTGGAAAAAAGATAATTATAAAAGGAAATCATGACTATTGGTGGAATAGCTTAAGAAAGTTAAATAATCTTGGACTTAAAACAATTAACTTTCTTCAGAATAACAGCTATATATATGATAACATTGGAATTGTAGGCACTAGGGGATGGTCATCTATAGATGTGGATACAGTTGAAGATCAAGATTATAAGGTATTTAATAGAGAATTAAATAGATTGAAACTATCTTTAGATTCTTTAAGGGAAAGTGTGGAAAAAATCATAGTGGTTTTACATTATCCACCATTTAATATTGATTGTAGTCCAAATGGATTTATTGATATAGTAAAAGAATATAATGGTGATATTTGTGTATATGGACATTTACATTCTGAAGGACATAAATATGCTGTTGAAGGAGTAGTTGAAGGAATTGAAGTTCACTGTATATCTAGTGATTATATCGATTTTATTCCAAAAAAAATATTGTAGGGAGTGAAAATATGAAAGTATTAGTTGAAAAAAATTATGAGGCAATAAGTAAGACAGCTGGAAGGATATTTATAGAATCCATAGCAAGTAAGCCAGATATTGTATTAGGGTTAGCTACTGGAAGTACACCAATTGGTATGTACAAAGAGATGATAAGAGCATATGAAGAAGAAGGATTGGATTTTTCTAAAGTTAAAACATTTAATTTAGATGAATATGTTGGACTTTCTCAAGAACATCCAAGTAGTTATGCATATTTCATGGATAACGAACTTTTCAAGTATATCAATATAAATAAGGAAAATACTCATGTTCCTGATGGAAAGGCAGAGAATATTGAGGAATATTGTAAGAGATACGACGAAATGATAAATGAAGCTGGTGGAATAGATATTCAAGTACTTGGGATAGGTGAAAATGGGCATATAGCTTTTAATGAGCCAGATGAGGCTCTATCTGCAGGTACATCTGTTGTTAAACTAACAGAGAATACTATAGAGGTAAATTCTAGATTTTTTGATTCAATGGAGGAAGTACCAAAGACTGCTATAACAATGGGGATGGGGAGTATATTAAGAGCAAGGAAAATAATACTTTTAGCCAGTGGAGAAAAAAAGGCGCCGGTTATAAAAAGATTATTAAATGATAATAAGGTTACTACTATGTTTCCAGTATCTTTTTTACTTCTTCATCCAGATGTAACTATTATAGTTGATGAAGAAGCTTATAATGGCTAATGGAGGAAATGAAGATGAAGGAACTTGAAGTAAAAGTTTTAAACATGGATTTAAAAGAGATGGAATCAAAGTTGATGTCTTTAGGTGCTACATTAATAGATAAAGAACTTCAAGTAAATACATTAATTGATTCTAAAGAAAGTTTTATTCAAAGCAAGCTAGATAGTTATTTAAGAATAAGAGAAACTAAATCAATTTTAACTGAAGATACTAAGCTAACATTAACTATGAAGAAGAACATTAATAGAGAAGGTATTCGAGAGAATATTGAAATTAATACAGATATATCCGATAAAAATGCTATGTTGGAAATCCTAGAATCCTTAGGATATTATGTTATTCAAGAAGGCTTTAAGGAAAGAACTTCTTATATTTTAAATAATGCAAGATTTGATTTAGATAAATGGGATGATTTAACTTACCCTTATCCTTATATGGAGATTGAAGTTAATGATGAAGATGAACTTGAAGATATAGTTAAGTTACTCAATATTCCAAAGGAAAATATTTCTACCAAATCCATAGTAGAGCTTAGAAAGGAAAAGAACCTATTGTAACCAAAACCTCCCTATAAGAATAATATGTATTAGTCTAATATAGGGAGGTTGTTTTTATGTTAAATGGTTTGTTTGGTGGCGAAGATAACAGTATGATACTAATCATTATATTTATATTCCTATTACTATTTAATGATGACTGTGATAGAGATCGCTGCGACGGAGGATTTGGGGGAATATTTGGAGATGGCGGCATAATATGGATACTTATACTATTATTCTTCCTAGGTGATTTCTTTTAAGAAGGGCAGAATATCTAATGTTTTTCATGACATATAGGAAAGTTATATTCAATCTTAATCTAACATTGACATAACTGAGTTTCATAAAAGGCTTCCTTAACGTACCAGTGTTTACGTAGAAGCCTTTTTTATTTTCAAAAAACTATTTCCAGTCCCGAAATAATATTGTATAATAATGATAAATACAAATAAAGGGAGGGATTTTTTTGTTAGAAAAAAATGTAATAGAGAATGTACTTTATGCAGCTTTGTCTAAAGGTGGAGATTTTGCGGAAATTTTTGTTGAAGATAAGTACAATTCTAGTATTAAATTAGTTGGTGGACTTATTGAAAATAATATTTCTGGTAGGGACTATGGAGTAGGCATTAGAATATTCGATAAATTAAATTGTATTTATGCTTTTACGAATGATTCTACAGAGGAAAATTTAATAAAAGTTGCTAAAGAAGCAGCATCTGCTTTACAGGGGACAGCAGTTGATTTAAGGTTGAATTATATAAAATCTAATGTAAGTAATTATAACCCAATTAAAATAATGCCATCAACTGTTCAAAAGAAAGAAAAGATAGATTTAATGAAAAGGGGCTATGAAGCTGCAAAAAATTACGATTCTGTTATATCACAGGCAATGGTAAGTTATCTTGATGAAGAGCAGAATGTACTGATAGCTAATACTGATGGATTAATAGCCGAAGACAAAAGAGTTAGAACTAGATTTATTGTTTCATCAGTTGCATCTAAGGATGGAGAAATGCAGGAAGGATATTATGGTCCAGGTGCATCTATGGGATTTGAATTTTTTGATAAGGTTAATGTAGAGGAAATAGGTAGAGAAGCTTCAAGAATTGCTAAAACTATGGTACATGCAGAGCATTGTCCATCAGGTGTTATGCCAGTTATTATGGACAATGAATTTGGTGGAGTTCTATTCCATGAGGCATGTGGTCATGCACTAGAGGCAGCTTTTGTATCTAAGGGTACATCGGTATTTGCTAATAAATTAGAACAGTTAGTAGCATCACCCTTATTAACTGCAATAGACGATGGAACTATGATTAATGAATGGGGCACTACTAATATAGATGATGAAGGTACTCCAACACAAAAGAATATACTTATAGAAAATGGAATTTTGAAATCCTATTTAATTGATAATCTAAATGGTAGAAGAATGAATATGGACTCCACTGGCTCAGGCAGAAGACAGTCCTATAAATTTGCCCCTACTTCTAGAATGAATAATACTTATATAGCTGCTGGCAATTCAAGTCTAGAAGAGATAATATCAAATACTGAAAAAGGTTTATATGCTAAAAAATTAGGTGGAGGATCTGTGAATCCCGCTACAGGAGATTTCAATTTTGCAGTTATGGAAGGTTATTTAATTCAAAATGGGAAGATTTTAAAACCTGTAAGAGGTGCCACATTAATAGGTAATGGTATTAAGGTATTAGAGCTTATTGATATGGTAGGAAATGATCTATCTTTAGGACAGGGTATGTGTGGTGCAGATAGTGGTTCTATACCAGCGGGATTAGGTCAGCCGCCTCTTAGGATAAAATCCATAACAGTTGGCGGAAGAAGGGGGGATGAATAATATGGATTATAGAGCATTAACAGATAAATTGTTTAACAAAGGTAAAGAAAAGATGGAGGATTTAGAAGTCTTCATAGAAAGGTCAAAGGAAATTGAAATTGGTGTGTTTGGTGGAGAATTAGATAAATATAGTATTTCAGAATCAGGAGGTTTATCTTTAAGAGGAGTGCATGAAGGAAAAATGGGATATTCATATACAGAAAAAATAGATGAATCTTCCATAGATATGCTGATTGATGAGGCCTTTGAAAATGGTAAATATATTGATTCTTTAGATAAAGAGATAATTTTTGCTGGTTCAGATGAATATGAAGAAATAAATAATTATAATGACAGTCTAGAAAAAACTCCTATGGAAGATAAGATAGCTTTTATGAAAAACTTGGAAAAAGAAGCATTAGCTATAGATAGCAGAGTATCAGCTATACAAATGTGTGTCTATAAAGAATTCCAAAGGGATAGGTATATAATAAACACTAAAGGAGTAAATCTATCTGATAAATTTAGTGGAGGATCTTGTTATATTTCTGTAATTGTAAAAGATGGTGAAGATACAAAAACTGGTCTAAGCTATAGAATATTTAATGATCTTGCAAAGATTGACTATAGAGAAATTGCTAAAGAAGCGGTAGAAGAAGGTATATCTATGTTAGGAGCAACTACTATTAAATCAGATAATTACCCTGCTGTATTTAAGAATACTGTATTTGCAGATATCTTATTTGCTTTTGCTCCGATCTTATCAGCAGATAATGTACAAAAAGGTCTATCAAGATTGAAGGATAAAGTTGGATCTAAAATAGCAAATGAGATATTAACTATAGTTGATGATCCTTTCTTGAAAGATGGATTTGGTACTAGAACCTTTGATGATGAGGGATGCAAGACTTCATATAAGAAGATTATAGATCATGGAGTTTTAAATTCATATTTATATAATTTAAAATCAGCAAATAAGGACGGAGTAGAATCTACAGGAAATGGAAGCAGAAGATCATATAAATCATCAATATCTATATCACCTACTAATTTATATATAGAAAAGGGTAGTAAAACTCTAGAAGAATTAATAGAGAGTATTGATAAAGGTATATGTATCATAAATGTAGAAGGTCTACATGCTGGTTTAAATGAAGTATCTGGAGATTATTCATTATCTGCCTACGGATATGAAATAGAAGATGGTAAGATTAAGAGACCAGTTAATCAGATAACTATAGCAGCAAATTTCTTTGAAACATTGATGGATATTGAGGAAATAGGAAAAGACTTGGAATTTGGACCTTTTAGTGGGTATGTAGGTTCGCCTTCAATTAAGGTAAAAAATATATCAGTTTCAGGAGAATAGAACTAGAGAGAGAATAGATTAATCTATTCTCTCTCTCTAGTTCTATCGTTCAGTAAAAATTTAATTGAATAAATACCTGCTAAGCCAACCAATCCATATACTATTCTGCTTAATACAGAATTAGAACCACCAAATAGGCTAGCAACTAAATCAATATTAAATAATGCTATAAATCCCCAATTAAATGCGCCGATAATTACAAGTATTAATGCTAATTTATCCATACTATTCCTCCTAAATTTTTATATATTTAATATGTCCAAATTGACTATTTTTATACAATTAATATCTTAATTTTAGTAACCACTTATATCTCAATTTCATAAAATACATTGAGGAATAAATATAAGGAGGTTATTATAATGACTGAAGATTTGGGCGTAAGGAGAGAATGTGGAAGAGGTATATTTGAAAATTTTGGTTGTATGGATGACTCATTATTATTTTTCTTTCTAATATTAGTTATTATATTCTGCACTTCAGACTGCTTTAATGAAAGAGAAAATGATTCATTATTATTCTTCTTCCTTCTTTTAGTAATACTATTTTGTGGAGAAGGATGCTTTTAAATATACCTATAGATAAAATCCCGTTATATACGGGATTTTTTTCTTTTATAGAGAAAATGATTTTGGGTAAAATATTAAAAATAATTAATATAATTAATTCAAAAAAATAATATATAGTATGGCACATTTAAATATATATGCTATAATATATAATATAAAAGCAAATAGGAGGATATGCTAATGACTGAATATAAATACATTAAATGGTTTAATGAAATTAATAAAAATGATATTCCTGTTGTAGGAGGTAAAGGTGCAAACCTAGGAGAATTGACTCAAAAAGGGTTAGATGTACCACCAGGATTTTGTATAACAGCAGGAGCTTATACTCATTTTATTAACTATGCTGAGCTCGATGAAGTAATAAAAGAATTAATCAGAGGATTAGATGAAGAAAATTCCGATATGCTTCAAAATGTGAGTCGTGCTATTCAAGATAGAATAAATTGTGGAAAAATACCAGAAGATTTAAGAATAGAAATAATAGGCGCTTATAAAGAATTTAGTGAGAAAATCAATTTAACTACTCCAGAAGTAGCTGTAAGATCTTCAGCTACTGCAGAAGATTTACCAGAAGCATCTTTTGCTGGACAACAAGATACTTATTTACACATAAGTGGAGATGAAGAACTAATTAAGTATGTTAGAAAATGCTGGGCATCTCTTTGGACGGCTAGAGCTATATATTACAGAGTAAAACAAGATTTTGAGCATTTTGATGTATCTTTATCAGTTGTAATTCAAAAAATGGTCAACAGTGAAAAATCAGGAGTTATGTTTACTGCCAATCCTGTAAATAGTGACACTAATGAAATAATGATAAATGCAAGCTGGGGGTTAGGTGAAGCAGTAGTATCTGGAACAGTAACACCAGATGAGTATTTAGTGAATAAGAAATCAAAAGAAATCCAAGAGAAGCACATTGCAGAAAAAAATATTATGGTAGTAAAGAGGAAAGATGGAGTAGGTACAGAGGAAATCAAAATTGCAGACTATTTAGGGCAAGATAAAGTAAATGATCAATGTCTATCAGATGAAGAAATAATGACTTTAGTAAATTATGGGATTAAGATAGAGGAAATGTATGGAGCTCATCAGGATATAGAATGGGGATTTGATAGAGATACTAAAAAACTATATATATTACAATCAAGACCAATAACTACTTTAAAAGGAGATGTTAGTGTGAGCGAAGTAAAAGAACAAAAAGAATTAAAAATGCTTGTGAGGGGCTTACCTGCATCCCCTGGAATTGGCAGAGGAAATGTTAGAAATATTAAAGATATATCTGAAATTGGAAGAGTAGAAGATGGTGATATTTTAGTTACCGTAATGACAAATCCTGATATGGTTCCAGCTATGAGAAAGGCTGCAGCAGTAGTTACAGATGATGGAGGTAGAACTTGCCATGCTGCTATAGTATCTAGAGAACTGGGTATACCTTGTATAGTAGGAGCAAAAAATGCTAGTGAAATTTTACCAGAAGGATTGGAAGTAACTGTTGATGCAAGTAGAGGAGTAGTTTATGAAGGTACTGTATTAGAAGAGAAGGAAGAAAAGAAAATCGAGGGAGGAGCTGTAGGAATAAGTGAAGAGATATTAGCAGGGTTAGCTCCAATAACAGCTACAAAGATATATATGAATCTTGGAGAACCCTCATTAATAGGAAGGTACAAAAACTTACCTTTAGATGGTATTGGTCTAATGAGAACAGAGTTCATATTTACAAATATGATTGGTGCACATCCAATGTATTTAGTAAAAACGGGTCAGGGACAATTATTAATAGATAAGATGGCTGAAGGAATTCAAATGGTTGCTGGGGAAGTTTATCCAAGACCAGTAGTTGTTAGAATGTCTGACTTTAGAACTAATGAATTTAGAGGATTAAAAGGTGGAGATGAAGTCGAACCAATAGAGGCAAATCCAATGATCGGTTGGAGAGGAGTATCCAGATACATTTCTTCAGAATATGAAGAAGGATTCAGATTAGAGTGCAGGGCGTTGAAAAAGGTTAGAGAAGAATTTGGATTGACAAATGTATATGCAATGTTACCTTTTGTAAGAACTACATGGGAATTAAAGAAGGTAAAAGAAATAATGGCGGAAGAAGGATTAGTTCAAGATAAGAACTTTAAGATTTGGATAATGGCAGAAGTACCATCAGTAGTCTTTGAAGCTGAAGAATTCGCTCAAATGGTAGATGGATTTAGCATAGGAAGCAATGATCTTACTCAACTTGTAATGGGAGCAGACAGAGATTCAGGTATATTGAATAATATGGGATATTTTGATGAAAGAAACGAAGCTGTTAAGAGAGCTATATCAATTCTTATAAAGGCAGCACATAAATATGGAAAAACAATTTCTATTTGTGGTCAAGGACCCAGTCAATATCCAGAGTTTGCACAATTCCTTGTTGAAGAAGGAATTGATAGTATGAGTGTTAATCCAGATACAGTGGCTTATACAAGAAGATTAGTTGCTTCAGTAGAACAAAAAATGATATTAAAAAAATTAAGAGAAATCTAATTTTATAAGAAGTTCATATATTATAGAGAAAATCTATAGTACAAGGCACTGGTATAGACCAGTGCCTTAATTTATATTTTTTTCTAGTTGTCAAATCTATGGAGGTATAGTATAATCTTCTTTGTCGGAAATTGTCGAACAAAGTCGAAAAATCGTATTTTTAGAATTTTTAGAATACATACAACAATGGATAATGTTGGTAAATTTATTAATGTAAAGATACTATTAATACGATTTAAGAAACAAAAAATAAGGAGTGATTCAATGTTTAAAAACAAAAAAGTCTTATCACTAGTAATCGTTACTCTTATTTTATCACTTGTTTTAACAGCTTGTGATGGGAATAAAGAAATTGCTAGAAAGAACCCAGCTGATACCTTGGTAGTTGCCCAAGGTGCAGATGCTAAGACATTAGATCCACATGCAAGTAATGATCAGCCATCATCAAGAGTTATAAAGCAAATTTATAACACTTTAATATTTGCTAATGAAGACATGGAATTAGTTCCAGCTTTAGCAGAATCATGGACAAGCATAGATGAATTAACTTGGGAATTTAAACTTGCTCAAGGTGTTAAGTTCCATAATGGAGAAGAGTTTAAAGCGTCAGATGTTAAGTTTACATTTGAAAGAATGATAAATTCACCATCTGTTGCTCATATAATTGGACCTGTTAGTGAGGTAAAGGTTATTGACGACTATACAGTTCAGATAATTACTTCTGAGCCATTTGCTCCACTTTTATCCCATCTTACTCACACTGCTTCTTCAATATTAAATGAAAAAGCTGTTACAGATGCTGGAGCTGATTATGGACAAAAACCAGTAGGAACTGGACCTTTCAAATTTGTGGACTGGCAATCAGGAGATAAGATTGCTCTTGAAAGATTTGATGAATATTTCCAAGGCCCTGCAAAGGTTAAGAATGTTGTGTTTAGAAATATTACTGAAGGAACAAACAGAACTACAGGTCTTGAAACTGGAGAAATCGATATAGCTTATGATATTGAGCCAATTGATAAGAGAATAGTTACTGATAATAGTTCATTAGAATTAATTGAAGGACCATCATTTTCAAATGAATACTTAGGATTCAATACTAAGAAGGCTCCCTTCGATGACATTAGAGTTAGACAAGCTATTAACTATGCAGTAGATGTAGATGAAATAATAGCTACAGTACTTGAAGGTGCAGGAGAACCAGCTAAATCACCTTTAACAGACTTAGTATTTGGAGCAAATAATAATATAGAAGGTTATAAATATGATCCAGAAAAAGCAAAAGAATTATTAAAAGAAGCTGGATATGAGAATGGATTCCAGACTACTATCTGGACAAATGATAAGCCTGAAAGAGTTAGAATAGCTGAAATAGTTCAAGCTAAGCTTAAAGAAGTAGGTATAGAGGCTAAGATAGAACAAGTTGAATGGGGTGCTTATCTAGATAGAACAGCGGCTGGAGAACATGATATGTATATCCTTGGATGGACTGCAGTAACTGGTGATGCAGACTATGGTCTTTATGCACTATATCATAGTTCACAACATGGAGATGCTGGAAATAGATTTTTCTATAGCAATCCAGAAGTAGATAAATTATTAGATATTGGTAAAACTGAAGTAGATCAAGAAAAGAGATTAGAAGCTTATAAAGAAGCTCAAGAATTAATTGTACAGGATGCTCCTCAATTATTCTTATTCTTCAAAAATCAAAATGCTGGTCAGCATAGAGCGATAAAAGGTTTTAAATTACATCCTGCTGGACATCACTCATTATATAATGTAACTATCGAAGGTGCAACTGTCGAAGAATAAAATGTAAATTTATGATGAAGCGGGACAATCATGTCTCGCTTCTAATTCTTTAGTGTAGTAACTAGAAACAATGATAGTGTATACCTATTAGATAAGGAGGGAGAAATGTGCATAAATATATTATTCGTAGATTATTACTTTTAATTCCAGTAATGCTAGGAGTTACGTTTTTGGTTTTTACAATTATGTACTTTACACCAGGAGATCCAGCGAAGCTTATACTCGGTGAAAGTGCACAACCTGAACAGGTGGAAGCCCTAAGAGAAGAGATGGGTTTAAATGATTCATTTATAGTTCAATATTTTAGATTTATTACAAAGGCGTTAACAGGAGATTTTGGGAGATCCTATTCAACTAAAAAACCTGTTTTTGATGAGGTATTTGCAAGATTCCCAGCTACTTTGAAGCTTACTGTAGCTGCAATGATTATCGCAGTTATAATAGGAATACCAGTAGGGATTATTTCAGCGACTAAACAATATTCAGCCCTAGATAGTATATCTATGATTGGAGCTTTAATCGGAGTTTCCATGCCCGTATTCTGGCTAGGTTTAATGCTGATACTAGTATTTTCTGTAAAACTTAGAGTTTTACCATCAAGCGGTTCTGATACTTTATTACATTTGATCTTACCTGCATTTTCATTAGGAGTTGGATCTGCTGCAATTATTACTCGTATGACTAGATCATCTATGCTTGAGGTAATTAGACAAGATTATATAAGAACTGCTAGATCAAAAGGTGTAGCAGAGAAAAAGGTAATAAATAAACATGCTCTAAAGAACGCTTTAATACCTGTAGTTACAGTAATAGGTCTACAGTTTGGAGGATTGCTAGGTGGTGCTGTACTTACTGAATCTGTATTCTCATGGCCAGGATTAGGAAGATTAATGGTTGATGCTATTAAACAAAAAGATAGCCCTACAGTTTTAGCATCCGTTGTATTTATATCTGTAACTTTTAGTGTTGTTAACCTTTTAGTTGACATGCTATATGCATTTATAGATCCAAGAATAAAATCACAATATAGATAGTTAAGTACTTAGGCAAGGAGGTAAAATAAATGGATAGTAGTGTTAAAAGTAATGGAAACGACTCTAAAGTGAATAAAAAGAAAAGAAGTCAATGGTCAGAAGTGTGGAGAAGATTAAGAAAAAATAAAATGGCTATGTTAGGCTTAACTATAATCGTTATTTTAATATTATTAGCTTTATTTGCAGATATAATTGCTGACTATGAAGAAGTAGCTATAAAAATGAACACTTCAATAAGACTTCAAGGTCCAAGTAAAGAACATATCTTGGGCACTGATGAACTAGGTAGAGATATATTTGCTAGAATGATACATGGTGCTAGAGTATCTTTAAAGGTAGGTATAATAGCAGTAGGTATTGCTATTATAATAGGAGGTACTTTAGGAGCAATTGCTGGATTTTATGGTGGAAAGCTTGATAATGTCATAATGAGAGCAATGGATATTTTCTTAGCGATTCCAAGTATATTACTTGCTATTGCTATAGTGTCTGCTCTTGGTACAAGTATGCTAAATCTAATGATTGCAGTAGGTATATCATCTATACCTAGTTATGCACGTATTGTAAGGGCTTCAGTACTTTCCATTAAGGATCAAGAATTTATTGAGGCTGCAAAAGCAATTGGGGCTAAAGATACTAGAATTATATTAAAGCATATATTACCAAACTCTATGGCACCTATAATTGTACAAGGTACTTTAGGAGTTGCTGGTGCTATATTATCAACAGCGGGTTTAAGCTTTATAGGATTAGGTATTCAAAAGCCAGCTCCTGAATGGGGTGCGATGCTTTCATCAGGCAGACAATTCATTAGAGAGGCATGGCATGTTACTACATTTCCGGGAATAGCTATTATGATTACTATACTTTCGTTAAATTTACTTGGTGATGGTTTAAGGGATGCTCTAGATCCTAGACTAAAACAATAAGGGAGGAGGAACTTAAATGAGCAAGGAATTCTTAAATATTAAAAATTTACACATTCATTATATAACAGAAGAAGGTACTGTTAAAGCTGTAAATGGTATTAATATAGATTTAAACAAAGGTGAGACTTTAGGGCTTGTTGGAGAAACAGGAGCAGGAAAAACAACAACTGCTTTAGGAATTCTAAGGTTAGTTCCCAATCCTCCTGGAAAGATTATTGACGGGGAAATATTTTTAGAAGGTGAAAATATACTAAAGCTTTCAGAGGAAGAAATGAGAATGATAAGAGGGAATAAAGTATCTATGATATTTCAGGATCCTATGACTGCTTTAAACCCTGTAATGACAGTAGGAGAACAAATAGCGGAAGTTATTGAAATACATGAGGATTTATCTACTAAAGAAGCAGACGAAAAAGCTAAGAAGATGCTTGAATTAGTTGGTATACCTGGAGCTAGAGCTAATGACTATCCACATCAATTCTCAGGTGGTATGAAGCAAAGAGTGGTTATAGCCATAGCATTAGCATGTAATCCGGGACTTTTAATAGCTGATGAACCTACTACGGCTCTTGACGTTACTATACAGGCTCAGGTTCTAGACCTTATGAATAATTTGAAAAACGAATTTAATACGGCTATGCTTTTGATTACTCATGATTTAGGTGTTGTGGCAGAAGTTTGTGACAAAGTGGCTATAATGTATGCAGGAGAAATAGTAGAGTACTCAAATATTGAAGATCTTTTTGAAAATCCAAAACATCCATATACCTTAGGATTATTTGGATCTATTCCAAGCCTTGATGAAGACGTAGATAGATTAAAACCAATTAAAGGATTAATGCCAGACCCTACTGATTTACCTTCAGGCTGCAAGTTCCATCCAAGATGTCCACATGCAACAAATGCGTGTGCAGCTAATCATCCAGAAGATATAGAAGTGTCTCCTGGTCACAAGGTAAAATGCTTAATTTATACTGGACAAGTAAAACAGAAGGGGGAAATATAAATGGAACCAATTTTACAAGTTCGAAACCTAAAAAAATACTTTAATACCCCTAAAGGACTACTTCATGCAGTAGATGGTGTTACTTTTGACATTAACAAAGGAGAGACTCTTGGAGTTGTAGGGGAATCAGGCTGTGGAAAATCAACTTTAGGTAGAGTGATACTTCATCTATTAGAATCAACAGACGGTGAATTAGTTTACGAAGGACAAAATATTACAAAGGTTACAAAATCACAGTTTAGAGAATTAAGAAAGAAAATGCAAATTATTTTCCAGGACCCATTTTCATCTCTAAATCCTAGGATGACTGTTAGTGAAATTATTAAGGAACCATTGATAATTCATAAAACCACAAGGGATAAAAAAGCAATAGATAAAAAAGTGTCTGAATTAATGGATACTGTAGGTCTAGCTGAAAGACTTGTAAATACTTATCCTCATGAACTTGATGGAGGTAGAAGGCAAAGAATTGGTATTGCTCGTGCCTTAGCGCTTAATCCGGGATTTATTGTCTGCGATGAGCCAGTATCAGCTCTTGACGTGTCTATTCAGGCGCAAGTATTAAATCTAATGCAAGATTTACAAAAAGAAATGGATTTAACTTATATGTTTATCACTCATGACTTATCTGTTGTTAAACATATTTCAAATGATATACTTGTAATGTATCTTGGTCAACTAGTTGAAAAGGCTGATTCTAAGGAATTATTTATGAATCCATTGCATCCTTATACAAAGGCGTTACTTTCAGCTATTCCAGTACCAAGCTTAAAGTATAAGAGAGAGAGAGTTTTATTAAAAGGTGAAATCACTTCTCCTATAAATCCAAAGCCAGGATGTAGATTTGCACAAAGATGTATCTATGCAAAAGACAACTGTCATGTTGACAATCCAGTAATAGAAGAAATAATGCCAGGTCATTTTGTGGCGTGTCATCATATTAGAGAAATAAATGGATTAAAATAGTTAGATATCAAAGGGAAAAGCTAAAGGCAGATTATCTGCCTTTTTTCTTTTCTAAAATATATAAGTATAGTATAATAAGAATATTATATAGTTGAGGTGGAAAATGCTTAATATAATGGTTGTTTTTTCAATTCTTGCAGGAATTGACAAGATATTAAATAATAGGTTTGGATTAGGAGAGAAATTTGATGAAGGGTTCAAAGCCTTGGGAGGACTTGCTTTAACTATTATTGGGATATATAGTATATCTCCTATTGTAGCAAAGAGTCTTACACCAATACTTTATCCATTGGCAAGAGTTATAAATACGGATCCTTCTGTATTTATAGGCAGTTTATTAGCTCCAGATTTGGGAGGATATACTACTAGTATTGGTATAGCGGCATCAAGAGCTGTTGGAGAGTTTAACGGACTTATACTTTCATCTATGCTCGGAACAATTATATCTTTTACTATACCAGTTGCTGTAGGCCTAATATCTAAAGATGACTTTTATTATTTTGCCAAGGGAGTTTTAGCTGGAATCATGACTATACCATTGGGGATGATTGTAGGCGGGCTAATGATGGGACTGAAGGCAGTAGATATTATTTTTAGCTTGATTCCGGTAGTAGTATTCTCCATAATAATAGTATTTGGGCTGTTAAAGGCCCAAAAAAGCATTATTAAAATATTTAATATTTTAGGTAAGACTATTATAATCGTCAGTACATTTGGATTGATTTTATCTATTGTAAATTTCATGTTTAGAATTGAATTGATCAAAGGTATGATTCCAATTGAAGAGGGAGCTATATTGGTGGTAAAGATAGGTATTATATTGTCAGGAGCCTATCCTATGTTCCACGTTATATCTAGAATATTACATAAGTACTTGTCTAAAATAGGAAAAAAATTTGAACTTGATGAATATTCTATACTTGGAATCTTTAGTTCCTTAGCTAATTGCATTCCAATGTTGGGAATTTATGATAAAATGAATGAAAAAGGAAAGATATTAAATGCAGCATTTGCTGTATCTGGTGCATTCACTTTTGGAGGTCAACTAGGTTATATTTCATCGGTTTCACCAGAGACAGTTAATCCATTTATAATATCTAAGTTAGCAGCAGGTATTTCTGCTATTTTAGTAGCTGTGCTATTATTAAAATTAGAAAAACCTAGGAGGGGTGAGTATGAAAATTAATGAAAGAGTAAAGAAATTAAGAGATTTAATGAAAGATAGAGGTATTAATGCCTATATCGTAAACACTGCAGATCCCCATCAATCTGAATATGTGGCTGACCACTATAAGGGAAGAGTATGGATATCAGGATTTACAGGTTCAGCTGGTACTGTAGTCATTACCCAAGAAGAAGCAATTCTTTGGACAGATGGCAGATATTTTATTCAAGCAGAAAGGCAATTAGAGGGTAGTGAATATAAATTATTTAAAATAGCAATACCTGGATTTCCGACTTATACAGAATGGCTAAAAGATAATCTAAAAGATGGAGATGTTCTTGGATTTGATGGTAAAGTATTTCCACAATCCTCAGTTGAAAACTTGGAAAAAGAATTTAAGGAAAAAGATATTAAATTTGTTGATGAATATGACTTAGTGGGTGAGATTTGGGAGGATAGACCTAAGTTACCTAATGGGAAAGCATTCATACACCAATTAAAATATACAGGTAAAACTGGTAAAGAGAAAATTGAAGAAATAAGATCTGAGATGAAAAAGCACAATGCGGACTATTTTCTTATAGCAAGTCTAGATGATATAGCTTGGACTTGCAATATAAGGGGGAAGGATGTAATAAACAATCCTGTTGTAATCTCATATGCTTTAATTTCAATGAATAAGTCTTATTTATTTGTAGATAAGGAAAAGATAAATCTTGAGGTAGAATCTTTCTTAAATGAGAATGGAGTTGAAATTGCTACATATGAAGAAGTAGTCCATTATGTAGAAGAAATAGATAAGAAATCGAGAGTATATGTAGATAAGAATAGAGTTAACAGATGGATATATAAAGCCATACCATCTGAATGTAAAATAATAGATGGTATGGATATTACCACAAAACTAAAGGGAATTAAAAATTCCATTGAGATTGAAAATCAAAGAAATGCTTATATAAAAGATGGAGTTGCATTAGTTAGGTTTTTGTATTGGCTAGATAAAAATATAGGCAAAATACCTATTACTGAAATGTCAGCACAGGAAAGATTACTAGAGTTTAGAAAAGAACAAGAAGGATTTATTGAACCAAGTTTTAATACTATTTCAGCATACAAGGCAAATGCAGCCATGATGCACTATTCTGCTAGTGAAGATTCTAATGCAGAAATTAAAAAAGAAGGTCTATATTTAGTTGACTCTGGTGGACAGTATCTGGATGGAACTACTGATATTACTAGAACAGTAGTTATGGGGCCTATAACTGCAGAGGAAAAAAGAGATTTCACTTTAACTCTAAAAGGGCATATTAATTTAGGGAATGCAAGATTCCTTTATGGTGCAACAGGACATAGTCTTGATGTATTGGCTAGATATCCATTATGGCAGGAAGGTATTGACTATAAATGTGGTACTGGTCATGGTATAGGATATTTGTTAGGAGTACATGAAGGTCCTCATAGAATAGCTATGGTAGCAAATACAGTTGTACTGGAAAAGGGTATGATTGCAAGTATAGAACCAGGTGTATATAAAGCAGGAAGTCATGGAATAAGAATAGAAAATATAGTTGTAGTACAGGAAGATATAAAAACTGATTCAGGTCAGTTTATGAAGTTTGAAATATTATCATTTGTTCCAATAGATATAGAAGCGATAGATATAAATCTATTATCTGAAGAGGAAAGAAGTTGGGTGAATGAATATCACAAAGAGGTGTTTGATAAACTTTCTCCTTATTTAAATGAAGAAGAAAAAGCTTGGTTGAGAGAGGAAACTAGAAGTATATAAGTTATGATGAATTAGAATAAGTATAACTTTCGGTGCCAGGCACCAAAGGTTATACTTATTCTATTCATGGTTTTGAATAGGTAAAATATGGGTATAGGAAGTAAAGGAATTCTGTTTTTTAAATATTAATTGGAGTTATTAATACATATTAGAATTAGGGGGAAATGAGAATGAACGTGACAAAAGTTAGTGATGATACCTATTTACTTTCAGTAAATGTGGAAAATATATTATTTGAAGGATTATGGGAAATACCAAATGGAGTTGCATTAAATTCTTATATAATTAAAGGGGAAAAAACTGCAATTATAGATGGAGTTTGTGGTTGGGATGGAGTTCCTGAATCATTATTTGTTCTTTTAGATAAGCTAAATATAGACCCTAAGTCAATAGAATATCTTATAATAAATCATATGGAGCCAGATCATTCAGGATGGATTGAAGATTTTAAGAAAATAAATCCCAATTTTAAAGTTGTTTGTAGTAAAAAGTCAGCTGAGTTATTAGATGCTTTCTATGGACATACTGAAAATGTTACTGTTGTAACAGATGATGATACTTTAGATTTGGGTAATGGCCATATTTTAAAATTTGTAGAGATCCCTAATGTACATTGGCCAGATACAATAGCAACCTTTGATACTTTAACAGGTACTTTGTTTTCCTGTGATGCTTTTGGATCATTTGGTAATGCTACAGAATCCAATTATGATGATATGTTAAAATCTGATGATATTGATTTCTATGAGAATGAGGCTGTTAGATATTATGCAAATATTGTAGCAGCATTTTCTATGCCGGTTAAAAAAGCTATTGATAAATGTTCTACTTTACCTATCAAGATTATTGCACCAGGTCATGGAATAGTATGGAGAGAGAATCCTAATAAGATTATAGAAGACTATATTAGATATGCTTCCTATCAGAAGGGACCTGCAAAAGAAGAAATAACTCTTATATGGGGATCAATGTATGGAATGACAGAAAAAGCAGTAAATTATGTTGTGAAAGTATTAGAGGAAGAAAATATAAAGTTTAATGTTCATAGAGTTCCAGAAGTCTCTTGGGGGACAGTATTAGCATCAGCATGGAATTCTACAGGAATAATACTTGCTATGCCAACCTATGAATATAAAATGTTCCCACCAATGGCTGCAGTATTAGAAGAATTAGGAAAGAAAAAAGTATTTGGAAGAAAAGCTTTTAGATTTGGTTCCTATGGTTGGTCAGGTGGAGCTCAAAAAGAACTAGATGAGATTATGAATAAATATTGTATGAAGTGGGATTTCATAGAGCCAGTCGAGTTTAAAGGAAGTCCAAGAGACGAAGATTTACAATTAATTGAAGCAAGAATTAGAGACTTAGTAAAAGAAGTGAGGAATGCAGTGAATAGTTAAAAGTAAATAGTTAATAGAATGCGATACTAAAAAATATTAGTATCGCCTTTTATATATAAATGCGATAATTTTAACAACTAAAAGCTAATTAATTTGCTATAATATAAATATAGGCTTTAATTTAAAGTTTAACATTCAAAATTCAAAATTGGCGAAAGCCTGAAGGGTGATCAAATGTTCAACATAGAAGAAGAATTAAAAAAGTTACCTGATAAACCAGGTGTTTATATAATGAAGGATAAGAATGATGAGATAATTTACGTGGGAAAAGCAATATCTCTCAAGAAAAGAGTAAGGCAGTATTTTCAATCAGGAAAAAATAATCCACCTAAAGTTAACGCTATGGTTAAGAATATCTCTGAATTTGAATATATAATAGTAGATAATGAAATAGAAGCTTTAATACTTGAAGCGAATTTGATAAAAAAACATAAACCTAAATATAATATTCTATTAAGGGATGATAAGCAGTATCCATATATTAAGGTAACTGTTAATGAAAAATATCCTAGAGTTATGAAAACTAGGCATATATCAAAAGATGGAGCTAAATATTTTGGACCTTATCCTAGTGTATATGCAGTAAATGATGCAATAGAGATTATAAGGAATTTATATCCTCTTAGAACATGTAACCGTAATCTAGATAAAGATATAGGAAAAACAAGGCCTTGTTTAAATTTTTATATAGGAAGATGTTTAGGACCTTGCCAAGGTAACGTGGATGAAAAAAAATATATGGATATGGTAAATGAAGTACTTTTATTTTTAAATGGGAAAGAGGATAAGCTAGTAGATATAATAGAAAACAAAATGAAGGAAGCCGCTAAAGGTCTAGACTTTGAGGGAGCAGCAAAATATAGAGATCAAATAAATTCTTTAAACTTACTTCATGAAAAACAAAAGATTGTGTCAACAACAAATGTGGTAGACCAAGATGTAATTGGAATGGCTAGAGGTATTGAAGAAGTATGTATTCAAATCTTTTTTATTAGAGACGGGAAAATAGTAGGTAGAGAACATTTTATATTAGAAGATACTTTTGAAGAAGATAGAAAGGAAATACTAAGCTCATTTATTAAACAGTTCTATATAGGGGCAGCCTATGTACCAAAAGAGATAATAATTGAAGAGGATATTGTTGATATAGAGATTATAAGTAAATGGCTAAGTGAAAAGAAAGGTGCTAAGGTAAATATATTAATACCAAAACGTGGAGACAAAGTAGACTTGATGGAGATGGTGAGAAAAAATGCCTTAGACATGTTAAATCAATATGGCGATAGGTTTTTAAAGAAGGCTAGGGAAAATCAAAAAGCCTTAGAAGAGTTACAAAATATTATTGGCATTTCTAGTGAATTAAATAGAATTGAAGCCTTTGATATATCAAATATTAGTGGAGTAGAATCAGTAGGTTCAATGGTAGTATTTGAAAAAGGAGAGCCTAAGAAGTCAGATTATAGAAGATTTAGAATCAGAACCATAACTGGATCAGATGATTATGGCAGTATGGAAGAGATATTGTTGAGAAGATTTACTAGGGGCATTGAAGAGAGAAAGTTGATGACAGAGAATAAAATAGAGGTAAAAGGATTTTCAATTTTCCCAGATTTAATAATGATGGATGGTGGTAAGGGTCAAGTCAATGTGGCAATTCGAGTATTAAAAGATTTAAATATAAATATTCCTGTGTGTGGTCTTGTAAAAGATGATTTTCACAAAACTAGAGGCATAATATATAATAATAAAGAGATTCGATTAGAAGAAGATTCTCTAGGGTTTAGATTAATATATAAAATTCAAGAGGAGGCCCATCGCTTTGCTATATCTTATCATAGATCACTTAGAACTAAAAAAATGTTTAAGTCTGAATTAGATGATATAAAAGGTATAGGAGAAAAAAGAAAGGTCGAACTTTTAAAGCATTTTGAAAGTATTGATAAAATAAAAAAAGCATCTCTGGAAGAATTAGTAGAAGTAAAGGGTATGAATAGAGCAGTAGCAGAAGAATTATATAATCATTTTAATAAAGAAAAGGAGGAAAAAAGATGAAACAATTATTTTTATCTGATACTGATAAAAAAATATGTGGAGTATGTGGCGGAATTGCAGAATATTTTGATATTGACTCTACTTTAGTAAGACTTGCTTGGGTATTATTATCTCTTTTTACTGTAGCTTTTCCGGGAATAATAGCATATATTATAGCTTGCATGATTATTCCAAAAAGAAGCTTTTAATATTGAAGATGTATTAGATGAAACAAAGCAGATAACAGAATAATGCAAATAATCTGTTATTAAAATTGGGCCTTTCAGAGATTGACTTTCGCTCCAATATTTCATATACTTGAATAGGAACACACTGTCATAAATTACTAATGTTTTAATTGACAGAATGTTAAAATATCTACAAACTATAATAGTTTTTATAATAAAAAGGAGGTTTATATATGGCAAAAATAATGAAGACCATGGATGGAAATACTGCTGCCTCTCATGTTGCTTATGCTTTTACTGATGTAGCTGCGATCTATCCAATTACACCATCTTCAACAATGGCAGAATTAGTAGATGAATGGTCTGCCAATGACAGAAAAAATATATTTGGACAAGAAGTATTAGTTACAGAAATGCAATCTGAGGCGGGAGCAGCAGGGGCAGTACACGGTTCCCTATCAGCAGGAGCATTAACTACTACTTTTACGGCTTCACAAGGTTTATTACTTATGATTCCAAATATGTATAAAATGGCAGGAGAACTGTTACCGGCAGTATTCCACGTTACAGCAAGAGCTATAGCTGGACATGCCCTTAGTATATTTGGAGATCACCAAGACGTTATGGCAGCTAGACAAACAGGATTTGCTTTACTTGCTTCAGGATCTGTTCAAGAAACAATGGATTTAGCAGGTGTTGCACATCTTTCTGCTATAAAAGGAAGAGTTCCTTTCTTACATTTCTTCGATGGATTTAGAACATCTCATGAAATACAAAAAATTGAAGTAATGGATTATGCAGATTTAGAGAAATTAGTTGATTATGATGCCCTTAATGAGTTTAGACAAAGAGCATTGAATCCAGAAAGACCATATACAAAAGGAACGGCACAAAATCCAGATATTTATTTCCAAGCTGCAGAAGCTGCTAATCCATACTATGAAAAGATAGTAGATGTAGTAGTAGAATATATGAATGAAATAAACAAAATTACAGGTAGAGATTATAAACCTTTCAATTACTATGGACATCCAGAAGCTGAAAGAGTAATAGTTGCTATGGGTTCAGTTACCGAAACTATAGAAGAAACTATTGATTACTTAATAGCAAAAGGGGAAAAAGTAGGAGTTATAAAAGTTCACCTATACAGACCTTTTGCACCAAAATACTTCTTCGATGTGTTACCAAAAACTGTAAAGAAAGTAGCAGTATTAGACAGAACTAAAGAAAAAGGCGCTGTTGCTGAACCACTACATTTAGACGTTAAAAATATATTCTATGATTCAGATATAAGACCGGTTATAGTTGGTGGAAGATATGGGCTTGGTTCAAAAGATACTACTCCATCACAAATATTAGCTGTATATGAAAATTTAAAAGCTGATCAACCAAAAGATAGATTTACTATTGGTATAGTAGATGATGTAACTAACCTATCATTAGATATTAATGAAGTTATAAAGACTGAGCCAGAAGGAACAATTAAATGTAAATTCTGGGGCTTTGGTTCTGATGGAACAGTTGGAGCTAATAAATCTGCTATAAAAATCATTGGTGACGATACTGATATGTATGCTCAAGGATATTTTGCATATGATAGTAAAAAATCAGGTGGAGTTACTATTTCTCATTTAAGATTCGGACATAAACCAATTAAATCAACTTATTTAATTACTGATGCAGATTTTGTTTCTTGTTCGAAACAATCCTATGTATATCAATATGATTTACTTAGAGGATTAAAAGATGGAGGAACTTTCCTTCTAAACTGTACTTGGAGTCCAGAGGAATTAGACAAACATCTTCCATCATCAATGAAGAAATATATTGCAGAACATAATATCAACTTCTATACAATAGATGCTACTAAGATGGCAGTGGAAATAGGATTAGGCGGAAGAATCAATATGATAATGCAATCAGCATTCTTCAAGCTATCAGAGGTATTACCATTAGATGAAGCAGTTGCTCACCTAAAAAAATCTATAGTTGATGAATATGGCAATAAAGGTGAAGAAATCGTTAGAATGAATTATGAAGCAGTAGATAAAGGTATCGATGCTTTAGTTAAGATAGATGTTCCAGCATCATGGAAAGATGCAGAAGCTGGAATGGTAGAAGGTAAAGATGTACCAGAGTTTATTGAAAAGGTATTGATACCAATGAACAGGCAAGAAGGGGACGATCTACCTGTAAGTACTTTTGTTGGTAGAGAAGACGGATCCTTCCCACATGGAACATCTGCTTATGAAAAACGTGGTATTGCAGTAGATGTACCAAAATGGATACCAGAAAATTGTATCCAATGTAACCAATGTTCATTTGTTTGTCCACATGCAGTTATTAGACCATTCTTGTTAGATGGAGAAGAAGAGAAAAATGCTCCAGAAACCTTTACGACACTAAAGGCTACAGGAAAAGGCTTAGAAGACCTAAGATTTAAGATTCAAATCAGTCCACTAGACTGTACAGGATGTGGAAATTGTGCTGATGTATGTCCAGCTAAACAAAAAGCTTTAGTTATGACTCCATTTGAAGAAGAATATGAAGTTGAAACTAAAAATTGGGAATATGCTATGACAATTAAGGCTAAAACAGATGTAATGGACGAATATAGTATTAAGGGATCACAATTCCAAGAGCCACATCTTCAATTCTCAGGAGCATGTGCTGGATGTGGAGAAACTCCATATGTAAAACTAATCACTCAATTGTTTGGAGATAGAATGATGATTGCCAATGCTACAGGTTGTTCATCAATCTGGGGTGGATCTGCACCATCTATGCCATATTGTAAAGGTCAAGACGGCAGAGGACCATCATGGGCAAATTCATTATTTGAAGATAATGCTGAGTATGGCTATGGTATGGCAGTAGCTGTTAAACAAATGAGAGATAAGATTGAAAGATTAATGAAAGAATTTATTGAATTAAATATAGATGAAGAATTAAATGGATACTTTAATGCTTGGATAGAAGGTATGAAGGATGCTAAGGCTTCAAAAGCAGCTACAGGAATGATTTTACCAAGATTAAACAAAGATGTAGCGAGTGCAAGAGGAAAAGAAATTCTTGCTGAAATTGAAGAACTTAAAGACTATCTAATTAAGAGATCCATGTGGATATTTGGTGGAGACGGTTGGGCTTATGACATTGGATTTGGTGGACTAGACCATGTTCTAGCATCAGGAGAAGATGTAAACATATTAGTTATGGATACTGAAGTATATTCAAATACAGGTGGTCAATCATCTAAAGCGACACCAACTGCAGCAGTTGCTAAGTTTGCAGCTTCTGGTAAAAAAGTAACTAAGAAAAACTTAGGGCTTATGATGACTTCCTATGGATATGTTTACGTAGCTCAAGTAGCTATGGGTGCTAATATGAATCAACTTATTAAAGCACTTAAAGAAGCAGAATCCTATGATGGACCATCTATAGTTATAGCTTATGCACCATGTATTAACCACGGTATTAGAGTTGGAATGGGTAAGACAATCAAGCAAGAAAAGAAAGCTGTAGATACAGGATACTGGCATCTATTTAGATTCGACCCAAGACTTAAGGAAGAAGGAAAGAATCCATTTGTTCTTGACTCCAAAGAGCCAACAGAACCATTTATGGACTTCATCAACTCTGAGGTTAGATATACTTCATTAAGAAGAACATTCCCAGAGATAGCAGATGAATTATTCCAAGCAGCTGAGGCTGATGCTAAGGCAAGATATGATCAATATAAGAAAATGGCTGAGTAATAATATATAAAATAAAAAGGTTATCGTGACGACGATAACCTTTTTATTTTATATATTATATTAAGATATGTCGAAACATGTCGAAAAACCAGTAAAATCAATAAGTTGACTATGGCATTTAGTAAGGATATAATGGCTTTAATATACAATAGAACAATATAGGAATTCATATTTCAAAAGAAGAATTTCAATAGGTATTTGGATGGACTAAAAATTTAAATAAAGAGATATAAGAACAGGGGGAAGGTTAATGAGTCAATGGGGATACTTTGCAATATTCTTAGCTATAGCAATTATAACTAAGGGTTATGGATATTATAATAAAAAGAAAGGAAAGAAAAGGATAGATGAATAAAATAGTACAGGTTAAAAATGTACAGAAAAGCTTTGGGAATAATATAGCTCTTGATGATATTAGCGTTGATTTTAATGAAGGATGTATACATGGATTATTAGGTCATAATGGAGCTGGGAAAACAACATTAATAAGGATTATAGGGGGAACATATAAGCAAGATAAGGGAGAAGTAGAGGTATTGGGACTAAATCCAACTGATGATGGGTATGAGCTTAGAAAAAACATAGGTATTTTATCTGAAAATATGTCCATATATGATAGATTAAGTATTTATGATAATTTAATATTTTATGGAAGGCTTTATAATATAGAGAATAAAGAATTAAAGAATAGAATAGATAGTTATCTTAAGATGTTTCAAATTTCAGAGTTTAAAAATAAGCTTATTAAAGATTGTTCCACAGGGATAAAAAAGAAGGCAGGAATAATTAGGGCAATTATCAATGAACCAAAATTGCTTCTATTAGATGAGGCTTCTAATGGACTAGATCCTATAAGTAAAAGTGAATTTCATGAACTTATTGAGGAGCTAGTTAAAATGAAAAAAATCTCTGTGGTTTTATGTAGCCATGACTTAGAAGAAGTGAAGAAACTATGCGAATACATTACTATAATTAAAAAAGGAAAAATTGTATATAGTGATAATATTAATAGTTTATTAAGGAATAAAGAATCTATAGGAATTGTAATAAATACTATTCAAGATTTATATCAATTTAAAGAACAAATAGAAGAGGAATTAAAAAAGAATAAGGTTGATAATATAGAGTTTGATATGAATTCTATAAAGATGGAGATTGATAGTTTAAATGATATAAATAACATTCTAAAAATCTTTATGGAATATGACTTTAATATTGTAAATGTAGAACATGAAATATTTGATTTGAATAAACTTTATGTAGATAGCCATAGAGAGGAAAATGCAATATGATAAAAGCTATTATGGAAAAAGAAATAAAAGAATTATTAAAATCGAAAGAATTTATATCATATTATATAATGCTTATTGCTGTTATAGGGATTATTATACCTATATCTGCAAAAGAAAGTATATTGAACAGAAGTTGGTATATAATGGGATTTGTCTTTCAGATTATAGCCAGTATTATTCCATCAGGGTTAACAGCAGATTCTTTTGCCGGAGAAAAGGAACGAAAAACAATAGAAACACTTTTGCTCTCACCAGTACCATTGGCATATATTTTTTTAGGGAAGGTAATATATATAGTTATTGTAACTTTAAGTATTATAGCTATAATTTTTGGAATAAGCTACATATTATTTATAATAATGAATTTTATAGAATATAAAAATTTAGTTTTAAACTTCTATTCTTTCAAAGCTATATATTTTATATTTATTAATTCATTAATAGCATGTTTTTTTACTACTTTTCTAGGAGTTTTAATTTCTTTAAAGAGCAAAACCGTAAAGTCAGCAAATCTATTTAATTATTTTATAGCTATGCCTGTAATTGCACCAGTTCTAGGGAAGTTATATACTGGATCTATATCATGGGCTTTTATACTAGTATATCAGTTGATTTTATTGTGTGGTATCGGTTTATTATCACTGATAATTAAAAATAAATTTAAGGCATATTCTATATTAGAAAACATGTAGATATAAAATATTTTAGATGAATTAACTAGGTAGAGCTTAAGCTCTACTTTTTCTTTGCACATAAAGAGTAGCATATAAGAATATTATATTATGATGAATATAAAATAAATTAGTAATACTATAGGAAATTTGATACAATAATAAAGATATGGAGATTACATAAGGAGTGGTTTATTTGAAAAAAGAAGAAATGCAGAAAATGTTTGAAAATAAATCTTTTGGAAAAATATTATTAGATGAGCCAATGAGAAATCATACTACATTTAAAATCGGTGGACCAGCAGATGTAATGGTTATTCCATCTAATGAAGAGGAACTAATAGAAGTAATTAAATTCTCAAGAGAAAATAATATAGATTTTTTAATTATGGGTAATGGAAGCAATTTACTTGTTAGAGATGGTGGTATAAGAGGTGTTGTAATTAAAGTAAATGAAGGATTTAATAAAATAAAAGTAGATGAGACTAGGGTTTATTGTCAAGCTGGAGCCTTATTATCCACTACTAGCAAGGTAGCTTTAAAGCATAGTCTAAAAAACTTTGAGTTTGCATCTGGTATACCTGGTACCATAGGAGGAGCAATTACAATGAATGCAGGTGCCTATGGTGGGGAAATGAAAGATGTAGTGACAACAGTTAGAGCATTGGATAAAAATAATGAAATTAGGAAATATACAAATGAAGAGATGAATTTTAGATATAGAAATAGTAGGGTATGGGATGAAGGTTTGATTGTACTTGAAGTGGAGCTAAGCTTAGAAACTGGAGAATACTTAGCTATTGAAGAAACAATGAAAGATTTAACATATAAAAGAACATCAAAACAACCTCTTGAACTACCAAGTGGAGGTAGCACATTTAAGAGACCAGAAGGATATTTTGCTGGGAAATTAATAGAAGATGCAGGACTTCGTGGGCTAAGACATGGTGGAGCCCAAGTTTCAGAGAAACATTGTGGTTTTGTAGTCAATGTTGATAATGCAACTTGCAAGGATGTATTACAGCTGATTTCTGTTATACAAAAAGTAGTAAGAGATAAATTTAACGTAGAACTTGAAAGAGAGATAAAGCTATTAGGAGAGGATTAGATGATAAAGCTAATAGGAGATTATCATACTCACACTATTTATAGTAGTGGTTTTAGAAAAGAAGGTAAACATGCAATAGGTACCATTAGAGATAATGCAGAAGCTGCTTTAGCTAAGGGACTTAGTGAAATTGCAATCACTGAGCATGGACCTGGACATTATCTTTATGGTGTTAGGAAAAAAAGAATTCCTCTTATGAGAGATGAAATAGATAGATTGAATGAAGAATTTATGCCTAAGGGATTAAAGATTTTACTTGGGATAGAGTCCAATTTAGTAGGATTAGATGGAACTCTCGATGTAGATGAAAAACTCCTTAAATATATTGACTTCCTAATTATGGGATATCACTATGGTGCTACCCCAAAAACTTTAAAGGATGGCATAGGATTATATGTATTAAATCCAATATCTAAAATTTTTCATATAGGTAAGGAAAAAGCCAAGGAGTTAAATACCAGAGCATATATAAAAGCTTTAGGGAAATATCCTATAAATATGATTTCTCATCCAGGATCTAAGGCAGTAGTTGATATTGTAGAATTAGCTAGGGAGGCTAACAAATATGGTACGGCTCTGGAGATAAGTGCAAAACATAGCCAATTATCTGTAGAAAGCATTAAACTTTTATTAGATGTGGATGTTATTTATATGGTAAATAGTGATGCCCATAGACCAGAGGATGTTGGAAATGTTGAAAATGGAATAAGAAAAGCAAAAGAGGCAAATCTGCCTCTAGACAGAATAAAAAATATTGAGATAAACTAATGAGGTGTTTTTATGGAATTTTTATTGATTACTGGCATGTCAGGAGCTGGTAAATCTCAAGCAATGAAGGTAATGGAGGATATGAATTATTATTGTATGGATAATCTACCTCCTGCCCTTTTGGCGAAATTTGCGGAATTATGTTACAAATCTAGAAAAGATATAGATAAGGTAGCTGTAGTAGTTGATATTCGTTCTGGTGAATTCTTTGAACATCTCTTCAAAGGATTACAAGAATTAAATGATGGTGGAATGACACATAAAATTCTTTTCTTAGATGCAGCTGATAATGTATTGGTAAAGAGATATAAGGAGTTAAGGCGGCCTCATCCATTAAACCCAGAAGGAAGTATAATTGAAGGTATTAAAAAGGAAAGAGAGCTTTTAGAGAATGTGAAGGGAAGAGCAGATTATATAATAGATACATCTAATTTGACTTTAAGCATGCTAAAAGAAGAGATGTCAAATATATTTCTAGAAGGAAAAGGATCAAGAAATATATCTCTCTCGGTAATTTCTTTCGGTTTCAAGCATGGGACATTATTAGATGGTGATTTGATATTTGATGTACGATTTATTCCAAATCCTTTCTATATTCAAGAACTAAGAGAGTATACAGGAGAAGATGAAAATGTAAGAGATTATGTATTTAAATGGTCTCAAACCAATATATTTATATCTAAGGTTATAGATATGTTGGAATTCTTGATTCCTCATTATACAAGAGAGGGAAAAACTCAATTGATTGTAGGCATAGGATGTACAGGAGGTGTCCATAGATCTGTGGCAATAGCTAATGAAATAGCTGACATATTGGAAACAAATGGTCATAGGGTAGCAGTAAGCCATAGAGACTATAGATTAAAATAAAGGGGAATATTTATGAGAAGTTTTAAAGTAGAGAAAGAATTATCCATGGAACCTAAATTTGTAGTCATAGGTGGTGGTACAGGACTTTCCATTTTATTGAGAGGACTTAAAAAACTTACATCTAATATTACAGCTATAGTTACTGTGGCAGATGATGGTGGAGGATCAGGTATACTTAGAGAGGATCTAGGAATGCTTCCTCCGGGGGACATTCGTTCTTGTTTATTGGCTCTGGCTAATACGGAACCTACTATGGAGAAACTTTTACAGTATAGATTTACTGATGGGATACTAAAGGGTCAAAATTTTGGCAATTTATTTATAGCAGCTATGAATGAAATATATGGTAGTTTTGAGAAGGCAATAAAGGAGACAAGTAATGTACTGGCTGTAACTGGAAAGGTACTTCCTATGACTTTAGAAGACGTGAAGCTTTGCGCCGTTCTAGAAAATGGTGATATATTAAAGGGAGAATCCCATATCCCACTTGATGCAATGAGGGCTGGCAGCAGAATAGACTATATCTATACCGAGCCTAAGATATCTTATCCTTTAGATGAATCTGTGGAAGCAATTAATAATGCAGATTTAATAGTCCTTGGACCGGGAAGTTTATATACCAGTGTCATACCTAATCTTTTGGTGAACCATATAGTAGATACTATATATAATGCTAAAGCTCCAAAAGTATATATTACCAATTTAATGACTCAACCTGGAGAGACAGATGGATATGATGTATTAGACCATGTAAATGCAATACTAAAGCACAGTACATTAGATTTCTTAGACTATGTAATAGCAAATAAAGAAGAAATCCCTATAGATACTCTTGAGAAATATATAATGGATGGTTCTAAGCCAGTATTGATGGGAGCAGATGACGAAAAGATATTAAAAGCTAGAGATATAAAATTAATAGGTGAGAACTTAATAAATATTAGAAAAGATTATATTAGGCATGATAATATTAAACTTAGTAAGCTATTAATGGAAATAGCTAAAAAAGAAAAATAAGCAAAATGCTTATTTTTTTCTTTTAGTAAGAATAGATTATGGAAAAATAAAACTATATATAACCTTTTACTTTATATATGACTAAAGTCATATATAAAACATGACCCAAAATATTAACTGAGGTTGTAGAAATATTCTATATTTTCATATATACTATATGGGAATAGAGGAAGAGGTATATAGAGATTTAACAGCAAAAGAAATTATATAATTAATCTATTAACAATGGAATCGGAGGGATGATGGGATGGAGGCTGTGGAAGTTATTAATCTGACAAAGCATTATGAAACGGTTAAGGCAGTGGATGATATTTCTTTTAGAGTTGAAAAAGGAAGTATATGTGGAATACTTGGGCCAAATGGCTCGGGGAAAACTACAACTATTAAAAGCATTTGCAATTTAATAATTCCTGATAAGGGCGATATTAAGATATGTGGGAAAGACAACAAGAAGTCTACAAATCGAATTTCAGCCGTATTTGAAGGTACTAGAAATCTCTACTGGAGACTAACCCCAAGAGAGAACTTACGTTACTTTGCAGGTATAAGAGGATTGGGAGGAAAAAGACTAGAAAAAGACATAGATATGATATTAGATAGATTTAATTTGACAGATAAAAGAGATGTTATGGTAAACAACTTATCGAGAGGTATGCAGCAAAAGGTTGCTATAGCTATGACGTTAATCTGCAATACGGATGTTATTTTGCTAGATGAGCCCACTCTTGGTCTAGATGTCCAAAGTCATTCAGATATTAAGAATATTTTAATGGATATAACATCTGACTTAGATAAAACTATTTTGCTTAGTACTCACGATATGAATTTAGTTCAGGATATATGTGATTATGTAGTTGTTTTAAATAAGGGGAAAATAGTTGCAAAAGATAATATGGAAAATTTATTAAATATGTTTAAAACAATGACTTATGAAATTGTGCTTGCAGAAAGTCTCTCTGAAGAAAACAGGAATTTATTAATGGGATTAGATTATGGTTTTTATTTTATAAATAATGGATCCAAAATAGAAATAGATATATTGGATTTTCAAGATATATATAAAATCATAGAAGAATTAAAAAATATAAACATCCTTATAAAAGAGATAAAGCAGAAGGATATCAATTTTGAGAGAGTATATTTAAGTCTCACAGATGGGAAGGTGAGTTAATTGACTAAGTACTTTTATCTATTTAAAGTATCTATGGAAAAAACACTAAAGGAACTGAGCAGATATAAGTTTAATACAATCTCAGACATTATAATCTTTTATGTACTCTTTATGGCAATGTTTCTAGGAGTTAAAAGTTTTGGTATAAATTTTGGCATTTCCCCTATAGATATGGGGAGTAGCTTAGAAGGATTTATAGTAGGATATTTTTTATGGACAATTATGTTGATGGCTTATTCAGGTGCTGCTTATGGCATAATACATGATGCTAATAGGGGGACATTAGAGCAGCTAAATATGTCAGGTATAAAGCTTTCAACTATAGTGACTGTAAGGAGTCTTTCTGATTTGTTAGTAAACTTGATAATTTCTATTGTTCTATTATTTATTATTATGGTGACAACCAATTATCAACTTGAGATAAAGATATTTTCAATTTTGTTTCCTATATTTATAGGTATATTTAGTATATTAGGTATAGGGTTGATTTTTGGAGGCTTAGCACTTATTTTTAAAAAGATTCAATCTTTGCTAAATATAGTCCAATATTTTTTAATAGCTTTAGTTATGGTAAGTCCAGAAAATAAAATCATATACAATTTACTGCCTTTTAGACCTGCGGCAGATAAGGTTATGTTATCTATGAGGAAAGGATATTCATTTGCTGATTTCTCAATATATGATTATGGAATTATGGTAGGCAATTCTATTTTATATTTTAGCATAGGTTTAGTGGTATTTAATAAATGTGTTAAATTGGCTAAAAGGAAAGGGTTGTTAGGTCAATATTAGAGCAAGAAGAATTATAAACCTATAAACTATACTGATAGTAAGATAATATAAGATTGTTATCATAGAAATTCCTTGGATAAGAATTATATATCCAAGGAATTATTTATTTTATCAATATTTAAGTTTTTCTTAAATGTAGCACTAGAAGTAAATCTGCTTATTTTTTCTTTTCTTCTATTAATCTAGATATTATATTTCCAGCAGTTTTCTTAGTTAAAGTATCGTAATTTACTTGATAGTTTAACTCTCCAGCTAATTTTTTTATAGTTTCTACCTGTCTAGGAGTGGGAGGTTCTTCTTGATAAGTTGAATAGCCCTCTTCACCATCAGTCACAATAGAATCTTCAATAGATAACTCCTCTATCGCAGTCATCCCAACATTGGTTAGATCTCTAAGAACACGAGCTTTTGCACGAGTAGAAGCCATTCTAATTAAATGTGGAACCAAAGCTGAATTAACAGAATTAGGAGAAGCATCTCCTATATCTTGGAATCTTTCCTTATCAGTAGTAGCTACAGCTTTACATATGGCAGTCATATTATTTTCCTTAGTAGGTATCTGAATTATCTCAACCTCTATAGATATAAGATTTCTTTGATGAGCTAAATCAAGAAGCCCTTCATAGGTTACAAAAGACTTTCCTTGTAAATTTATAATAAATTTTTCATTTACAGTCATAATATCACCTCTCTAAATATATATTTCCCTTAGAAGAATAAAATAGTCATTTATAAGTGCCAGATGACACTGGGTAATTATGGCAATATTATATCATATAGTATACTGAAATTAGTAATAAAAGATAAGATAAATAATAGGGACATCTAGATTCACAAAGTGTATCATTCTTTTGTGAAAGAAATAGTATCAATCAAGTCCGTATATAATTGTTTATATAAGAATGATAAGATACACTGGAATATGTCGAATCATGTCTAAATATGTCTAGGAGTTAGTCAAATCAATGGATTGACAGTTTTTCCTATGGATGTTATACTGATTTTAGTAAAAATTTTGAAAAATATGAAATATAATGTCAATTTAAAAGTAAAGCAATAAATTATCTTAGCTCAAATGAATCAAGATAATTTATTACTTTAAAACTATTATGAGAGATAATGTATTTGGATTAAGGACAAGCTAAAATTAATAATGTTTACCTTAAATGATGGTACTACCTTTATATTATTCTAAAGGTTGATAAAGGAGAGTTGGATATGAGAAAAAAGATATCATTGATTCTACTAATACTTATTTTTGCATTATTCACCAATGGATGTGTTAAAGAAGTAAGCTTAATAGAAACAATGGGAGAATATTTTACAACCTATGAAAATGATAACATTAGCATAAAGATATATAATGCAGTGAAGGAAAAGGAAAATATCTATAATACTATTTTAGAGGATTTACAAAAAATCAACGGGTTTTCGCCAATACATAAGATAGAAATAGATATAGATGAAAAGAATGTTATACCTAAAGTAGAAGGTAGTATTAAATGTAATAGTAGATTTATAAATACAGAAGAATTTAAAAAAGAACTTATAAAAAGATCCTATGATATCTATGATAATTGGATATCAGAAGGACTATATTCAAAGATATTCGATGTAGAGAAAAAAGACCTAGAGTTATCTAAATACTATGAGAACCATGAATTTTCATTATTTGGAGCGAGATTCTTTGAGCCATTCGCATCTAAGGATGAAGTAGAAAATGTGCAAGCTGCATCAATTGATTTAGTTGAGTATCTAATAAAAAAGGGGAAGAAAGAGGAATTATTGAGAAATCAAGTATACATATCAGATATTGAAGAATGGGCAAATGATAGAAATATAGATTTATCTTATCAAAGAGGTATAGATAGTCTAATGAACAGGATGGAAGTGAATAAACTAAAACCAAATATATATTTAACTTTAAATACAAAGGAAGAAATCAATGGATTTACCATAGATATAAATACTATGGATGAACAATATGATACTGCAAAGAAAATTGAAGATGCCATATTAAAATTTGATGCAGATATAGTACGAATTAGAGAAGGAATAAAAAAAGATGCTCCTAATTTTTATAGAGATTATAGCCATGTAATAGAAAATATGCCTAAGATACACTATTATTTTGATATAGATGCATTGATTAATTCCGCAGAAGCTGAAAAAGATATAGTTCTTAAAAGTTTGTTAGCACAAATACATGAACATAATCACATATTAATAGGAAATTATTTTAAATCGAAGAAGAATAACAATGCCGTAAGACCACTTTTGTGGTTAGATGAAGGCATGGCAAATTATTTGGATGTTGCATATACAGATTCATCTAAATTTATAATAGAGGAAATGCTTAAATCAATTTCATATGCTAAAGAAAATGATAATAAATTAGATGAAGAAGCAAAAGAATTTATAGATATTATGTTTAAAGTCCTTAAGGAAAACAATATAGAAGTAAATAATCTAAATAAAGTAATGAAAGATAAGGATGGAAGAATAAATGCAACTACAATAATAAGCACAATGGGAGTAAAGTTTGGAAAATTTATCATACCAAAAGGGATTCTGAAAGATGATGAAGTTGGATTAAATATAAGTTCTCAAAATGTATGGCCTATGGGGACGGGAAATCATATTAATTATCGAGCTAATCAAAGTTTTACAAATTATTTAATACACGAATATGGATTAGAAAAACTTCTATATCTAATAGTTGAAGATTTCAGTACATTAACCTATGAAGAGTATTTTGGAAAAAGTTATGAAGAGCTTAAGGTTGATTGGATAGAGTATCTTAAAGAGAATATTAAAGCTATCGAATTGATACTTTGATATAAAAATTGTAGAAATGAAGTGCAAGGATGAAATCTTTGAATGATGTACTATGGAATAAAGATGGAGAAATAGGGGAAGAAGGGAAAAATAACGAGTATCAACCAATGGGAGAACCTCCTATGTTGACTGATAATTGTGCATGTGCTTATGGAGATGGAGGGCCGTGTTTCACTCCATTTTTTGGCATTCAGAAAATGTGTGATTAATAAAGTCTGAATATTAAATGAATAAAGGTGAATTTAACACCTTTATTCATTTAATATTAGCCTGTGAATAAATACAGTTAAAAAATAGGAATCATTTACTCTATAACATTATAAGGAGAAAATAATATGAGGAAAAAGATATCATTGATTCTACTAATACTTGTTTTTATATTGTTCACTAATGGATGTGTTAAAGAAGTAAGCTTAATAGAAACTAAAGGGGATTACTTTACAACATATACAAATGATAGTATCAGCATAAAAATATCCAATACAGTAAAAGACGAGGAAAATATCTATAATACTATTTTAGAAAGTTTACAAAAGATCAACGGATTTTCACCAATAGAAAAGATAGAAATAGATATAGATGAGAAACACGTTATACCTAAAGTAGAAGATAGTATTAAATGTAATAGCAATTTTGCAGGGACAGAAGAGTTTAAAAAAGAACTTATAAAAAAATCCTATGATATATATGATAATTGGATTTCAGAAGGACTTTATGTAAAGATATTCGATGTAGAAGAAAAAGACCTAGAGTTTTCTAAATACTATGAAAATCATGAATTCTCATTATTCGGAGCAAGGTTTTTTGAACCATTTTCATCGAATGATGAAGTGGAAAACATTAAATCTGCATCAGTTGATTTAGTAGAGTATCTAATAAAAAAGGGTAAGAAAGAGGAATTATTGAAGAATCAAATAGATATATCAGATATAGAAGAATGGGGAAAAGACAAGAATATAGACGTATCCTATCAAAGAAGCATAGATGGTCTAATGAACAGGATGGAAGTAAATAACTCAAAGCCAAATATATATTTAACTATAAATACAAAGAAAAGCATTAATGGATTTATCATAGATATACAGACTATAGATGAGCAATATGATACTGCTAAAAAGATTGAAAAGGTCATACTGGATTTTGATTCAGATATAGTAAGAATAAAAGAAGGAATAAAAAAAGATGCACCTAATTTTTACAATGACTATAGTCTTGCAATAGAAAATGTTCCAAAGATACATTATTATTTTGATATAAATGCAAAGATCAATTTTGCAGAAATAGGACAAGGAAAAATAGTTCTTAAAGGTTTACTATCCCAAGCACATGAATATAGTCATATATTAATAGTTGATCCATTTTGGGAACATAATATAAAGGTTGATAAGCCTAGATGGTTAGATGAAGGTATGGCAAATTATTTGGATTTTGCATATTCAGATTCATCTAGATTACAAATAAAAAGGATACTCCATTCAATAGTAGAGATAAAAGGAAATGAAGGTGAGCTAAGCAGAGAAGAAAAGATATTCTATGATAATTTGAATGGAATTCTTGTGGCAAACAATATTGTGCTAAGCGATCTAGATGAGATTATGAGACATAAGGATGAAAAGATAAAGGTATCTACAATATTAGGTGCCGCAGGAATAAATTTTTCGAAGTATTTAACCTCAGAACAGATTGATGAAGGGACAGTTTTTGGTAAGGATGGAGAAGTAATTTATCAAAAGCAATGGCCTATGGGTAAGGGAAATTATATTGACTATGATGCCAATCGAAGTTTTACAAATTATTTAATAGAAGAATATGGACTAGAAAAACTATTATATCTAATGGTTGAAGATTTCACTACACTGACCTATGAAGAGTACTTCGGTAAAAGTTATGAAGAGCTTAAGGTTGATTGGATAGAGTATCTTAAAGAGAATATTAAAGCTATCGAATTGATGCTTTGATATAAAAAGATTATCAAAGTTATATGAATCTTATACCATAGTAAAAAATAAGCTCCAGATTAATTTGGAGTCAGATTGATGATAGCCCCATAATTTTTTCTTGAATTATGAGGTTATCATTATTTTATCTAAGTTTATACTATAGATAAACAAGTTCAGAGATTAAACTATTTATAATAAGATCTAGCATTAGCAAGAGATCTGGTTTCAGCTGGTGCAAGTATATTGCTGAATAATTTTGCCACCAAGGGAGTTATCCATTCTATTTTAGAGAGCATCTAGAAAAAGTTTGTGTTAAAATAAAAAATTAGAATTTAATGGACAGTTTTGTGTAGAATATGACAGGATTAAATTTCCTATACATGGTATGATGCATATGGAGGTGAAAACAATGGAGTGGACAGAAAGTATAAGAGGTGTAATTGGATACATTGAAAATCATTTGCTGGATCATATCGGCGCCGAGGATGTAGCAAATGAAGTTCACATGTCATCTTTCTATCTTCAGAAGGGGTTTAAGTTTATGACTGGTTATTCTATCGGTGAATATATCAGATACCGGAGATTGTATCTTGCGGCATTGGATGTTATTGTAGATAAGGAGAAGACGATAGAAATTGCCTACAAGTATGGATATGATACTCCAGAGAGTTTTACAAAAGCTTTCAATCGATTTCATGGATGTTCTCCTATGCAACTGAAAAAAGATATAAGCGGGATGAATGTATTTTTACCTGTGAAGATTAAAATAACGATTCAAGGAGGAAATGAGATGGATTATGTAGTAGAAAAAATGCAGGGGTTTAAGGTAATTGGATTCGAGAGAGAATTTTCTTTCGATAATTCGTATGAGGAAATTCCAGAATTCTGGGATGAGTTTTGTGAAAAGCATATGACACCTTTATCTGGGAAGGAAAAACCTGAAGGAGAGATTCAGCAGGTAATTTCCGATTGTTGTATAGGTGAATATGGGATTTGTATTGACAATATTGGGGAAGAAGGAAAGTTCCGCTATCTGATTGCAGGTACATATCATGGCGGAAATGTACCGAATGGAATGATTGTGTTTGAGTTTCCAGACATGGAATGGGCAAAGTTTACTTGTTCGGGACCTATGCCAGGAGCATTGCAATCCGTGAATACGAAAATATTTAATGAGTGGCTTCCAGGAAATCCTGATTATGAGATAGCGATGGGCGCTAATATAGAGTGGTATGCACAGGGGGATATCAGAGCAGTTGATTATGAAAGTGAAATATGGATACCGGTTTCTAAGAAACGCAAGTAAAAGACTTCCAATTTGTTGTGAAGATTATAAGTATAATCTTCCTGACAACTTTTAGCTTGGATTAATTCAGTTGTAAGGGGATATTTCATAACTAATTAATTAGCTATGAAATATCCCCTTTATTATACTTATTTAGTCAAATAAGCTATTCCAAGATTTATTGTATTTTCTATAGCTTCAATATGAGTTCTTTCAAAGCTATGAGAAGCATCAACTCCAGGGCCGATTAAACCAACTTTAAAATCATATCCTGCCCTAAGAGCTGCTGAACCATCAGAGCCATAGAATGGATAGATATCTATTTTATAATTTAAGTTTTCTTCTTTAGCTAAATCAATAAGTCTCTTTCTAAGCTCAAGATCATATGGGCCAGTGCTATCCTTAGCACAAATTGTAACTGAGAATTCATCTGATGTCTGACCTTCTCCAGGAGCTGCCATGTCTATTGCTATAAATTCAAAGGTTTTTTCTGGTATAGAAGCAGATGCACCATGACCAACTTCCTCATAAGTAGATATAAAGAAATTAGTTGTATAATTAGGTGTGATATTATTATCCACTAAATGCTTAGCGATACCAAGTATAGATATAACTCCAGCCTTATCATCTAGATGTCTTGATTTTATAAAACCTGATTCAGTGACGGCTACTCTTGGGTCAAAGTATACAAAATCTCCTACATTTATGCCAAGCTTTAGAGTATCCTCCTTAGAAAAAACCTTTTCATCTATTCTTATTTCCATATTATCAGAATTTCTTTCTATGGTTTTAGTTCCTTCACCATGGACATGAGATGAAGCCTTAGTGGTCATTATAGTGCCAGTATAAGTTTTTCCATCTAAGGTTTCAACAGTTACATGTTCACCCTCTATGGTGTTCCATACATAGCCACCTAATTGAGTAATCTTAAGTCTTCCATTTCCTTTTATTTCCTTTACCATACCGCCTAAAGTATCCACATGACCAGATAATGTTACTTCTTTATCCTTGTTCTTTCCTTCTATAGTGGCAATTAAAGCACCTTTTGTAGTTCGTTTTGTTACTATTCCCAGTTCTTTGAATTTTTCTTCTACAAATGATACAGCTTTTTCTGTATTTCCAGTAGGACTTGGAATTTTTAGTAATTCTTCTAAATTTTTAACTATATATTTCATATTATAATGCCCCCTTTTTTAATATATCTATGTATATATTATATTGAGATTATAATTATAAGTCAAAATCATTTAGCAAATCTAGGAATAATATAGTATAATTAAATTAGTATGTTTTTAGGGAATAATCTAATTAATATATTGGGAGTTGGTTTCAATGATTGAAGAAGTAAGTTCTGGAGGTGTTGTGATATTTGGCAATACCATATTGCTATTAAAGAAATTTAATGGAGATTGGGTATTACCTAAAGGTAGAGTAGAAAAAAATGAGAGTATAAAGGATGCTGCCTTAAGAGAAGTATTAGAAGAATCTGGCGTAAAGGCTGAGGTAGTTAGATATATAGGCATGGTCCATTATAAATATAAAAATCTAAAGGAAGATGAAATGGTTTATAAAACCGTTCATTGGTATCTAATGAAAACCAACAGTATGGATTGTACTCCTCAAAAAAAAGAAGGGTTTATTGACGCTTTATTTGTTCATATAGATAAGGCTAGAGATTTAGTAAGATATCAGGATGAAAAAGATATGATTATCAAAGGATTAAAGATGTTGTAAATAGAGATAATGGGGTGATTTGATGTCATTTTCGGCAACGACTAAAAATGAATTGTCAAGAATACCTTTAGCTGATAGTTGTTGCTCTATAGCAGAACTTGCAGCTCTTGTTAGGATGAATGGAACTATACAAATATCAGGAATGAAGAAGATAAACTTAAAATTCACTACTGAAAATGCAGCTATTGCTAGAAGAATATTTTCATTATTAAAAACTATCTACGATACTGATGTAGAAGTTATGGTCAGAAGAAATAAACAACTTAAAAAAAATAATAATTACTTAATAGTGATTAATAATAAGGATATATCAAAAAAGATATTAGAGGATGTAGGATTTATTAGAGGAGAATCAAGTTTTTTTAATCCCAATTTCATGATTCCAGAGGAACTAATAAAAAATAGATGCTGTAAGCGCGCTTATATTAGAGGAGCTTTTCTAGGCGGAGGTTCTATTAGCAATCCAGAAAAAACCTATCATTTAGAATTTGTAACGAGCAACGAAGAACATGCTGTAGACTTATCTAATGTAATCAATTCCTTTGGATTAAATTCAAAAATAGTAACTAGGAAGGAAAATTATGTAGTATATATCAAAGAAGGTGAGCAAATAGTAGATCTATTAAATATTATAGGAGCTCATCAAGCACTCTTAAAGCTTGAAGATATCCGAGTTTTAAAAAATGTAAGAAATAATATTAATAGAATAGTAAATTGTGAAACTGCAAATTTAAGTAAAACTATAGATGCTTCCATGAGACAGGTGGAAAATATTAAATATATTGAAAATACCATTGGTTTAGAAAGATTACCTGATAATTTGAGAGAGGTAGCAGAGCTTAGATTGGAATATAGCGATGCAAGCCTAAAGGAACTTGGTATGATGCTTAATCCATCAGTTGGAAAATCAGGAGTAAATCATAGATTTAAAAAAATAGAAGAACTTGCAGATAGATTGAGAGGAGATAGAAGAAATGTCTAGTATAATAGTAACAAATAACCCATATGTATATGAAAAATATAAGGATAAAATGGAGATGCTTTATAAAGAGGATTGTAATTACATACAAATCCTAGAATTTTTAAGAGATAAAATCCATGAGGGGCATCAATTACTTACTCATCCATTATCAGGCAGTATAAAACCGAATGAAACACCTTATAAAACTATTATGATTTCCAAGGAAAAAGGAAGTCTAGACCAACAAGGCATATTAATAGTTGAAGAAAGTATAGAGACAGCAAAGAAATTTCAGTCAAATAAACCTACTCCAGAGTGGACTGAAAGAGTATTAGATGATTTTAGAGTCATAGATTTATCCTTAATAGAAAATGTAATTGATAAGCTAGGACATAGATAAGCAACTAACAAACGACAATTAAACAAATAATAACAAAAAGATTTCCTTATATATAGGGAAATCTTTTGTTTTATGATAGAATATATCTATGAGATAGACAATAGAGAGGGATATTTTATGAGTTATGAAAATAAGTTTGTTCACTTACACGTCCATACAGAATATAGTCTGTTAGATGGATCTATTAAAATAAAAAATTTAATGGCTAGAGTAAAGGAACTAGGTATGGAGTCCATTGCTATAACTGACCACGGCTCTATGTTCGGTGTTATTCAATTTTATAAAGAGGCTAAGAATAAAGGTATTAAACCAATCTTAGGCTCTGAAGTCTATATAGCGATGGATAAATATACAGATAGAGAGCCAAAGGATAAAAATCAATATCATTTAGTACTTCTTGCAGAAACTAATGAAGGATATCAAAACTTGATGAAAATAGTGTCTGAGGGATATGTGAATGGTTTTTATTATAAACCAAGGGTAGATCATAGTATTCTTAGGAAATATAGTAAAGGAATCATAGCACTATCTGCATGCTTAGGTGGGGAAATATCACAGCATATACTCAATAATAATGTAGAAAAAGCAAAGGAAATTGCTTTAACATATAAGGATATATTTGGAGAAAATAATTTTTTCATAGAACTTCAAGATTATGGACTTGAAGAGCAAAGAATGGTTAATAGAGAATTAATAAGGATATCTCAAGAAACAGATATACCTTTAGTAGCTACCAATGATGTCCATTATCTAAAAAAGGAAGACGCAGTAGTTCATGATGTGTTACTATGTATTCAAACGGCTAGAACAGTAGATGAAGAAGATAGAATGAAATTCCCTACAAATGAATTTTATCTTAAATCTCCAGAAGAAATGAAAAATATTTTCAGTGATCATTTAGAGGCTTTAGAAAATACTGTAAAGATTAGCCATAGATGTAATGTAGAACTAGACTTTGATACATTGCATTTACCAGAATATAAGGTGCCAGATGGATTCACTAATGAGGAGTATCTAAGGCATCTTACTGTAGAAGGATTGAAGGAAAGATATAAGGAAATAACTGAGGAAATAGAAGAACGATTTGATTATGAGTTTAATACTATTATTCAAATGGGATATACTGATTATTTTCTTATAGTATGGGATTTTATTAAATTTGCTAAAGATAATGGCATTATGGTAGGTCCAGGTAGGGGTTCTGCTGCCGGTAGTATTGTATCATATGCTTTAGGCATTATAGATATAGATCCCTTACAGTATGGACTAATATTTGAAAGATTTTTAAATCCTGAGAGAATATCTATGCCAGATATAGATATAGATTTCTGCTATGAAAGACGTGAAGAAGTTATCCAATATGTAGTTGATAAGTACGGAATAGATCATGTGGCACAAATAGTTACCTTTGGTACTATGGCAGCTCGTGGTGCCATAAGAGATGTAGGTAGAGCTATAAACATGCCCTATGGACAAGTGGATTATATAGCAAAGCAGATACCTATGGAAATAGGAATGACCATATCTAAAGCCTTGGAAGTAAATAAGGTTTTAAGAGATACTTATTATGATGATGAAGAAGTCGAAAACCTTATAGATCTAGCAAAAGCCGTAGAAGGATTGCCTAGACATACATCTACTCATGCAGCGGGAGTAGTTATATCCAAGGAACCTGTGACAAATTATGTACCTTTATTAAGAAATGGAGAAGCAATAACTACACAGTTCAATATGATTGAATTAGAAGAATTAGGACTATTAAAGATGGATTTTTTAGGGCTAAGAACTTTAACTGTAATAAGAGATGCAGTTAATCTAATAGAAGCAAATCATAAAGTAAAAATTGATTTTAATGAAATAAATTATGAAGATTCGTTGGTACTTGAAATGTTTGCTAAGGCTGAGACATTAGGCATATTTCAGTTTGAGTCTCCGGGCATGAGAGCCTTTTTAAAAGAGTTAAAACCTAATATGTTTGAAAACCTTATAGCTGCCAACTCTCTTTTTAGACCTGGACCGATGAATCAGATACCTACATTTGTTGCATGTAAGCATGATTCATCAAAAATAGAATATCTTCATCCAAAACTAGAGCATATTCTAGATGTTACCTATGGTTGTATAGTATATCAAGAACAGGTAATGCAAATAGTTAGGGATATTGGTGGATATTCCATGGGTAGAGCCGATTTAGTAAGGCGTGCTATGGGCAAAAAGAAAATGGATGTAATGGAAGAAGAAAGAAGAAATTTCATCTATGGTCAAGTCGATGAAAACGGAGATGTTGCCTTATCTGGAGCCATAAGAAACGGAGTAGATGAAAAAACCGCATCAAAGATTTATGATTTAATGATAGATTTTGCTAACTATGCTTTTAATAAAAGCCATTCTGCTGCATATGCAATAGTAGCTTATAGAACTGCTTGGCTTAAATACTATTACCCTGTAGAATTTATGGCAGCACTTATATCTTCGGTTATGGGTAGTACAAATTCCGTATCCCTTTATATACAAGAATGTAAAAGGCTTGGAATAGAAATCCTATCTCCTGATGTAAATGAATCCTATAGTAAATTTACTGTTTCAGAAGGTAAAATTAGATTTGGGCTTTCAGCAGTAAAAAATGTAGGTGAGAACTTTATAAAGGCGGTCGTCAAAGCTAGAGAATCAGGAAGATTTAAAGGATTTACAGATTTTATTGAAAGGATAGAAAAGGTAGATTCATCTGTAATGAATAAAAGGGCAGTTGAATCCCTAATTAAATGCGGGGCAATGGACAGTTTAGGAGCAAATAGAGCACAATTACTATCTATATTTGAAAAAACAATAGATGGGATTCACGCTGATAGAAAGAGAAATATAGAGGGACAATTTTCAATATTTGATACAATAGATGAAAATAATTCAAAAGATCATCTGCCTGATTTAAAAGAATTTCCACAGAATATGTTGCTTACAATGGAAAAGGAAATGGTAGGCATATATATATCAGGACATCCTTTAGAACCTTATAAATCTGAAATTGAAAGGGTTTCTACTATGACTACTTTTGATTTAAGAAACAGTGAAGAAGAAATGGGCGGAGATTTAGATGGACTAAGGGATGGAGAAAGGGTCGTCATTGGTGGTATAATTATTGAAAAGAAGAATATGATAACTAAAAACAATAATATGATGGCATTTATTACACTAGAAGATCTATATGGAACCATTGAGTGTATAGTATTTCCAACTACTTTTGAAAGATATAATAAACTTTTAAAAGAAGACGGATTAGTTGTTATAGAGGGTAAAGTTAGCACTTCTGAAGTAGAAGAACCTAAAATAATAGTTGAGAGAATTTCTGAGCTAAATATGTATAAAAAGGGGAAGATATACTTAAAGATATCTTCAAATAGCTCAACTGACACTTTTAATAGAATTAAGGATACTCTAAAAAAATATAGTGGAGATACACCAGTATATTTATATTTAGAAAAAGAGAAGAAAACTGTTGTAGCAGACAGAACACTATGGATTGATATAGGAGAACAGAACGTAATAATCGAGCTGAAAAAATTACTCGGTGAAGAATCAGTAAAAATTTCTTAAGTTTTTTAATTGTGAACTGCGTAAGTGCCCACTGGGTATAAACTGTGAATTGTGAATTTTATAAAGGAGTGCTTTTATATGTGGACGGCTGTTTATATGGCTACAGGATTAAATAATGCACATGAAGTAGAACAAAAACTTAAGGCAGAAGGTTTTCTTGTGAAAATAAAATACTTTGCTCAAGAAGGAGAGGAAGAACTTTATGAAATATTAGCTCCAGAGTTTGAGGCAGAAGATATTCAAGAAGCCATGATAGAATTGGGAATAATTTAGTTTTTAAATAAGGGGGAATTTTATGAAGACTATAGGAGTATTAACTAGTGGCGGAGATGCCCCAGGTATGAATGCTGCTATAAGAGCTGTAGTTAGAGCAGGAATATTTAATGATTTCAGAGTGATGGGAATAAGACAAGGATATAGTGGTTTGATAAATGGTGATATAGATGACATGAATCTCTCATCTGTTGCAGATATAATACATAGGGGTGGAACTATGCTTAGATCTGCTAGGTCTGATGAATTTAAGACTAAGGAAGGCTTTAAAAAGGCATTAAATGTGTTGAAAGTATTTGGTATAGATGGACTGGTAGTATTAGGTGGAGATGGAACTCTTAAAGGTGCTAAAGAACTATCAAATGCAGGTATACCAACTATTGGTATACCGTGTACGATTGATAATGATTGTGGATTTTCAGATTTCACCATTGGCTTTTTTACAGCTGTAGAAACTGTAGTAGATGCCATATCTAAAATTAGAGATACCTCTACATCCCATGGAAGAGCTAATGTTATTGAAGTAATGGGCAGACACTGTGGTGATATTGCATTATATGCAGGTCTTGCAGGTGGGGCTGAAAGTATAATAGTACCAGAGGTAGAGTTTAATATAGATGAAGTATGCAAAAAGGCAATTCAAGGTAAAAATAGAGGGAAATTACATCATATAATTGTCCTAGCAGAAGGAGTAGGTAATGCCTATGATGTATCTAAGTCCATTGAAGAGAAAACAGGAATAGATACTCGAGTTACAATTCTAGGATATATTCAAAGAGGTGGAAGTCCTACCTCCTATGATAGGATTGTAGCTAGTAAAATGGGGATTAAGGCAATAGATTTGCTAAAGGAAGGAAAAACAGGGAGAGCGTTGGGTATCAAATGTAATCAGATAATAGATATAGATATTAATGAGGCCTTGGAAATAAAGAAAGAATTTGACACTGAAATGTATAATACTGCAAAGATATTATCCATATAATATTTAAAACTAAAACATAAAAGACTAGGTTAAGGGAGGAAGAATAGATGAAAAAAACAAAGATAGTATGCACTATAGGGCCAGCATCAGAGTCTGAAAATGTTCTTAAAGAGTTATTTGTAAATGGGTTAAATGTATGTAGACTTAACTTTTCCCATGGGAGCCACGAAGAACATAAAAGAAGAATAGATAACATAAAAAAAGTTAGAGAAGAACTGAATATGCCTATAGGGATCATGCTAGATACAAAGGGACCAGAAATAAGACTAGGAGATTTTAAGGAAGGGACTATAGAAATAGAAGAAGGAGACATATTTACTTTAACTACTAGAGATATAGTAGGAGATAAAAGTATTGTGTCTGTTTCTTATGTAGGACTGCCTAATGATATCGAGAAAGAAAGCAGAATTTTAATAGATGATGGATTAGTGGAACTGAAAGTATTAGAGATAATAGATGGTACGGATATAAAATGTATAGCATTAAATAATGGTACATTAAAGAATCATAAAGGTGTAAATGTACCTAATGTGAAAATCAATTTACCGGCAATTACTAAAAAGGATATAGATGATATATTATTTGGTATTGAAAATGGAATTGATTTCATTGCTGCTTCCTTTGTTAGAAAGGCATCTGATGTTATAGAAATAAGAAAGATATTAGAAGAGAATAATGCGGATTTTATAGAAATAATTTCAAAGATAGAGAACCAAGAAGGTGTAGATAATATTGATGAAATACTTGCTGCATCTGATGGAATAATGGTGGCTAGGGGTGATTTGGGTGTAGAGATACAAACAGAAGAGATGCCTCTTGTACAAAAAGAACTGATTAAGAAATCGAATCTAGTAGGAAAACCTGTAATTACGGCTACTCAAATGTTAGATTCCATGATGAGAAATCCAAGACCTACAAGGGCTGAAGTAACAGATGTTGCAAATGCTATTCTTGATGGAAGTAGTGCTATTATGTTATCTGGAGAAACAGCAGCTGGCAAATACCCTATTGAATCAGTAAAGACCATGTACAATATTGCCATAAGAACTGAGGAGTCATTAGATTATGGTGAGATATTAAAATCCAAGGTTGCTATAACGGAAGTGTCTACAACTAATGCTATAGGAAAGGCTACCTGTACTACAGCTATGGATTTAGGCGCATCTGCCATAATTACAGCAACGTCATCAGGTTATACATCTAAAGCTATATCTAAATTTAGACCAAAATCACCTATAATAGCTGCAACAACCACAGAATCTGTTATGAGGAGATTATCTTTAGTATGGGGTGTTTACCCAGTGCTATCACCTTATAGCAATTCCACAGATGATGTAATAGAATTATCTATTCAATCAGCAGTAGATAAAGGATATATAAAAGAAGGAGATTTAGTTGTTATAACAGCAGGAATTCCTGTAGGTACTTCTGGATCTACTAATCTTATAAAGGTACACACCATAGGTAAGGTACTATTGAAGGGAATGGGAATTGGTAAAGATTCCACATTAGGTAGAGTTTGTATTGCAAATAATGGGGAAGAATTGATGAAAAAATTTAGAGATGGGGATGTTATAGTTAGTAAAGATACTGATAGAGAAATGGTGAAATTTATGGAAAAGGCTTCAGCTATTATAACAGAACAAGGAGGACTTACATCTCATGCTGCTATTGTAGGATTGAATCTCAATAAACCAACTATAGTAGGTGCACAGGATGCCACAACTATATTAGAGGATGGGGAAATAGTTACAGTAGACAGTACAACAGGTCTTATATACAAAGGTGAAGCAAGGGTTCTATAAGGAGGTACCGTAGTGGAAAGAAGAATACTAGGAAGAACTAATCTTGAAGTATCTGTAATTGGATTCGGAGGAATTCCAATACAAAGAGTAGACAATGAAATGGCAGTTAAGCTTATTGAAGAATCATGCAATAGAGGTATAAACTTTATAGATACCGCAAGGGGATATAATGAATCTGAAAGTTTAATAGGTGAAGCATTAGAAAAAGTGGGTAGAGATAAATTTGTCCTAGCTACAAAGTCCATGAAAAGAGATTATGATGGAATGCTTCAAGAATTAAGTATTAGTTTAAAAGATCTTAGAACTAATTATATAGATTTATATCAGTTTCATAATGTTAGGAGTCTTGAAGAATTAGATTTTATTTTGAGTGAAAATGGAGCCCTTAAGGCTCTAAAAGAAGCAAAGGAAAAGGGCATAATAAAAGAGATAGGTATAACATCTCATAGTCCAGAAATTTTAGATAAGGCTATAGATACAGGAGAATTTGCAACTATACAATGTCCATATAATCCTGTTGAACGCCAGGCAGAGGAAGTATTTAAAAAAGCTAAGGAAATGAATATTGGAGTAATAGTTATGAAACCATTGGCAGGAGGTGCCATTACCAATGGAGAATTGTCCCTTAGATTTATAGCGGACAATCCTAATATATCTGTTGCTATTCCTGGAATGGATACATTAGAACAAGTAAGCTCTAATGCACTAGTAGGTATTGATAAAAGGAAATTAACAGATGAAGAAGAGAAAAAATTATTTGAAGAAGCAAATTCATTAGGTTCTCAGTTTTGTAGGAGATGTGGATATTGTTTACCTTGCCCTCAAAATATAGATATACCAGTACAATTTTTAATGGAAGGCTATTATACTAGATATAATTTGAAAGAATGGGCGAAGTCAAGATATGATGCAATGGAAAGAAGAGCAGTACATTGTGTAGAGTGTGGGCTTTGTGAAGGTAGATGTCCTTATAATCTTCCAATAAGAAAGATGCTTAAAAATGTAGTGAAGAAGTTAGGATAGGTACAGTATGCTTATTGCTATAGTATGACTTAAGGAATAACTAAAAAGAGGGCAAATAGCCCTCTTTTTAGTTATTAATTTTTTTTATTTGCTTATTTTGTCTATAACAAATATAATAATACTTAATAATAACTTTAAGTAAGGAGTATGACTATGAGTGATAGTAAATTAGACACAGATAATATATATGAAATATTAAAAAATAGAATTATACATCTTGAGTATGAACCAGGTCAAGTTTTAAATGAGGTAGATGTAGCGGAGGAATTTAATATTAGCAGAACACCTATTAGAAGGGTATTTCAGCTATTACATGGAGATAAACTTCTAAATATTGTTCCTAGATTCGGTGCTCAAGTTACTCCTATTGATTTTAAGCAGATGAAATATATCTTTGAAGTTACAAGGGAGTTAGATCCATTTGCAGCTAGACTTGCTGTTGAAAGAATAAGTGATGACAAACTTATTGAGTTGGAAGAAATAATATCTAGGCTCAAGAATTATGATATAAGCAAAGATTACCAAAATGCTATTAATGATGATGAGCGATTTCATAATATTATATTCTCATCCTGTGGAAACCCATGGTTACAGGACATATTAACATCCTTGCATTATCATACAGAAAGATTATGGCATTATTGTGAGCAGTATTTTGATAGTATTGATCTCTTTAGTCATACTTTAGGAAAGGTATTGGAGGGAATAAAGGAGAAGGATTCCGACAAAGCAGAAAAATATGCAAGAGAGCATATAGATGAATTTGTTCTCAAGATAAAAAAAGAAATGTTATAAAAAATTTTTAAAAGCCCTAATTTTAGATGATTTGAGTCATCTGAAATTAGGGCTTTTGATGTTTTTTGAAACTTTCTTAATAATTTTATTAAAATACACTTGAAATACAAAGCAAAAACATATAGAATGTATTTAAGAAACAAATGAAAAACATTTAACAAACTGAATTAACAAAGAAAGGAAGTGGAAAAAATGTCAATTTTTAATGAAAACTCAAAAGTTATCATTATTGGAGACAGAGATGGTATACCAGGACCAGCTATGGAAGAATGTATAAAGACCACTCCAGCAGAAGTAGTATTTTCAGCAACAGAATGTTTTGTCTGAACGGCTGCAGGTGCAATGGACTTAGAGAATCAAAAAAGGGTTAAAGATTTAACTGAAAAATACGGTGCAGAAAACATGATCGTATTAATTGGTGGTGCAGAAGCTGAATCAGCAGGATTAGCAGCTGAAACGGTTACGGCAGGAGACCCAACTTTTGCAGGTCCATTAGCAGGAGTTCCGTTGGGACTTAAAGTGTATCATGCAGTAGAGCCAGAGTTCAAAGAATCAGTAAATGCTGATGTATATGATGAGCAAATTGGTATGATGGAAATGGTTCTGGATGTTGATTCAATTATTGAAGAAGTTAAAGCTATGAGAGATGAATTTACAAAATTTTAACAATGGATCTAGAAAACAATAAGATTTCTATGATGATATGGGAGGAGGGAAACTTATGATAAGTAAGATAAATTATCAAATTGTGACTAATAATCCGACTGTAAAAAACAATTATGAAGAAGTAATCTTTATTGAAGGTAGCTTTGAAGATGTGTTATTTAAAGTCAGAGATTTAGTTCATACAGGTTTCGAACTTATTAATCATCCTCTAGGAGCAAGTAGTAGAATGTTTTTTTCTCCATATCGTTCAATCATAATTGGTGAGAAGTCACAAAAAGTAAATGATATTTATATAGAAACCATTGAAAACAGCATAGAAAACTATAAAAAACATATGAACATCAGGAAACCAGATATGGTAAATGGTGAAGATTATGCTTTAATTGACAGTGAACTTTTAAAGTCATCATTAGAAGAATTTAAAAGGATTTATAATTAAAAATTACAAATAAAATGGAGGTGACTTTCCTTGAAACTTGAACTTAGAAGAATCCATATTAAAGACATCCAGTTAGGAAATGAAACAACTGTAAAAAATGGAGTTCTAACAGTAAACAAAGAGGAATTGATCAATAAGCTTAAAGAAGATGACAGAATTAAAGATGTTAAGCTTGATGTGGCGAGACCTGGAGAAAAGGTAAGAATTATTCCAGTAAAAGACGTTATTGAGCCTAGAGTGAAAATCGAGGGAGATGGAAATGGTTTCCCAGGAGTATCTACAAAAATGGCTCAATTAGGTGATGGAAAAGTAAATGTACTTTATGGTGCAGCTATAGTAACAGTTGGTGATATTGTAGGGTTCCAAGAGGGTGTAATTGATATGTGGGGTGAAGGAGCAAAATGGACTCCATTTTCACAGACTTTCAACCTAGTAGTTGATATTATACCTGTGGAAGGATTAGCTCCACATGTTCACGAAACAACTGTTAGATTGGCAGGATTAAAAGCTGCTGAGTTTGTAGGAGAAGCTGGAAGAAATGTAGAACCAGATGAGGTATTAGTATATGAAATGGGAAGCCATGCTGAAGAATCCAAAAAATATTCAGACCTACCAAAGGTAGCTTATGTAGAAATGCTTATCTCTCAAGGATTATTACATGATGGATATATCTATGGTGTGAATAGTCAATTGATATTACCAACCCTTCTACATCCAAACGAGGAATTAGATGGAGCAGTAATCAGTGGTAACTGTGTTGCAGCATGTGATAAGATAACTACTTATCAACATCAAAATAATTCAGCAATCCTTGATTTATATGCACAGCATGGAAAAACTATAAACTTCCTAGGTGTAATACTTACACCAGAATTGACTACACTTGAAGGTAAATTTAGAACCTGTGATTACACAGCAAAATTATGTAAGGGCTTAGGAGCAGATGGAGTTATTATATCTGAAGAAGGCTATGGTAATCCAGACTCTGACTTATTAATGATTTGTAAGAGATTAGAAGATGCAGGTATAAAGACAGTATTAATAACTGATGAATGCTCAGGCTGGGATGGAATGAGCCAACCATTAGCAGATACAGCAAAAGAAGCAGTAGCAGTAGTATCTACAGGAAATGTTAGCCATGTAGTTACATTACCACCAGCAGATAAGGTAATCGGAAGTGACAAGGCAATAGCAACTTTAGCCGGAGGATGGGAAGGATGTTTGGAGGCTGATGGAAGTTTGAAATGTGAGTTAAATGCAGTAATAGGAGCAACTTCAGAAATTGGATATCACAACTGTACGGTTAAATTATATTAATTAGCTTGGAAAGGAGGAGGAAATATGAAATTCAAAGTATTATATTATGTTAATCAATTCTTTGGTCAAATAGGTGGAGAAGAAAAGGCCGGAATGGCGCCAATTTTTAAGAACGAAAATATTGGACCAGCATTAGGATTTAATAGTCTTCTTGGAGAAGAAGGAGAAGTGATTGGAACATTAATTTGTGGTGATAATTACTTTAATGAAAATAAAGAAGAAGCATTAGAATATATAATGAAAGTAATAAAAGAACAAAATCCAGATATGGTTGTGGCAGGACCGGCCTTCAATGCAGGGAGATATGGAATGGCTTGTGCTGGAGTTGCTAATGCTGTAATAGATGAGTTAGGAATTCCTGTAGTTACAGGTATGTATATAGAAAATCCAGGTCTAGATGTGTGTAGATCTAAGGCTTTAGTAGTAAATGTAACAGATTCAGCTGCTGGTATGCGTAGTGCACTACCTGTAATGGCTAAATTAACAACTAAATTAATGAAAAATGAAGAAATAGGTCTTCCAGAGGAAGAAGGATATATCTCCCAAGGTAAGAGACTTACTGTTTTCTCAGATAAAAGAGGTTCTCAAAGAGCAGTAGAGATGCTGCTAGCTCGTTTAAATAGTGAACCTTTTGAAACAGAATTACCAATGCCAGTATTTGATAAGGTAGAACCAGCATCAGCTATTAAAGATTTAAGTAAGGCAACAATTGCTCTAGTAACTAGTGGCGGTATGGTTCCACACGGTAATCCAGATAGAATTCAATCAGCTAGTGCTCAAAAATGGGGCAAATATGATGTAAGTGGAAGAGATGCATTAACTGGAGAATATTGTACAATTCATGGTGGATTTGATCCTGTATATGCTAATGAGATTCCAGATAGAGTAGCACCACTTGATATGCTAAAAGAATATCAAAAAGAAGGCATTATAGGTAATGTGTTTCAGTATTTCTATACTACTACAGGTACAGGAACATCTGTTGGAAATGCTATAAAATTTGGTACTGAAATAGGAAAAGAGTTAAAAGAAGCAGGAGTAGATGGAGTTATACTAACATCAACCTGAGGCACCTGTACACGTTGCGGTGCAACAATGGTAAAAGAAATCGAAAGATATGGTATACCAATAGTTCATATGTCTACTATAACTACAATCTCTGAATCGGTCGGAGCTAACAGAATTGTTCCAACCATTGCAATTCCTTATCCAGTTGGAAATCCAAATCTTCCAAAGGAAGAAGAATACAAATTAAGAAAGAAAATGGTTGAAAGGGCTCTAAAAGCACTAAGTACAGAAATAACTGAAGTAACTCAGTTTTAATGAGAATTTCCATTATTAAATTAATAAAGGGGCTGTATTTAGCCCCTTTTTCCTAAGATAAACCAAGTAAGTTACTATTAACAATGATAGGAGATGGTAATTATGGAAAAACAGCAAATAAGCTGGGGAAGAGTTATGACGTACGCAGGCGCATTTATTGCATTTTTAATAGGCTCAGGATTTGCAACAGGGCAGGAGGTACTACAATATTTTAGTTCCTATGGTTATCTAGGAATATTAGGAGTAGTAGTAGTGTTTTTATTATTCCTTTATGTGGGTATTGATTTTGTAACTGTAGGCCAAAAACATAAATTTCCTAAGGGAAGTGATGTATATAAATATTATTGTGGGAATATAATTGGAAGTTTTTATGATTATTTTTCTATTGCTTTTATATATATGTCATTTATAGTTATGATAGGAGGAGCAGGTGCAACTGTAAATCAGCAATATGGACTTCCAACATTTGCTGGAGGAATAATGATGGGAATATTAGCAGCAGGAACAGTAATATTTGGCTTAGGAAAGATAGTAGATGTAATAGGGAAAATAGGACCAGCTATAATTTTCCTAACAATTATTCTAGGAATATCTGCTATAGTAAAAAATCCACAGGGATTAGCTTCAGCAAATGAAATAATACCACAGCTTAATTTATTGAAGGCATCCTCTAATTGGTTTTATGCGGCGGCTTCGTATGTAGGGTTTTGTATGCTATGGCTGGCTGGATTTATGACATCCATGGGTGCATCTAGTAAGAGCAGAAAAGAATCTGTTCTTGGAGTGACCTTTGGTGCTGTAGGATTTAGTGTAGCATTGGCAATCATTACTCTAGGTATCCTTGCAAATATTGAACAATTAGCTGGCTCAATGGTACCATCATTAATATTAGCTGGAAATATAAATTCAACATTAGCTATAATATTTTCATTTATAGTGGTAGCTGGTATATATACAACAGCAGTTCCACTTTTATGGCAAGTTGTTGCCAGATTTTCAGAAGAAAAGACCAATAAATTTAGAATACTAACAGTAGTATTGGCTGCAATCGGTGTATTTATTGGTTTAAAAGTTCCGTTTGATAGATTAGTAAATATAATATATGTAATAAACGGCTATGTAGGTATTATCCTATTAGGATTCATGTTAGTGAAAACCATAAGGGTTAGGGTAGCCGATAAACAACAATTAATTAAGTGAGCAAACTCAATTTGAGTACTCAATAGATTCACAAGGAAATCCTTTCCCCATAAGGACTCCTTCCTCTTAAAATATTTTAGCAAGATATTTTATAAGTTTCGGGTATTTAAAATTTTATGACACATGGTAATATAAGTTAGACAGATGACGTCTAACTTATATTATTTTTGCATATTTTAATTTTACTACTTCTCTTTTTCATATAAAATGATATAATAGATTTATGTTTAGTGACCCGAAATATATAATAAGGTGGTAGAATATGAATAAACAAAATAAAACAGAAATGATATTAAAGGGAAGTATATATAAAGTACTTATTACACTCTCTATACCAATTATGATTAATAGTCTTATCCAGACATTATACAATCTAGTAGATGGATTATATGTAAGCATGATATCTTCAGTTCATTTTGCAGCCACAGCTTTTGTATGGCCAGTAAACTTCCTATTTATATCATTAGGAATTGGCTTATCTATAGCAGGTACTTCACTTTTATCCCAGCTAATAGGTGGAGATAAAATAAAAGAAGCAAAAGAATATTCTACCCAACTAATGGCAGTTACATTATTAGCCTCAATAGTGTTTACAATTATGGGATATATCATAAGCCCAACAATTATCAGATTAATGGGTGCTACTGGTGATTTAGCTGAACTAGGAAATATTTACTTGAGAATTACATTTCTAGATATGCCTTTTATGTTTCTATTCTTTAATATCAACTCAATGATGAATGCACAAGGAGATACAATAACTCCTACTGTACTTAGTGGTATTTCTGCAATTATAAATGTAATCTTAGACCCTATATTTATTTTTACTTTTGATATGGGTATAGCAGGAGCAGCATGGGCTACATTAATATCTAGAGCCATTTTAGCTGTAGTTGGATTTATGATGTTATTTAGTGAGAAGAATAAGATTAGACCAAACTTTAGAGGATTTAAATTTAATGGAGAAATAATTAAAGAAATAGTTACAGTAGGTTTACCTTCTACAATTGGGCAATCAGGAGCATCCTTAGGATTTATAGTACTAAATGGATTTATTGGTTCATATGGAACAGCTACTATAGCAGCATATGCTATGGTTAACAGAATAACCTCATTAGTAATGCAGCCAGCTATGGGATTAGGATCTGCACTGACTGCAATAGTTGGGCAAAATATGGGTGCAAATCAAATAGATAGAGTAAAGGAAGCATTTCACAAGGCTTTGAAACTTACTATCATCATAGGATCTGTGGGATGTATACTGTTAATAGTATTTGATAACCCTATTATCAATTTCTTTATGCAGTCAAAGGATGATCCTTCTGTTATAGAACTAAGTTTGACATATTTATTTTATATATCATTATCTATGCCGTTGATGGGAATATTTAGCGTATTACAAGGATTATTCCAAGGTTCTGGAAATACTAAATATTCCATGGCTATGGAAGTAGGCAGACTTTGGTTTGTGAGACTTCCAATGATATTGATATTTAAACATCTTACAAACTGGGGATCTTCAGGTATATGGTTCTCTATGAGCTTTAGTAACCTTATTGTTTGCTTATATGGTTACTGGATATATAGAGGAAATGGATGGCAAAAAAGGGTAATAAAATTAGATGATGAATGCCAAGGTGAAGGAACTCTTGGAATAGTTGAATAAAATAATGATAAGAGCGGAGAATTAATTCTCCGTTTTTGTAATTAGGTTATTGATAATTTTGTAATAATTCTTTTATTTGTGTGTTAATATAGAGGAAGAAATAGTTCACTTACATTATAATAAAAGAGGGATAATATGTGTACAGGTATAAAAATAAATTATGAAGATGGTTGTGTTATGGGTAGGACAATGGATTATGAAGTTCCTTTAAATTACAATATAATCTATTTGCCAAAAAGGTATGAGTTTTGTAATGATTTAATGGGAAAGCCTTTGTATTCAAAGTATAAGACATTAGGTATATGTTTTGAAAATCGAGATCCATTGAAAGACGGTATAAATGAGCATGGATTAATGGGAATTACCAATGCTTTTTCAGGGTTCAATCTTTATGCTAATCAAAGTAAATCAGAAAAGATTAATATTTCTAGTCTGAATTACTTGACATATGCCCTTACAAACTACAAATCTGTAGAGGAATTAATTGAGGATTTACCAAATATTCATATGTCTACTAAAGATCACATGGGGGAAAATGTAATATCACCAGATTTTCATTTTATGTTTGCCGATTCTACTAAAAGGTGCATTATTATTGAACCTAGAAAAGGGGAATTGATATATTATGAGAATCCATATGATGTAATGACCAATTCACCAGGCTTTGAATTTCATGTTAGAAGACTGAAGCAAATTTTAGATTTAGACAATCTTGTAGATTTTAACTCTGCTAAAAATTTGCCAGGAGGTTATGACCCTATTTCTAGGTTTATTAAAGCATTTTATCTAACTAAAATGAATGTTAAGTCCAATAGTTCAAAAGAGGCACTTTCATATTCTTATAATATAATGGCTGCAATGACTATGCCAAATGGATTTGTTAGAAACGAAAAGTATAATTATACTACTTATACTAGATATATTTGTTCCTATGATTCAAAACATAAACTACTAACTGTAAAATCTAACACTAATCCAACGGTTTATCAGTTAGGATTTGAAGACATAGAAGATAAGGATAAAAGACAAGCGTTTTTTTAGATACAGATTTTATCGTAGAAAAGTTAAAATAGCAAAGATTGGGAAATCTGTAATATATAATTTATGTAATTGACAATTTTTACAAAATAATATAGACTAGATTTAAGTGGTACGAACCACTATTGTAAATAGGGTGGTAATATATATGAAAATTATAGATAAACAAAATAAAATGCCTTTATATTTTCAGCTCATGGATATTATTATAAATATGATTGAAGAAGGTAATCTTAGAGAAAATGATCAATTGCCATCTGAAAGAGAGCTATGTGATATTTATGATATAAGTCGTTCTACAGTTAGACAAGCTATTCAGGAGTTAGAAAAAGAAGGTTATATTTACAAGCTTCATGGTAAAGGTACTTTTGTTTCACCTAAGATGTTTAAACAAAATTTATTAAAGTTTTATAGTTTTACAGAAGAGATGAAAAAAGCTGGTAAAATACCATCATCTAAGGTTCTAGATTTCCAGATTATTAGTTGCAGTGAGAAGCTAAGTAAAAAGATGAATCTAAATATTGGTGAAAAAATATATGTATTCACTAGACTTAGGCTTGCAGATAATGAGCCAATGATGTTAGAAATCAGCTATGTACCTTACACTAAGTTTTCAGGTTTGACTCAAGAACTATTGGAAGGAAATCCTATGTATGATATATTTGCAAAGATGTACAACATATCCATCACATCAGCAGAAGAGGTCTTTCGATCGGTTCTTACTAGAATAGATGAAGCAGAACTGCTTAAATATACTTCTGGATTACCTAGTATGATGATAGAGAGGACAACCTATGATAATGAAGATGTAGTTGAATATACAAGAAGTATTGCAAGAGGAGATAAATTTAAATATTCTATATTGCTGGAAAAATAAATTTTTAAAAATAGTGGTAATGACAACATGATGACACTACAATACCACTATTAAAAAAGATTAGGAGGGTGATAAAATGTTTGGATCTAGCGTTCATGATTGGAAAGAATTAAAGGGAATTAGTACAGCTACAGAGATATTTAGGCAGCCAGAACTTTGGTTAGAGACATTAAAGATTGTTGAGTTTCAGAGAGAAAAGATTGATAAATTCATTACCGAAAATTTAATTAAGGAAAATATTAGAGTTATTTTTACAGGGGCAGGTACTTCTGCTTATATAGGTGATATTGTTTCGTCTCAATTAAATAAAGGCAAAACTTATATTTTTGAATCAATACCTAGTACTGATATCGTAGTTAATCCAGAGACCTATTTCAAGAAGAATATTCCTACCTTGTTGGTCTCCTTTGCAAGATCTGGAAATAGTCCTGAAAGTATTGCAGTATATGATTTGGCTAATAAATTAATAGATGATGTCAGCCATGTTTTCATTACCTGTAACAAAGATGGAAAATTAGCTGAAATAGCTCAGAATAAAGAAAATGTACTACTGCTCATGATGCCTGAAGAATCTAATGATAAGGGATTTGCAATGACTAGTAGTTTTTCTTGTATGACTCTTGCAGCGGTATTGGTTTTTAATATTAAAGCTTTCGAGGAAAAAAAGAAACAGGTCATGGAAATGGTAGAAATAGGTGATGATGTTCTAAAAAATCAATTTAGTAAGCTGAATAAATTAATAGATTATGATTTTGAAAGAGTAGTATATCTAGGGTCTGGAAGTTTTTATGGCTTATCGAAGGAAAGTTCTCTGAAGCTTTTAGAGCTGACTAGAGGTCAAATAACATCATTTAGTGAAACGATTTTAGGATTTAGACATGGTCCTAAATCAATTTTAAATGATAAGACCTTAGTATTTATCTTTTTATCACTTGATGAATATTCAAGAAAATATGATTTAGATCTATTGAATGAAATATATCATGATTTAGGAGATCATAAAGTCATTGCGATTTCAAACAATTATCTAAAAGAGGTTGAGGAATTATCAGATCATTATATTTATTTAAGTAAGGAAAAAAATAATATTAATGACGATGAGTTTGCAGCATTGCTGTATGCATTATTTGCTCAGGTACTGGCTCTGAAGGTTTCAATCAAAACAAAGATAGAACCTGATAACCCTAGTCCAAGTGGGTTAGTTAATAGAGTTGTTAAGGGTGTAAATATCTATGAATATAATTAACAGTTAACAATTAACATTTGTTAGGATCAGTCTTTGGGATCTTTTTAGTGACTGCAGATCGCTTCCTTAATTGTTAATTGCAATATATTTGAGGAGGGTCAATATGGATAGAATAAGAGTTGCTTTAATAGGAGCTGGACAACGTGGAAAGGATGTTTATGGAAATTATGGGTTGAAATATCCGCAAAACATTGAATTCATAGCTGTTGCAGAGCCTAATGATTTGAAACGAAAGGAGTTTTGTGAGAAACATAATATACTTCCTGAGAATGAATTTAAAACATGGGAAGAGCTGCTGACAAAGGATAAATTTTGTGATGCTGTAATCATTGCAACTCCTGATAACACTCATTTTCAGCCTGCATCACAGGCATTAAGAAAGGGTTATCATATTTTATTGGAAAAGCCTATGTCTAATAATCCGGCAGAATGTATTGAGTTAGGAAGATTGGCAGAAGAAAATAACAAAGTATTTATGATATGTCATGTACTGCGATATACCCCCTTTTATTCTACCTTAAAAGCAATTATAGAAGAAGGAGAAATAGGGGATATGATGACTATTCAACATAATGAAAATATTGGATACTTGCATTTTGCTCATAGCTTTGTAAGAGGAAACTGGAGGAATTCGGAGCTATCCAGCCCCTTAATATTACAAAAATCCTGCCATGACTTAGACATTTTATTGTGGTTAGTGGGAAGCAATTGCACAAGAATTACTTCATTTGGTGAGTTGAGCTATTTTAAATCAGAAAGAAAACCTAAAGAGGCTGGGAGTAGATGCCTTAGCTGTAAAATTGAAAATGAATGTCCTTATTCAGCAAAAAAATTATATTATAAGAATATAGGAGGATGGCCTACAACTGTAATTACAGAGACTCAAACTGTGGAATCAATTGATAAAGCTTTGGAGGAAGGCCCTTATGGCAGATGTGTTTTTGAATGTGACAATAATGTTATGGATCATCAATCTACTATACTTGAATTTGAAAATGGAGTCACAGTAAATTTTAACTTATCAGCATTTACAAATAAAGTCCATAGAACTATAAAAATAATGGGTACTAAAGGTGTAATTCGTGGTGATGACAGTATGAACGAAATTGAAGTACAGTTATTTGCATCTAATGAAAAAAGAGTTATCAACCCACAAGTAGTAGCTGGAGGTCATGGTGGCGGAGATACAGGTATAATGGGGGATTTTCTATCATTGATTAAATCAAATAAAGGTAAAGCTCTAACCTCTGCTAAGGCTTCTGTTGAGAGTCATATAATGGCATTTGCAGCAGAGGAGTCAAGATTAAACAAAACTGTAGTTGATATGAAAGATTACTATAACAAATTTTAATAGACAAGATTTATAATGATAGGGGGAGTTTTCTTGATATTTCTAGGTATAGATGGTGGTGGAACTAGAACAGAGTTTATAATTATAGATGAAAATGGAAAGATTTTGGGACATACTACCAAGGCCACTTGTCATTATAAACAGACATCTTTACAAAACTTTAAGGAAATTATAATTGACGGTGTAAATGAAGTATGTAGGAAAGCAGATACTACAATATCACAAATTGATTATTCCTTTATAGGAATACCGGGCTATGGAGAAATATTGGATGATGCAGAAAAAATGGATTTAATTATAAATGATATTTTTAAGCAGAATTCTTTTGAATGTGCTAATGACGCTGTAGCAGCATGGGCAGGGTCATTAGCCTGTAAACCAGGCATAAATATAGTAGCGGGTACTGGTGCAATAGGATTTGGTATGAATAAAAACGGTAAATTGCATAGAGCTGGAGGATGGGGATATTTCTGCGGTGATGAGGGTTCTGCATATTGGTTAGGAAAGAAGACTATAGAGATATTCTCAAAGGAAGCTGATGGCAGACTGGAAAAAACACAATTATATGATATATTTAAGTCTAAACTTAATATCAAAAATGATTTTGATTTAATAGATTTAATCTATACTACATATGAGATGAAAAGGGACAAGATTGCAGAACTAGCTATAATACTACATGAAGCCGCTGAGGTAGGAGATAAATTTGCAATAGATGTATTTTCCCAATCAGCCTATGAGCATTATCTTACAACTAAAGCTTTAATAGAAAAACTGGATTTCTTATTAGAAGAAAAGGTATTAGTATCCTATTCAGGAGGAGTTTTCAATTCAGGGATATATATATTAGAGCCATTAAAATCATATTTAGATAACTTGAATATGAATATAGAATTGATAAACCCAATATTAACACCTGTAGCTGGTGCTGCATTATATGCTTATAAAATTTTCACACGGGAAGATAATCTTAAAATTGTTAAAGCTCTAAGGGAAGAAGAAATAAAATGGAAAATAAGATATTGATATATAATCGATATTTTATGATTTTATTATTATTAAAGTAAAAAAATAGATCATTAATCTTACTAAAAGGATGGAAGAAGCAATGGATATTATATCAACTAAAGAAATTTTATTAGATGCAAAGAGAAATAAATATGCTGTACCAGCATTTAATATACATAATTTAGAGACTATACAGGCTGTATTAGAAGGAGCCACGGAGTTAAAATCACCTGTAATAATAGCGACTACTCCTGGAACTGTGAATTATGCCGGATTAGAATATCTGGTGTCAATACTTAAAGCAGGGGCTAAAAAGACGAATATTCCCGTGGCACTACATTTAGACCATTGTTCAGATGAGGATTTCATAAAAAAATGCATCAATGCAGGATATAAATCTGTTATGATAGATGCATCCATGGAAAGCTTTGAAAGAAATATTCATATTACAAGAAGAATAGTAGAATTCGCTCATAAGCAAAGGGTTACTGTGGAGGCTGAATTAGGAAGAGTTGGAGGACAGGAGGATAATAGAATTATAGATGATAAAGATGCTTTGCTGACAGATCCTAATATGGCTTTAGAATTTGCAGATAAGACTGCTATAGATTCTCTAGCTGTGGCTATAGGTACTGCCCACGGAGTATATAAGTTAGAGCCTAAATTAGATTTTGATAGACTAGAAAGAATTAATGAAATAATAGATATTCCCCTGGTGCTTCACGGAGCGTCAGGAGTAGGAGATGGAGATATAATTGAGGTGGTTAAAAATGGTATATGCAAGGTAAATATAGCTACTGAAATTAAAATATCCTTTGCCGAAGAAATTAAGAGATATTTCAATCAAAATCCAACTGCTAACGATCCTCGAGATTACTTAACTCCCGCTAAAAGTGCTGCAAAAAAGGTAGTTATGGATAAAATTAGGATTTGTGGGAGTGAAAATAGAGTATAAGTAGTTGATAGGAGGAATATATGTGATATTAACAATTACTTTAAATCCTTCCATTGATAGAAGATACAATATAGATAAGATTGAAAAAGGGAAGATTTTTAGAACGGATAATTATCAATATACAATTGGTGGAAAGGGTTTGAATGTGACAAAGGTAATAAAGACTCTAGATGAGCCGGTAATAGCAACTGGATTCTTAGGGGGAAGCAGTGGAGATTATATAGATAAAGGCTTGAATAATATGGATATTTCACATAGGTTTATAAAAATTGATGAAGAAACTAGATCTTGTTTAGCTGTTATTTGCAGTGATGGAAACCAAATGGAAATATTAGAAAGAGGACCATCTATATCAGAAGATGAGATTGCTGAATTTCTAAATTTATATGAAAAATTATTAGAAAAAGCAGATATTATTTGTGCCTCAGGAAGTATACCCTATGGTGTACCATTGGAAATATATGGAGATATGATTAATCTTGCAAAGAAAAAGGATAAAAAATTTATATTAGATACTAGCGGAGAGGCTTTAAGATTTGGTATTGATGCGGGGCCCTATCTAGTAAAGCCTAATAAAAAAGAGCTGGAGGATTTAACTGGTATAAAGATTGATTCTAATGAACAATTAATTAGAGCAGCTAAAGATTTGTCAAATGAGGATATTGAAATAGTAGTTGTATCATTAGGGGAAGAGGGGGCTATGGCAGTTCACAAGGATGATGTATATAAAGTCATAATACCTAGTATTAGAGCATTAAATCCTATAGGTTCAGGAGATTCTATGATTGCTGGATTTGCTGTAGCTATAAACAGAAACTATGATTTTGAAACCATGCTAAAGGTTGGAGCAGCTTGCGGTACTGCAAATGCGATGGAAAGTGAAACTGGTAAAGTGAATAAAAATAATGTAGATAGAATAATGGAGAAAATATTGATAGAAAAATTAACGTAAAATCAGATGAAGATTGTCAAAGTGAAGTTTTTTTCTAGCTCTCTTATTTGTGCATTAATAGAGAGGAAAAAATAGTTCGCTTACATTATACTTGATTGTAAAGGAGAGAAGAGGATGGAATGGATAGAGCGATTAAATAGTGCCATAAGTTACATTGAAGAACATTTAGAAGATGAAGTTAATTATGAACAGATTGCAAAGATTGCTTGCTGTTCTACATTTCATTTTCAAAGAATGTTTTCCTATATAGCAAATGTACCTCTTGCAGAATATATTCGTCGTAGACGTATGACAATGGCAGCTGTTGATTTGCAAAATAGTAATGATAAAGTCATTGATATTGCTTTGAGATATGGATATAATTCTCCTACTGCATTTAACCGTGCTTTTCAAAGCGTACATGGAATTACACCATCGCAGGCAAGAGTAAAAGGTGCATTAATCAAAGCATTCCCTCCAATTAGCTTCAAAATAACAATTAAGGGAGATGTGGAGATGAACTATAGAATTGAACAGAGAGATAGTTTTAGAATCATTGGAGTAGCACAACCTTTATATAAGGAGATTGAGAAAAACTTTGAGATTGTTCCACAAATGTGGCAAAGGGTAGCAGAGAACGGAACTGTGGAAAAGCTTGTTTCCATGATGAATTCTGAGCCCATGGGTGTACTTGGAGTAAGTGCATGTAACGAAGAAGAAAATTGGAAGTATTATATTGCTGTTGCAAGTGATAAGCCTATTGATAAAGAGTTTGAAGAATATATTGTTCCTGCATTAACTTGGGCAATTTTTTATGGAGAAGGTACTATGCCATATTCTATACAAGAACTTGAAAAGAGAATTGTAACTGAATGGCTTCCTACATCAGGCTATGAATATGCCAATGGACCTGATATTGAAGTATATCTATCACCAGATCCGCAAGATGCAAAGTTTGAAGTATGGATACCTGTTATAAAAAAACATAATTAATACAGGTAATTAAATAGAAAATAGGAGGACGGTAAGAGTAAAATCTTGCCGTTTTTTATGTTATTTTAGTTATATTAGATGAAAGTGTAGACAGTTGCATCTTAAGTTCACATAAAGTATACTAATTTAAGAAGGGGGATTGCTTTATGAGAAGATATGTTATTTTTGCATAGCATTGGCTATTGCAATTTAATTGAAAAATTTAATTTGCCATATAGCCATTGCTATTCCTAAAAGAATATTATTTTAGGAGGGCAAAATGAGCTATAAGAGAGCAGAAGATATTCTGCCAGCAGAAATTATTGAATTAATTCATAATTACGTTGATGGAGAATATATATACATTCCTAGAAAAGATAATAATAGACGAGAATGGGGAGAGAGAACCAATATTCGTAGGGAATTAGATGCACGAAATCAACAAATATATGCTGATTATCAGCAAGGACATAAAATTATGGAATTAGCTAAGAAATACTTTTTATCTGAAAAGAGTATACAGCGTATTATCCTTAAAATGAAAAAAACAATTAGAGAATAATAAGTCAATGCACTTTAAGTGTATTGGCTTATTCTTTTTTATGAAAAGAGTTTAAGGTAGAAACGTAGCATAAAAGGAATTAAAATAGATTTTGGAAATAGAACAAAATTTAAGGAGGAAAAAGTATGGGTACACCTTTTTATTTTGCATAGTTAAGGCTATTGCAAATAAACAATATAATGTAATAGCCTTTTGAATATCTCTCATAAACAAAGGAGTGCAAAATGGGCTATTTAAGAAAAATTGAATATAAGATTATACAAAAGGATTCATATAAAATCATTCGCAATTGTTCTGGATGTGGATGTAAAGCAACATATATAAATACAAGGAAGTTTAGAGTAAATGCCAATGGAAAATATTTAGATATATGGTTGATTTATCAATGTGAAAAATGCAAGCATACTTATAATTTAAGTATTTATGAACGAATAAAAGTGACTGACATTTCTAAGATTGAGTATAACAAATTTTTAATGAATGATTTACAGTTTGCTTTAGACTGTGGAAAGAATAAGCAATTATTTTTAAAGAACAAAGCAGATATTGATTGGGAAAGTGTAGATTATTATATTATTGGAGATGATATGGAGTTTAAACAGGGAGATTATATTACAGTATGTAATTCTCAGCAATTAAAAATTCGGATAGATAAATTAGTCGCTAATATATTACATATATCAAGAAGCAAAGTTAAATCATTGGAGAAGGATGGAACTATAGAGATAATATATAATTATTTTGAAGGTATGATAGAAATATTAATTAAGGGAGAATTTATAGTAATATAGTGTTTAACTCAGCCTATGGAGTAATTATTAATGACGAGATTAATTTCCCTAATAATAAGTATATTAAACATTTTCTCTGGACTAGCTATTTTCATGATAGTGAAATAATAGATATAGAATTAGAAAGAAAGTATAGTCAGAAAGAAGAATATTATGGAAATTTGCTTTTGATAAAAAAATATAATGGATGTAATAGAAATGATAAATTACCGTAATATGGTATAAGTGTTACCAATATTTATCAGCATGAAGTATAATGTAAATTAGAAGGTGATTTAGTAGATCAATATATGGAATGCAGCAGCATCATTTGAAATGATTATGCATGGTATTGGTGATATTTTTAGTGTGAACAGTAACATTTTATGATTAGAATAACTATGAAACCGCTCTATTTTTAACTTACACTGTATTAACTTTCATGAAATGTAACACCTGAAAAAGCTTGATTCTAAGATATGTCAAAGAATTTTGACAGTCTAAAAACAGCTAATGGAAAAGCATTTTGATAGACGAATTCCCAAGATTATGAAACAATAATGGTGTAAGGAGGAAATTCAAATGGAGATAGGTAAGAAGTTAAAAGCTGCTCGTTCAAAAGCAGGACTTACTCAAGAAACAGTTGCAAATGAAATACATGTTTCAAGACAAACAATATCTAATTGGGAGAATGAAAAAAGCTATCCCGATATTGTTAGTGTCATTATTTTAAGTGACCTTTATAAAGTTAGTTTAGACGAACTACTGAAAGGAGATGCCGGTATGATTAAACATTTAGAAGATAGCACAAATGTAGTCAAGAGCAATAAGAATTTGACCATTGGTACGATTCTTTGGATTATCTTTTATGCTGGTCTTTTGATTGTGGATACTTTCTTCTATAAAATTCCCAGGATTGGAGGTTTATGGTTAAATATCTTCGTGATGTTCTTGTTCTTCATAGGGATCCTATGGTATTTTTTCGGCTATATAAAAGTATTAAAGTATATAGACAGAGAGAAGAAAAAGAAAAATTTATGTCTAACTCTATTTATCATACTTTATATAGGGAGTATATTTTTATCATTTCATTTAATAGGGTTAATTATAAATAAATTATGGCTTGAAATGGCCTTAAGAGGTATTCTTGTATTGGCATTATGTGCTCTAGCTAATTGGGGTTATAGGTTGACAATAAAACGATTTAATTAAGTAGTTGAATTATTAATTATTAAAGCGGTTAAGGTCTAAAAAGACTAGGAAATAAAATGAAGCAGCTTGAAAAAGGAAAAACAAGGATTAATATTAAAAATTAAAGAAGAACCAGCTATAGATTATCATAAACAAATTAAAAATATTAGAGCAAAAACGGAGAATTAATTCTTCGTTTTTTGTTTTGCATGTCTAATATATGTTATAATATTAAGTTAGAAAACTTAAATGAAAGGGTAATATTATGAATCTAATATCTATAGAGAATTTATCAAAGGCATATAGCGAAAAACAATTATTTAGGGATATAAATTTTGGAATAAATGATGGTGATAAAATAGGTTTAATAGGTATAAATGGCACTGGTAAAACCACATTTCTAAAGATTATAGCAGGTATAGAGGAGTCTGATACTGGGCGAGTAATTAAAGGAAATAATGTAAATGTTGAATACCTTCCACAGGATATAGACTTCGATCTTAATGCTACTGTAGTAGAGCAGGTTTTCAAAGGTAACTCTAAAAATATTCAGTTAGTCAGAAGATATGAAGAAGCTATTATGAATCCAAATACAAAGAATGAAGAAATTCTAAGATTAACTGGAGAAATGGACGAAGCAAATGCATGGGATTTGGAATCTGAAGCGAAATCAGTATTAACTCAGCTTGGAATTACAGATTTTAATGAGAAGATAGGAAATTTATCTGGTGGTCAAAGAAAAAGAGTAGCCTTAGCATCCGCTTTAATAAATCCTGCCGAACTACTTATATTAGATGAGCCTACAAACCATTTAGACAATACTACAATAGATTGGCTTGAAGAATATCTAAGCAGAAGAAAGGGAGCACTCCTTATGATCACCCATGATAGATATTTCTTAGATAGAGTAATTAATCAAATAATTGAATTAAATAAAGGAAATATCTACTCATATAAAGGTAATTATAACTATTTTCTAGAGAAAAAGCTGGAAAGAGAAGAAATGGAAGTCGCCAGTGAAAGGAAAAGACAATCCTTGCTTAGAAATGAATTGGCATGGATGATGAGGGGAGCAAGGGCTAGGACTACAAAGCAGAAGGCTAGAATAGAGCGGTTCAATGAACTAAATGACAGAGAAATAGATTCTCCTCATGAAAAGCTTGATATATCTGTAGGAGGAACAAGATTAGGTAGAAAAATAATTGAAATAGAGAATATAGAGAAGTCCTTTGAGGGAAAGAAGGTTATAGATAATTTTAGCTACATTGTTCTAAGGGATGATAGAGTTGGTATCCTAGGACCAAATGGAAGTGGCAAATCAACTTTAATGAATATTATCTCAGGTAAACTTAATCCAGACAAAGGAACAGTAGATATAGGGGAAACAGTGAAAATTGGAGTATTTGCTCAGGAAAATATTCATATGGATAATAATCTTAGAGCCATTGAATTTATAAAGGAAGGGGGAGAATATATCGAAACATCTGATGGAGAAAAGATATCAGCTTCTCAGATGATGGAGAGATTTTTATTCCCTAAAGAACTTCAATGGACACCAATAGGTAAGCTTTCAGGAGGAGAAAAGAGAAGACTACATCTGCTTAGGGTGTTAATGGAAGCACCAAACGTACTTCTTCTAGATGAGCCGACAAATGACTTAGACGTAACTACGCTGACTGTATTAGAAGACTACATTGATGAGTTTCCTGGTGCAGTAATTATAGTATCTCATGATAGATATTTACTGGATAAGGTAGTTGAGAAACTATTTGTATTTGAAGGAAACGGAAAAATAATAGGATATACTGGAAATTATGAATATTTTAAAGAAGTATCTAAAATGGAAAAAGAAAATAATGTGGTAGAAAAGAAACCAGAAAAAAAGGAAAGACAAAAGGAAAATAATAAACCCTTAAAATTATCATTTAAGGAGCAAAAAGAATGGGACGAAATAGATGAGACCATTGCAAAACTTGAAAACGATATATTGGATATAGAAACTAAGATGACAGAGGCTTCTAGTGACTATACAAAACTTCAAGAACTTTTCAAGGAAAAAGAAATAATAGAAAATAAATTAGAGGAAAAGATGGAAAGATGGATTTATCTAAGTGAATTAGTGGAAAAGATAGAAGAACAAAAAAGGGATTAAATGAAAGGATGTTTATATGAATAAGATATTAGTTTTAGCAGAAAAACCTTCTGTAGGCAGGGATATTGCCAGAGTATTGAAGTGTAATAAGAAGGGAAATGGATTTTTAGAAGGAGATAAATATATTGTAACATGGGCATTAGGTCATTTAGTTACATTAGCTGATCCCGAAGAATACAATAAAAAATATAAGACTTGGAGTATGGAAGATCTTCCAATGCTTCCAGAAAGGATGAAACTGGAAGTCATAAGACAGAGCAGTAAGCAGTTCTATGCTGTTAAGGAGCAAATGCATAGGAAGGATGTAAAGGAAATAATAATAGCTACAGATGCCGGAAGGGAAGGTGAGCTTGTAGCTAGGTGGATTATAGAAAAGGCAAATGTAAAGAAACCAATTAAAAGATTATGGATTTCATCAGTTACAGATAAAGCTATAAAGGAAGGGTTTAATAATCTAAAGGATGGTAAGGCATATGAAAACCTTTATTATTCTGCTGTAGCTAGATCTGAGGCAGATTGGTTCGTAGGTATAAATGCAACTAGGGCACTTACAGTAAAGTATAATGCTCAATTATCCTGTGGCAGAGTACAAACTCCTACACTATCTATGATTGCACAGAGAGAAGATGAAATTAAAAAATTTGTAACAAAAGAATACTATGGGATTACTGCTAACACAAAGGAGCTAAAATTAATATGGCAGGATAATCAAACCAAAGATATAAAGACCTTTGATAAAGGTAAATCCGAAAAAATATTAGAATCTCTAAAAGGTAAAGATGCTAAGGTAATAGAGGTAGAAAAAATCCTTAAGAAATCATACGCTCCAACGCTATATGATTTAACTGATTTACAAAGAGATGCAAATAGGATATTTGGATTTTCAGCAAAGGAAACTCTATCTATAATGCAGAGATTATATGAAAATCATAAGATATTAACCTATCCAAGGACAGACTCTAGATATATATCCGATGATTTGGTGGATACATTAAAGGATAGAATCAAGGCTTGTGGTATAGGACAATATCAAAAGATTGCATCAAAAATACTTGCTAGCCCAATAAAAGTTAATAAATCTTTTGTAGATAACTCTAAAGTAACAGATCACCATGCCATTATACCTACTGAGCAAAGAGTTTTATTGTCAGAGCTCAATGATAATGAAAGAAAAATATATGATTTAGTAGTTAAAAGATTTTTAGCAGTACTTTATCCTCCCTCTGAATATGAACAAACAACTATTAAGGCTAAAATAGGTGATGAAAACTTTATAGCTAAAGGGAAAAGAGTAATATCAGCAGGATGGAAGGAAGTATACTTAAATAATTATTATGATGAAGATGAAGAAGATAATGAGGATCAAAATCTTCCAGTAATCAATAAAGGAGATACACTAAAGGTAATATCACTGGTGCAAACAACAGGAAAGACCAAGCCGCCAGCACCATTTAACGAAGGAACCTTACTTCAAGCAATGGAAAATCCAGTAAAATATATGAGTGATGAAAGTAAAACCTTGAAAAAAATAATAGGAGAAACAGGTGGTATTGGTACAGTAGCCACTAGAGCAGATATAATTGAAAAGTTGTTTAATACATTTTTAATTGAGAAAAATGGTAAGGATATATTTATTACATCAAAGGGCAAACAGCTATTAGAGCTAGTACCAGAAGAATTAAAGTCTCCGGCATTAACAGCAGAATGGGAGCAAAAACTTGGGCTTATTTCCCAAGGTAAGCTAAATAAAGATAGTTTTATAAAGGAAATGAAAGAATACTCTAAAACTGTAGTTAAAGAGATAAAGAACAGTGATGAAACATTTAGACATGATAACATGACTAGAAATAAATGCCCTGAATGTGGAAAATTTATGCTAGAGGTCAAAGGAAAAAAAGGAAAAATGTATGTATGTCAAGATAGAGAATGTGGCTATAGGAAAAATATATCCAGAGAGACAAACGCAAGATGTCCAAATTGCAAGAAAAAATTAGAACTGCGTGGAGAAGGGGAAGCACAAATATTTGCTTGTCAATGCGGATACAGAGAAAAACTATCGTCATTTAATGAAAGAAAGGCAAAAGAAAAGAATAATGTATCTAAAAAGGAAGTAGCTAATTATATGAAACAGCAGAAGAAGGAAAAAAATGAGCCGCTGAATACGGATTTGGCAGATGCATTATCTAAATTAAAGTTTTAAACCTAAGACAGCAGATTAAATTCTGCTGTTATTTTTTTGTATTCAAGAGTCTATATCATCACATCAATATAAATCATGTAATTTAAAATAGTTATTGTATTATTAGCAAAATCATGTTATTATCTATATGACTAAAAGAATATAAATAGTCATATAGAAAGGAGGTTTAAAATGCCTAAATTTACCGAAAGTGAAAAACAAGCCATACAGGAAACCTTGCTTAGAGAAGGTGAGAAACTTTTTGTTGAGTATGGTTTAAAAAAAGTAACTGTTGATGAGTTAGTGAAGGCAGCGGGAATTGCTAAGGGTTCTTTCTACAGTTTTTACTCTAATAAAGAACATCTATATATGGATATTTTAAATAATTGTCAACGTGAAATGAGAGAAAATATGGAACAGTTTTTAAGTGAAAACAAATCGGAAATGCCCACTGACTTAACTAAGAAAATATTTTTCTGGATGCTGGAAAGTGCTCAGCATTATCCACTAATTGAAAAGACTGATGAAATGACAATAGCATATTTATATCGAAAGCTTCCACCAGATTTAATAGAGATGCATACCCTAGAAGATGTTGAAGTATTTGAGAAGCTTGAGAAAATGGGTGTTACATTTAAGTGTAATTTAACTATAGCAGCAAAAGCATGTCAGGTATTATTTATGTCATCATTGTATCTGCAAAAAGAAGATGAAAATGTAAAGGAATCTGTTATGCATATACTTGTAAATGGATTGATTTCCGAGATTGTGGAGGTGGATACAAAATGATTGCTGTTGAAAATGTATTTGCAAAATATCCCGGTACTTCTGTCAATATAATTAAGGATGTAAGTTTCGAAGTTGGTGAGGGTGAAATATTTGGATTTTTAGGACCATCTGGTGCAGGAAAAAGTACTTTGCAAAAAATATTAACAGGTGTCTTACCTAATTATCAAGGAAGTGTAAAGGTTTTAGGCTCAGAAGTAAATAAACACTTATCTGATTTCTATGAGGAAATAGGCGTAGATTTTGAGTTTCCGAATTTTTACAATAAGTTTACTGCTATGGAAAACCTCAATTACTTTTCCTCTCTCTACAAAAAACAATCATTAGACCCTATCCCTCTATTGGAAAGAATGGGTTTGCTTTCAGATGCAAATAAAAAAGTTGGGGGTTACTCAAAGGGAATGAAAATGCGATTAGGATTCATAAGGTGCTTGCTGCATAATCCGAAACTATTGTTTCTGGATGAGCCGACCAGTGGACTTGATCCAGCTAATGCAAGAATTTTAAAAGACATTGTGCTGGAACAAAAACAACAGGGGAAAACCATTATCCTTACAACACATAATATGCATGATGCAGAAGAGCTTTGCGATCGAGTTGCTTTTATAGTCGATGGAGCTATAAAGGCATTAGATTCGCCCCAAACACTTCGCAAGTCAAAAGAAAATACCTCTGTTGAGTTTTCATACATTAAGAATGGTATTGATAAAAATAAAAATGTATTACTCTCAGAGCTTTATAATGATATGGACTTTATGTATGCTCTGAAATCCTCCAATATTACAAAAATCCATTCTAAAGAGCAGTCATTGGAGGATGTATTTATTGAATTAACAGGTAGGTGCTTACTGTGAGAGTTTTAAAAGCTTTGAAGAATGATATCTGTTACCAAGCTAAGTATGGATTTTACTTTTTATATGCATTTATCACATTTATATATATTATTTTACTTAAAGCAATTCCCACAACATATAAGCATACAGTATCGTCTATTATTATACTTTCAGATCCCGCTATGCTAGGATTCTTTTTTATCGGCGGTATTTGGCTTTTAGAAAAAGAAGAAGGATTGCATAGTTTCTGGAGCATTTCACCATTACAGCCTATAGAATATATTAGTTCAAAAATAATCTCATTAGGAGTAATATCTACTTTAGCAGCATTATCAATTATATTCTTTGGGGTTAATAGTGCAGCAAATATATTATTGATGACATTCAGTGTATTTATAGGTTCTTGTATTTTTACACTTGTAGGCTTATATTTTGCTTCTTTTGCAAAAACGGTGAATCATTATATGGTAATATGTGTTCCAGCACAAGTTATATTGATGCTGCCTGCTTTTATGACAGCATTTAGATTGGGGAATCCACTATTTAATCTTATTCCAAGTACATCTTTATGGAATCTGATATATTACTGTATTAGTGGAACAGGAAAAGTGTTTTATAATTTAACAGTGCTTATTATTTGGTTATGTTTTTTTCTGCTTATAACACTGTCAAGAATAAATTTAATCTTTAAAGGGTGCAGGAGGTGAGATAAGGCATGAGACAGCTTTATAGAGTTTTTAAAATGGGACTGATACAAGCTGGACGTGATGGAATACTTTTGGCATTATTGCCGTCTCCATTTTTAATAGGTTTAGTTTTTAAATTCGGATTGCCAATTTTAAATCAGATTTTAGAAAAACACTTATATTTTTCCATAGAAGAATGGTATTCCTTAGCAGATGCAATGCTTGCTGCTTTAACACCTATGATGTTAGCAATAGCGTGTGCGTTTATCATGTTAGATGAAAAAGACGAAGGAACGGGAACATATTATGGAATTACACCTGCACAACATAAAACCTACCTTTTGGCAAGAATCGTGTTACCAATGCTTTGGTCACTGTGCTGTACTATTATTGTAATGGTTATTTTTCGTTTAACGAATTTAACATGGACCCAGATACTTATTTCAAGTTTTATAGGAATGGGGATGGGGGCTGTTATTTCTATATTGATTGTTGCATTTTCAAATAACAAAGTAGAAGGTCTGGCCATAAGCAAGCTTTCAGCAATCACTCTTTTGGGACTGTTTGCAAAGCCATTTATTCCAGCACCTTATCGTTATGGTACTGTTATTTTGCCTAGTTTTTGGATTGGAGAAGCAATCTATAATCAAGCAAATATACTTTCCCTTATTATAGGTATATCTATTTGTTTACTATGGATTTTGTTATTTACAAAAAGGTTTTCAAGAAAAGTTTAGACTTTAACATAATAACACACTAATCAAACAAAAAGACCAAAGTAGAATAACATAATTAATTATAAAACATGTCATATTGTTCTTCCAAAATATAATTATATCTGTTATAATTAGGGTTGAAAAATACTAACAGTGAATATATTATGAGGGGGACAAAAATGGCGACAATAGCAAACTATAGAAGAGAAGATATAACTAAGAACAATCCTATCTTTTCTCCTATACGTACTACAATTGAATCTACTTTTTATGGCAACAATGTAGTTAAGGTTTCTTCATTATCAGAGGCGTATAAATTAGCTAAGAATTCACCAGGTACCATAGTTACAGATATGCCAGTACATAGGCCGACAGAATTAGGATTAGACGAAGAATCCAAAATACTTTTATTTAATGATGGTGAAATAACAGGACGATTTGCAGGTGCAAGGGTCATTATTGGAGAGAATAATGTAGACGAAGGACAATTTGCTGGCATTGCAAGAGAGGCAGCTTTTCATACAAGATATAAGAAATTATATCATGCCCAAGTAGTTATAGGACTGGACAAAGACTTTATGGTAAAAGCACATTTATTAATACCAGAAGGATATGAAAATACAATGTATAGCTGGATGTTAAACTTCCAATATATAACAGAGGAGTACATTAAAATGTACAAAGACTCAGTTAAATTACCAGAGGGAGATATCTATATATTATCCGATCCGGAATACTATCCGCCAACTCATCCAAATGGATTAGCATTATTTGATCCAATGCATAATTGTGCTTTATTGTGTGGAATGAGATATTTTGGAGAACATAAAAAAGGAACATTGACATTAGCTTGGGGTATAGCAAATAGAAATGGATTTGCATCATGCCATGGCGGTATGAAGAGATATAATTTCCCAGGGAATGAAAAATATACAATAGGTGTTTTTGGTTTATCAGGTTCAGGAAAATCCACCATTACTCATGAAAAACATGATGGAAAATACGATATAACAATTCTTCATGATGATGCTTATGTAATATCAACTGAAGACGGATCATCTGTTGCATTAGAACCTTCCTACTTTGATAAGACTCAAGATTATCCAACAGACCATCCATCAAATAAATATTTGATTACAGTACAGAACTGTGGTATAACTTTGGATGACGAAGGAAACAAGGTAATAGTAACGGAAGATTTAAGAAATGGTAATGGTAGAGCTGTTAAATCTAAATTATGGGCTGAAAATAGAGTAAATAAAATTGATGAGCCAGTAGATGCAATATCATGGTTGATGAAAGATGCTGTTATTCCTCCAGTAATTAAAATAAATAACCCTATACTTGCTTCAACAATGGGAGCTACACTTGCAACTAAAAGATCTACAGCCGAAAGACTTGCTAGCGGTGTAGATATGAATGCTTTAGTTATTGAGCCATATGCGAATCCATTTAGGACTTATCCTCTTGAAAACGACTATGAAAAATTTAAGGAATTATTTGCAAATAGAAATGTTGAATGTTATATATTTAATACAGGACATTTCTTAGATAAAAAGATTCCAAAGGAAGTTACCTTAAAAATTCTTGAAGATATTGCAACTAAAAAAGCTGAATTTAAACAATTAGGTAATTTTTCAGATATTGAATTTATGGAAATAGAAGGTTTTATACCAGATATGAATAGTGTTGAATATCAAAAAATGTGGCTTAGCAGTATTGATTATAGAAAAGAATTCTTATTAAATATGGAAACCTTTAAGGGCGGAAGAGATAAATTGCCTAAAGAAGCATTAGAACAATTAGAGAAATTAGAAAAAGAAATTTACGAGTAATAATTAAAGTAGGGGCGAACTTTGTTCGCCCTTTAAAATTTTCCAAAATTATTGAGATAAAATATTGTTATTGTGATAAAATAAGAGTAGAATGAATTACGAAGGAAGTGAATTATGATTAAGCTTGGGGAAGTACAAAAACTAATAATTAAAAGATTTACCTCTGTTGGAGCTTATTTAAACATAAGTGATGATGCAGATGATGATATACTACTCCCTAAATCTCAAATACCTAAGGGTTTAAATGTAGGAGATGAGATAGAGGTAATGGTGTACAATGATTCAAAGGATAGAATTATAGCTACAACTAATAGAGCAAAGTTGCAAGTTGGAGAACTGGGACATTTAATGGTAGTTAGCCAAACTAAAATAGGTTCATTCTTAGACTGGGGATTAGAAAAAGACCTATTTTTACCTTTTAGCGAGACTGTTGGCTCAATAGATAAAGGTAAGGAATATTTAGTTGGTGTCTATGTAGATAAATCTAATAGAATATGTGCTACTATGAAAATTAAGGATATGCTGAGTACAGATTCACCTTATAAAGAAAATGATAAAGCAGCTGGAACAATCTATAGTATCAATAGAGATATTGGAGCTTTTGTGGCGGTGGATGACAAATATGACGGATTAATTCCCAAAAAAGAATTATTTGGAGCCTATGAAGTAGGCGATATTATAGAAGTGAGAATCGCTAAGGTAAAAGAAGATGGGAAATTAGATCTAAGCCTAAGAGATAGAGTTCACGTTCAAATGGATCAAGATGCAAAAGTAATTCTATCAAAATTAAAGGAAAAGGATGGGTTTTTACCTCTAGGTGATAATAGCCCGCCAGAAGTTATAAAGAAAGAATTAAATATGAGCAAATCAGGATTTAAAAGAGCAGTAGGTAGATTATACAAAGAAGGTATTATTACGATACAAGATAATGGAATCAAACTAAAATAGCAAAAGAACAGGAGACGATCTAGGTGGTAAAGACAATAAAAATTAATTTTGATACAGTAGAAATGATGCTTTATTTTTGGCAATCAATTGCAGAAAGAGATAAGGTAGCAGAATCTTTTATGAGAGAAGTAGCAAGTAAGGAAGAAATGAAATATTTATATGGCCCTGATTTCAATGAAGAATCTGTAAGGAAAGTATTATCAGCAATATCAAATAGAGAGCTTCTAAACAATTCAACTAAACAAGAGAGAAAGTTTTGGAACAATAACATGTGGATGTTAGAAGACTTAGGTAATATGAATAATATGGTTAAGCCTGTGAAGACATTAAATTTAGATGATGTAAAAGAGAAATTAAGCGGAGAAACAAAATTTGAAGAATTAGAAGTAATCTTCATACCAGGTCATGAAGCAGAATATTATATAGATGATAATAAGTTAGTAATTAACTTCTTTAGATTAATGGTAGATTTCATGGATGAGACTAAGGTAAATATAGCTGGGAAACCATTTAAGGAATATGTAGAAGAAAAGCTATTTGAGATTGTAAAATAATATTTTGAGGAGGCATATAAGATGATAACCACTACAACGCCAACTATTGAAGGAAGAAGAATAGCAGAGTATAAGGGTATAGTTTTTGGGGAAGTAATAGCGGGAGTAGACTTTATCAAGGATTTTGCAGCCAGTCTGACTAATTTCTTTGGTGGAAGATCTGGAAGCTATGAAGGAGAACTTATACAAGCTCGTGAGGAAGCTCTTAGAGAAATGGAATCCAGAGCAAGGCAAATGGGTGCAAATGCAGTAGTGGGAGTAGATATTGACTATGAAGTATTAGGTCAAGGCGGAAATATGCTAATGGTCACTGCCTCAGGTACAGCAGTAATTGTAGAATAGTTTTCTAATAAATACCCTTTTTTGAAGGGTATTTAATTTTATAAGGGTATAACTAAGTAAGTAATTACAAGGTGGAGGAAAATATGGAAATCAACATAGGAGATAGATTTGAAGGAGAAATAATTGATTTTACTCATGAAGGTAATGGAGTACTAAAGATTGATAACTTTACTGTCTTTGTCGCTGGAGGTTTGATAGGTGATAAAGTAGTAGTAAAAATAGATGAAATTAAAAAGAATTTTGCCATAGGCTCAGTAGTTAATATTACTGAGCCTTCAAAGGATAGAGTAGTATTAGATTTTGATATAGCAGAGGCAAGGGGAGGCATACCTCTTGTTGAATATAAATATTCTAAGCAATTAGAGTGGAAAAGAAATAAGGTGAAGATGGATCTTGCCAAAATAGCTGGATTATTGGATGTAGAGGTAAAAGACACTATCGGTATGGATAACCCCTTTAGATATAGAAATCATGTACAAATACCAGTTGGAGAGAAGGATGGAAAAATTGTTATTGGATTCTATGAAACTAATAGCAATGACATAGTGGATATGGAAGGTAGTATTCTACAACCTGAAATAGGAGATAGGATACTAAAGATAATCAGAACCTGGATGAACCAATATAATATTAGGCCCTATGATAAAAAAACTAAAAAAGGAATACTTCGTCATATTGGTATAAGAATTAATAGAAACAACAAAGCCATGGTAATTTTAGTTACTGGTAGTGATAGATTACCTAATGAAAAAGAATTAATAGATATGTTAATTAAGGAAAATGTAATCAGTATCTATCAAAACATTAATAAACTAAATTCGTCCATTACATATGGAAAAGAGTATATAAAGCTCTATGGAGAAGATAGACTTTTAGATTATATTGGAGAGTATAGATTTTACTTATCGCCTAACTCCTTCTTTCAAATAAATAGAACTCAAGCAGAAGTCTTATATAATAAGACTATGGAATATTTGAATTCAGATAAAGATGATATTATATATGATTTGTACTGTGGAATAGGAACTATTTCATTATATATAGCCTCCAATGCTAGAAAAGTATATGGCATAGAAATAGTAAAAGAAGCTATAGAAGACGCTAAAGAAAATGCAATATTAAATAATATAGACAATGCAGAATTTATAGTAGGTAAATCAGAAGAAATATTTCCTAGATTGATGAAGAAGGGAATTAAGGGAAATAAAATAGTCTTAGATCCACCAAGAAAAGGCTGCGAAAAGGAAGTCTTAGAAGCAATAGTAAATATGTGTCCAGAAAGAATAGTTTATGTATCTTGCAATTCCACTACTATGGCAAGGGATGCTAAGTATTTAGTGGAAAATGGATATAAGGTAGATGAAGTGCAGCCTGTGGATATGTTTCCGTATACGAGTCACGTTGAGAGTATAATAATGATGACGTATTGTGGTTCAGAGAGAAAATAATACAGTTTGACCACAACATATAGTGGTTTTGAGATGAAAAGTGAGCAAAAAACTGGGTCAAAAAGTGCAATTTTGGCCTCTTTTTTTGGGCGATTTTATAGATGACATAGTAGATTTTCGAAGAAGACACCTTAAAAATGCAAATTGAATAGAGAAAAATTTAAAGGAATCAGGATAATGATGAAGAAATCTTTGTGCTTTTAATTTCACATGAACTAGGATGGTTACACATGAAAAAATTTAAAATTAGATAAGATTTTTAAAGTTAATTCACTATATCTTGAAAATATTGGTTTAACAGAATATAATTGTGGCATAGACAAAACAATTTGAAGTGACACAATATAATGAACTATATACTAACAAAATAAGCAGCAGAAAGGTTAAAGAATACTAGAGTGTAGTGTTCAGAAGCTTTAAAGAAAGCTGTATAAAGGCTGTAATCCATCTCGGTGGATTAAAAGACGTACTGAAAGCCAAAACTTCCTGTAGAGAGAGGCGTGAAGTAACTTGCTAACGTTATATTTATCAATGCTTGATAAAGAGCAGTATATTTGAAAGTATCGATGATATTAGTATTTTTGAAGCTCTTAATTTGCAATTTGGAATCAACAGTACAAAATTTCAGATTGAGTGGTTTATAAATCTAAAGCTTGAAATGGAGTCTAAGGAGATTTTGTATAGATTGAAATTTAATCATCTATTAGTATAACTAGCTAAGAGCAGTAACGATTATGAAGGGAAAAAGATTAAAAGTGAAAGGAGGAACATATGAATAAAGCAATAGAATTTTTATTAGATAATGCTTGTTCATCCATAAAGTATAGAATAAAAAAAGAAATTCTAAATGATATAGATTCATATGAAGAAGAAAAACTGCAAAGTCAAATTTTAGAGGATAAACTGATTCGGGAGTTTATAGCAAAACAAAATTCAGATGGTTGGATAGATGAGGATTTCCATAGTGAGAAGGGAATTGAAACTGCAATAAGAGTATTATCGGAAAAAGGCGTTTTATCAGAACAATTTCCAATTCAAAAAATGTTGAATGAATTAGAAAGAAGAGAGGATACCTTTGATAAAGGATGTTTATTTAATGTTGGTAAGATATTAGATGAAAAAGGGTTTGGAGGTTCACAGTTAATTAGATCCACTATCTTTGCTTATGCAGGTATAGAAAATAAAGATTTCATCAAAGAACAAATAGAAAATGCACTAGATAAATTTAAGTTCATACTTTCTGTAGACAAAATACAAGACATTACAGAAGAGTATAAAAGTAAATTGATTTTTAAGAATGAAGTGAAATGGCCAAGTATATATGACCTTAGACTTCTTGCCTTTACAAAGACATGGAGAAGTAAACAAAACGAAAAAATAATTACTTCGTCAATAGGTCAATTAATAAAGTTATCACCTATTTCAGATATACTTGTACTAAAAGGACACCAATTAATTGCACCAGCTTCCTTTTGCATGCATGATTTTTATCAAGACATGAATACATTTAAAGATAAAGATTGGATGATGTGGTTTCATAGAATGGAATTACTATCTAGACTTGGAGTAGTGAAGCATATAGAAGAGCTAAAGGATCAAGTGGATTTTCTTGTTCATATTTTAAGTGAAAATGATGGAATATTCAAAAAGAAATTAAATCATTATTATTTTACAAAGTGGGGTACTTATATTGGATTGGCATTGGAAAAAGACTGGAGGACAGAAGAAAGACGTATGTGTGATTTGACATTTAGAAGTTTACTAATATTGTATTATTCTGAAATATACTAAGTAACATTTCATAAATTAGAATAGCTTTTAATAAAGAAAAGGGTTGGTGATTCATATATTTTATCTAAAGGAAATATCAGAAATCCTATTATCTCATAATCCTTCTGATGTTGTAAAATATAAGATTTTAACTAATTTCAGCAGTTATGATTCAAACTCAGAAGTAATGATTGATCTTAGAAGAAAACTAAACTGTAGTAAATGGGTACAAAGTATAAAAAATGAGCAGCATTGTGATGGTAGCTGGGGAAGATTTCATAGTCAAGATTTTAGGGTAAAGCAAAAATACAAGACCACAGAATCAGTATTGCTCTATTTATATGCACTTGGTTTAAAACGTGGTGATAAGATTATTGATAAGGCATGCATTCATATGGAAAATATGCTCAGCGATTTATCACTATGGCCTGATGCCTGGGAAGGAAACAAATGGTTTAAGCCAGCAGTGCCTCTGTTTATTACATCAAGATTAGCATTGTTTAATTCTGAAAACCCTCACTATATAGAAAACTGTTTAAAATGGATATATATATTACAGAATAGTTTTCAAAGTGGTTTATATGATAGTTCTCAAATAGATAATATTTCAAAAAAGGTGCTTGGAGTAAATATCCATGGCAAGTATATAGGACTTAATAGTATCAATAATATTATTTTATTTGCTCATATTAAAGATAAAATACCAGTAGATATACAAAGACAATATCTGCATTGGCTACATTCCTATCCAGAGACTATTTTTTATACCAATACAAGGTTATATGAAAAACCTGAACTTATTAAAAATACTAAGGAGTTATCCAGTTGGATACATACTATGGGTGTTCTATCATCATTTGATGGCTTCTATGATGAATTTAATGATGAGATAGAATGGCTTATAAATAGACGAGGTGAGGATGGGCTTTGGGATTTTGGTGCAGCATTGAGTTCATATAAGCTATCTGATAATTGGAGAACTAACCTAAATAGGAAAATAGATCATACAACTTATGTACTAGAAATATTATATAATGCTTCAAAGTAGAGTAAATGTTTTAAAAATATTTTAAGGGGGCTCTACAAATTGAAGGGGATAGATAAAAGAAACAAACTTAAAGAAGAAGTTTTCTCATATAGAGTATCGAAAGATAATAGGGTATTTATTTCTTGGCATGGGAAACAAGTTATGATATTAAAAGGTAAAGAAAGTGAAAAATTTTTATCTAAAGTATCAAAGGCAGATAAAATAGAAGCACAATTGATAATGGCTAAGATTACTGGTAATTTCAAACGTGGGAATGAAAAAACAGGTAAAATAAGTAGGAAATAAGAGATTTTATTAGAGGAAAATTTTTTTAAAAGTGATTTGGAGGTCTGGTTTTAGATTATCTATATGGAGGAAGTACTGAAGAAATGCAAAGTCAATAAGGGTCAAATATAGGGGGAAGTGACTATGACAATTATTAAAACGGAGAGATTTGAAAGAGTTTTTAATAAATTTACAAGCTCAAAAAAAATCAATGAGGGAATTTTGTTGATAGAAAATACAAGTGGGGAGTTCTCACTTATGAAAAGATATGGAGAAAAAGAATTAAATTCTCCATTGCTTATGGCAAGTATTACTAAGTTATTTACTACCACTTGTATTTTGATATTGTTAGAGCAGAATAAATTATCCTTGGAAGATAAAATTGTAAATTATTTTGATATAAATATTTTAAAGGGAATTCATGTTTATAAGGGTAGAGAGTACTCTTTTGAATTAACAGTATCTGATCTATTGTTTCAAACAAGCGGGCTGCCTGATGTGTACCTAGAAGGGGAAAATAGCTTAATAAATAGAATTATACAAGAGGATTTTCATATTAATTTTTGCGACACCATAAGTAGTGTTAAGAAGTTAAAACCTCATTTTAAACCTAGAAAGAAAGGAAAAGCTTACTATGCAGATATAAACTTTGATATATTGGGTCAAATCGTGGAAAAAGAAAGTGGTTTAACATTATCCAAAGCATATGAAAAGTATATTTTTGAACCACTTCGGTTAGTGAATACGTATCTTCCTGAGGATAGACATAATGAGATACCTAAAATCTATTATATGAATCAAATTATCCACCGTCCTAAGTTTGTGAGTAGCAGCGGCGCAAGTGGAGGCTGTATAACTACTGCTCAAGAATTAATGATATTTATAAAGGCATTCTTTAGAGGAAAACTGTTTAATAAGAGTATTTTTAGTAGCCTATCAATTTATAATAAACTACAGGCTTCTATGGGACCGATTCATTATGGGGGAGGATATATGCAAATTCCCTTAAATGGACTCGTTAGTCTTTTTATGGGTAAAGGCGAATTAATTGGACATTCTGGATCAACAGGTTCATTTGCTTTTTATTATCCTGTAAAGGATTTATTTTTCGTAGGGGATCTTAATCAGATGTCTGATGCATCTCTTCCCATTAGATTATCAATTCAACTTGCTATGGCAGCAAATAGAATTTTTTAGTATGGACTCTCAAAAAGACCTTGTCATCAAGGAATGATTATCTATGGACTATATTACTTTTATCTATATTATTTTAATGTGCCTTTGTACTATTTTAAGCTAATCTCTATAGCTCTGTACTTCTAGCTTTTTACGAAGTTTGAAATCACTTTATATTTTATCTCAGGATTTAATTTTGCTTTCATAACTATATTAATATCAAAGTAGCGTTGTTGTAATGGAATTGTGAATTGTTTTTTCTGCTTTCATGTTAGAATAGACAAGCATACGTTACAAAGGGAGATAGAAAAATCAATTATGAAAAAAGGAGGTCATTGAAAAATGTCCTTCTTGATGTTATTAAAAAATATCTATAATCAGAGGGGAAAAATATTAAGAGAAGGGTTTAAACCCCTTCCCTGTGAAATTATAAAAGAAGTCATATAATACTACCAATTATAAATACCTTATCTATTTTTACGAACGTGATTATATGTTTTGTCATTTTAGAATCTCTTTATTATTTTCGACAATCGTCTATATTGCCAATTAAAAATTAATTAACTGTCAGATTACTAAAAAAGAAAGTGGGGTTGGTATATGAAGACTGTTAGCAAAGAAATCCAAGATTTGTCCATTAAATCCTTGGAGTCAACTTTTAATAAACTTTCAAATGCTTTTAAAAGTATGACAAAAAAAGGTTCAAACACAACTATTGTCAAAAAGAGGCAAAACGCAGTAAGAATTGGTATAGAAAGCCTCAAAGGTACTTGGAATGGGGAAGATTTTTGCTATGACAAAGAAATCATATTAACTTCTAAAGAAGTTCTACAAGGTATCATTCCATCTATCGAAAAACAAATAGCAAAAGCTAAAGAAGACAGTTCTCAAAAAACATTAAATGAGCGTCGTATAACTGCACTTAAACTGGCAATCAAATCCTTGGAGAATCGTCTTTTATAAAACTGTTATAATTGAGCCAAAATCGGATGCGTTTACTTGAAAAAGATTGATGGAAACCATATTTACTAAGGATTCCTTTTATTGTTTCTGAATACCACCCCTAATGGTCTAACCTCAAAAAGTTGGACATATTAAATTAAGCAATAAAGAGTTATTTGAGTGATGATAGGAGAAGATGGGAAATATAAAGTTAGAAATATGGAGTAATACATTGATAGATAGAGAGATTATATAGTGTATATAAGTAAAATCATGTGTAATAAAGATGATTTAAATTTATATAAGAGGTAGCCAAACGACTACTTATTTTATGAATATAAAAGTGATAAATATTTCTCTTTATACTATTGACAAAGCAAAACTAAAGCGATATATTTATATCATAAAGGGATAAATATATCACTAAGAAGGAGTTGCTTTATTATGATAAGAAAACAATTTTATATGGGATTCGCTGGTTTCTTGGGTTTTATGAGTTTTCGCTATTTTTATTCTAGTAATTTATTAGATTTATCATTCATTGGATTTTTCGCTTTCTTTGCAAACTTTATTATTGCAAAAATTAGTGGAAGCAAGGAGGATGAACGATATATTGAAGATAAGAAAATAGCATTAGCGTTTATTGGTCAATTCGCTATTATTGAACTATTTATTATATGGTGTGTTGCAGTAGTTATAAGGAATATTAACTTTATTTGCGTATTGCTCTCATTGTCATATGCAATTACACTAAATGCATATGCTGTAAAATTATATATACTAGAGGAAAAATAATATGGCTGAATTTATTTGTAATCTTAAAAAATATAGACAATTAAAAGAACTTACGCAAGAACAGCTTGCAGAAATTGTTGGTGTACGAAGAGAAACAATAATGAGGCTTGAAGCTGGAAAATATAATCCTTCATTAAAACTTGCTGTAGATATTTCAAGAGCGGTAAATGCTCCTATTGAAGAAATATTTATATTCGATTAGCTTCACTGTCTTTGGCAGTTCATATGTAAAATATCACGAATTAACCAAACAACTATTAACAGGATATTTAATGTTGGAGGAATAATGATAAGTTTCAAAATATTACTTCTGATAATTGGAAGGAATGTATAAACTTAAAAATTTCTGAGGATGAAAGAGACTTTATATGGCCAAATGTATACTCCATAGCGGAAGCACAATTTTACCCTAAAGCAGTATCAAAATCGATTTATGATGGCGAACAAATGGTAGGATACATTATGTTTGGGGAGGATAAAGATGATTCTAATTTGTTTCATATTGATAGGTTAATGATATCTAAAGACTTTAGAAATAAAGGTTATGCATTTGAAGCTACCCAATTAATAATAAAAGAAGTCATAAAAAATGGATTTAATGTTATAGCGACAAGTATAGATCCTAAAAATAATAAGATGCAGAGTTTACTCAAAAAATAAATTTGATAATGGAGAAGTTATTTTTTATTATAAAGTGAAATAGATAAATATCTTATTAGTAAGTTAGAGACAATTGGATAGTTAGAACAACTAAGTACAAAGATTGTCAAGATTTACTAAAGCAAAACATTATTGGCGAATATGAGTTTGAAGAAGCAGAAGATATTGTATTGAGTAAGCACAAGCCAGTCTGTATTAATAAAGCTGGCATATCTGTACTTGATGATGTTGGTGGATTAATTGGATCTGATGATTTCTTAGGGATTATTTATGAAGGGGAATATAAAGAAGAAATAGCTAGTACTCGTGCATGGACCCAGAGTCTTGGATGGAGTGCTAGAAAAATTTCTTATAAAATGATATTGTAGTTATGAATTGAGTTATAAAAAATTTTATATGAATTGCATAGAAAAGAGATGAAGTTAAAGTGGAAAAAACAACCTCAGAGAAGGTAATGAAAGAATTGACAATGATTCTAATGTATTTATCAAGATTTAATGAAGGGAGCCGTTTTGGTTCAGGAATGGATATGGCTTGGAAAGGATATGATTTCGATATTATTAATGAGTTGGATGAGGAAGATTATATAAGGCAGGGGAGTCATCGTTCCAAGTCTGTTGTAATAACTGAGGAAGGTATAAGATTAGCACAAAATCTTCTGAACAAATATAATATAAAAGACTGGGAGTAAAAAGAATGTGAGATATTTAGGGTAAGAAACATTATTAAAGGAATATTAAGAGGAAATACAAGATTAAAAATCTTTGAAGATAACTCTCCAAGGGGGTATAAACCTACGACATCATTATTGTATTCTTAAGGTACATTTTGGGAATTAAGAATTAATGAGATAATATAAGTACAAATATTTAAGGTAATATAGAAAATGTTGATTTATTATATCTATGACTTAAGTAAAATTTAAGAAATATATAAGTGTATTGTATAATTAATAAATCTAATTTATATTTCATACAGAAAAATTAAAATATTAGAAATCAGGAGAAATAAAATGAAGAAAACAAAAGGTATGATTTTAGTAGATGCATATTATATACCCATAGATAAAGCCCAGAAATATATAGAACAGAGAGAATTATGTGCACAACGAGCAACTGAAGTATTTTCAGAATTCTGCCATGCTGTTTCACGTGAATGGGCTGGTTCAGAAGACGGCGAAGCGATAACTGGATACAACATTAATAATGAATTGATTTGCTTGATTCATCTTGATCCACCTTCTATAGAAGAGATGACAAAGGCCATAGACAAAGGTAAACTCAAGGAATATATACTTCAATGTAATGGTATAAGCGATCATGATTCTTTTATAGAGAGATAAAATATTACTTTTGGGAAGTTATTATACAATTAGGTAAAATGGGTAAAGTTGGTATATAGAATACAAACGCACTGAGATGTGAAAATCTTGGTGCTTTTGTTTTTTTATAAATCAAAACTAGATATTTAATTCAAAGAAGCGAAGTCTTTATTCAGTTTCTGATACTAGGTTTTGATTTTATTCATTGATTTTGTTAATAACATATGTTAATATTAACATATGTTATTAACAAAAAGGAGGAGTAATATATGTCAATAAATTATGCTATTTTAGGGATACTAAGCTACAAGGCAATGACAGGATATGATTTGAAAAAGATTATTCAAGATTCTACTTTTATGCCTTGGTCAGGAAATAATAATCAGATATATAAGTCGCTATCGGAGTTACTAGATAAAGGTATGGTAACCAATGTAGTCAAGCATCAAGAAGGTTCTCCAACAAAAAAGGTTTACAAAATAACTAGTGAAGGACTTGCTGCTTTAAAAGAATGGGTTCTTTCTCCAGCAGAGCTCATTGAAATAAAAAATCCATTTCTTGTTCATCTTGCATGGTCTAAAGAGCTCAACACTTGTGAATTAAATATGATAATTGATCAATATGAGAATCAAGTTAAGATGCAGTTATTAATGGAGCAAAGCAATAAACATGATACAAATTTTTCACCTGATAGAAGTGTTTTGGAAACAACAATATGGAGTTTTATCAAAGATAATATTCGAAGAACATATGAAAATGAGTTGGTATGGACTCAAGAACTGCGAAGAGCTATATCAAATATTCCTAATGAAAATGATGTAACTGAAAATACAAATGTGAAGGATATAGCAAAGGAAGAAAAAAGTGGTGAAATAATGAAGTATACTGTAAGAAGAAATAATGAAATAACTTATATTTATTTTAATGATTCAGAAAATAAGCTTGAAACAGAAAAAAATATTTTAGACATAATTACTACATTAGCAGAAAATAATACCCAGTTTGTGATATTAGATGGTGAAACACTTTCTAAGAATTTCTTTGATCTTAAAAAAGGACTGCTGGTGACTTTGCTTCAAAAATTTACCATGTATAATATTAAAGCTGCAATTGTTGTCGAAGATATGAATATCTTGAAAAAAACATTTAAAGATACAGTTGCTGAAAGTGAAAAAAATGATGTTTTTAGATTATTTACAGGGGTTGTAAATGCAGAAAAATGGTTCTTAAGTTTAAAGCAAAAGGAGGGATTTTAAATGAAAAATAAAAAAGCCTTTAAAACGAAGCAAGGCAGAGATGAATTAATAAAATATTCTGATATGCTTCTTGAAGAGCTTACAATACCATATGAAAGATTAAATATAAACACTCGCCATGGCAACACATTTTGTATAACTGCTGGAGATATTTCTGCACCACCAATGATTTTGCTTCATGGGAGCAGTATGAATTCATGTATGTGGGTAAGTGATATTTTAAAATATCATCCAAAATATCGAGTTTATGCACTTGATATACCTGGTGAACCAGGTAGAAGTGATGAGAGACAACTACCCTTTACCACTTCAGATTTGGATGACTGGCTATATGATGTATTTAATGAGCTGTCATTAAACAAAGCAGTTGTGATTGGAGCTTCTTTAGGAGCTTGGTTGGCGACTAAATTTGCCATACGGTATCCAGAAAAAATAGATAAATTAGTTTTACTATGTCCTGCTGGCATAGGAACTCAAAATAAAAGTTTTATATTTACAGCATTGTTTCATATGGCTTTTGGTGAAAAGGGTATAAGAAAGTTATTCAAAATTATTAACGGTAATGTTGATATGCCCGAAATAATGTTAAAATTTCAAATATTAATAGGAAAAAACTTTAATACTAGGAAAGAACCTATACCAATTTTTAGAGATGATGAAATAAGACGTTTGACTATGCCAGTATTCTTGTTTGTTGGAGAAAAAGATATAATTCTGCACTCTATGGAAACTGCTGATCGATTGAAAAAACTTGTTCCAAATGTTAGAATCAATATTTTGCCTGAAGGCGGACATAGTTTAATAAATCTTACTGATACAATACTTGAACAAATAAAGTGAGAAGGGAATGATTAAATTATGAAATATACTTTTTTAGGAAAAAGTCATTCTATTGCATATATTGAGAGCGAAGATATTTTAATAGATGATGTACAATCTGCTCTTAACCTTATGATGACAGTAAAATATGAAAAAACTGCAACAAAATTATTCTAGACAAAAAGGTCATATGTGAAGAGTTCTTCACACTTAGTAACGGCTTCGCTGGTGAAGTTCTGCAAAAGTTTATAAATTATCATACTAAGTTGGCTATTATTAGTGATTTTTCCAAGTATACAAGCAAGTCTTTGCAAAATTTCATTTATGAGTGCAACAAAGGAAAGGATATTTTCTTTGTGGACAATTTGGAGCAAGCTGTAGAAAAGTTGACTTTGGATAACTAATTATGCCTTACACTCAAATTCTATGGGGAAGGTTTGCTAAATAATTGTATTTATAAATTTTTATTGCGAAGAGTTATAACTCACTACTCCCTTGATTAAAGTGGTACATTTTTAGGCAAAACCCCTCCTTTGCACATTTATATCATCTCTCTGACCCAACCCACGTGAGAGTATAATGATGATTACGTATTGTGGTGATAAGGAGAAAAAAAGGATTTAACCACAACATATAGTGGTTTGAGGATGAGTTTTGGGCCAGAAATCAGTGAAAAAACACCGTTTTTTGACCCCTAAAATAGGCGAAAATATAGATGACATAGGGTAATCTGGATGATGACAGAAGAAAATTGAAAAAAATAGAATTTAAATAATGGGGCTATTAGTTGGGAGATTAACAGATGAACTATATAATAAATGTAAATAAGTAAAATTATATGTAGTAGAAAGATAATGGTAGAAAGAGGAAAAAATATGCTTGAAAGATTAAATATTATTTTAAATTCTGTAATTGGCTCATCTATTGGCGTATTTATAGCTCATTCCATATATAAATATTTTGATTATGCAAAACATCCTGATTTATATGAAATTCAATCAGTACCTTGGTATACAAGCATTCAAATATATGGATTAGTCGCTGCATTGATTGTATTTATTGCTATTATTATCAAACTCTTAATAAAAAAGAAAATGCGAGATGTTTAGTCATGAGTTCGTAAGCTTATGTGATGTATTCTTTATATTTTATTCATCTAATACATTGTAAATAGTTTAATATATTATATGTAAAAACTAAATAAAACTTAATATAGAAAATAAAAGAGGCTAAGTTTTTAGGTCAGTTTGAATGACCAAATAGACTTAACCTCTTTTTTATACCCAAAAACAGAAAGAAAGGAATGAGAACAATGTCAAAATTATTTATGTATGGTACATCACTAGAAGGAATAGAACAACTAATGGTGCTAGTACCTAATTTTCAGCCAAGGAGAAGTGGTATAGTCATTAATAACTATTTTAATTGTAAGGGAGGTGTTATAGATTGTAATTGCAATGTGATTAATGTTAGTAATAGATGTAATGATTGTGGATACATTCATTCTGGTATTCTATTTGATATGGATAAGGTGGGATACAAAGATTTGGTTAGAGAATGCTTTGGAAAAATAAAAAGTTATTCTCTAAGGGGAAGACTAAAACTTCTTACAAATAATTTCAAAGGAGAATTATTTTTAAATAATGCTCATAAAGAAAGATTTTATAATGAACTTCATAAACAGAACATTGATATAAATGATATACCTCCAAAATATATTGCTACCTTATTCCTCCTTACTACTGATGATATGTTATGGAAGGCCTTAGAGAATTCGGTAAAGCCAAATGGATTTGATTTCAGTCATGTACATCTTAAACAAATTAGTACTGATGGCTATGCCATATACCAAACTGCCAAAACAATATCTACAGGAAAAGAATGTATTAGAATTAATGAAATAGCTGATGAGGATTTAATTAATGATATAACTTTTAAAGCAATTATAAATTCAGCTTTAATAACTAGATATGGTGCTGATGTATTTTTAATTACAAAATAGGAGGGATGGAGCTTGAACATTACAATTAGAAAAAATAATAATGATAATGAAAAGGCTAAAAGATTATGGTTTCCAAGTGATGAAGAAAACTTATATGAGCTAAATAATGAACTTGTAATAGAAATGACTACAGAACAAAACTGCTATATTCTTGATAGTAGTAACATAGATTTGCTAAGAATATTACCTGATAGGAACTGTAATATAGATGAATTAAATTACTTAATGAAAAGATTGGATGGCTTTGGTCCGAAAGAATTAAAACAATTTTATGCAGCTGCCTTTGCAGATGAGCCTAAAACAATGGCAGATTTAATAAACTTAAGTTTTAATATTCACTGCTATAGTATTGTAACTGACTTTAGTGATTTTAACAAAGTAGGTAAAGATTTATATCTAACTGAAAGACAAGCAGTAGCATCAAAAGAATTAGATGAACTTGACGGTGAGTCCTTTGCAATGGAAGTAATAAGAAACAATCCTAATCCCACAATCACACCTTATGGTGTTCTATATAAAAATAGCAATGAACCAGAGCAAGTATATAATGGCAAGCAGTTTCCACCATATCAATGGAAAGAAACAGTAGCAACAGTGCAGCTAACTGCAAAAGGAGAAAAGGAATATATTTATCTTCCATGTTCTGATATTGAAATTACTAAGGCACTGATGAGATTAGAAACACCTTACCTACATGATTGTGAAGTTGCTATTGATAGCTATGACTTTACTGATAGGATATTAAATATTATCCCTGCTGACACAACACCATTAAATAAGATAGATACTTTAAATAGTTTGGCAAGCAAATTAAAGGAAATAGGAAAAGACATACAATACTTTGAAAGGCTTATGGCATATGTAAACCCTCAAACTATTAATGAAGTATTTTCTCTAGCAGACTCCATGTATGAGTTTGAATTATTTGATGGGATAAAAGATGCTGAAAGCTATGGAAGATATATGATTTGTGAATCAGGACATTTTGAATATGATGATAATTTGGAGGAATACATTGATTTTAAAAGATATGGCCAAGTGAAAATGGCTAATGAAGTAGGTGCATTTTCAAGTAATGGATATATTGTCTACCACGGATATAATCAAAAGCTTTCTAATATATTATCAAAAAATCTTGGAATGGAGATTCCAAAGGTGAAGGAACAGAAGATATTAAAATTATATATGCCCCTTAATATTGCTACCTACGATATTGAAAATGAATATGGTTACCGTGAAACATCAAATGAACCTATTGAACTATCAAATTATGAAGTAATTGATTATCTAGATGAGATACTAGAGGCAATTGAAAGAAACAATCTCCCAGAAGAAAAAGAAAGAGGTCTTATGAGATACTATGATGCTCATGATAGTGTTAATGCAAAGATATCAAAGTATGTATTCTCAGCGGAAATAGTTGATGGGGAACTAATGGGTGTAGCTATACTTACATTAAATGATGACCTAACTGCTTCTGAACTTCAAAAGATTAAGGATGATATAACTGGACAAGCTTTAGATGCCTGGGGGGAAGGATTCGAGCAAAGGGAAATACAAACAGATATGGGTGATATTTATATTAGTTTTTGGAACAGTAGTAACAATTGGTTTATTAAGACAGCAGAAGAAATGAGAATAACTGAAAATCAAATAATGGGAGGGATGAAATTTGAATAATAGAAATCAAGTAGAAAGAATTAAAAATATGTATCCCATAGGGACAAGAATAGAATTACTATCAGCAATGGATGATATGCAAGGGGTAGAGAGAGGTACTAAAGGGACAGTAATAGGTGTAGATGATATTTGTACAATCCATATGAAATGGGATAATGGAAGAGGCCTTGGTCTTATTCCTGGAGAAGATAAGTTTAAGGTATTATCTCGCCCACAAGAAGAACTTGAAAAGTCAGAAAATCACGCTAAGGAGCAATCTCAAGGTATGGGAGGCATGAGCCTATGAAAAAATTAGATTATCTATGGAGAAGGCTTGAAGGAACAGAAGCGGAGAAACAATTTCTTCAAAATCGATTTAATGAAATGTCAGTTAAAGAACAATATATTATTGAAGGTGCTATTCAGATTATTGGAATAAATAATGCAATGGATTTAATCAACCTTACAGAACAACTAATTAGATTTGATTTTTATTATAAAGCTGCAGATGAAAAGTCCCTTGGAGAATATGTGGCAAAATATAAGGAGGATGCATCTGATGAAATACTTCCATATATTAAAACAGAAAAGCTTGGAAGAGAATATCATGAAGACTTTCAAGGAGCATTTACAAATGAAGGTTATATAATTCAAAGAAATGCAATAAAGCAAATCTATGATGGCACAAATTTAGATAAGATGACAGGGGGCGACTGGGCTATTAAACTTAAGGTGTCAAGCAAATCTAATCCTGAAGGGGTATGGATAAATCTATCTGATTACGAGTTTTCTACTTTAGAACCTTATGAGATAGCTATTGCCTTAGATGTATTAGGTATAGATGATTGGAAAGAAGCCAATTTATTAGATGCAAAGTGTATATTTCCTAATATTATAGAGCTGAAAGATCAATACGATAACCTAGAAAAATTGATTATTGATGGCAATAATTTAGGCTATGTTTGTGATGAAGGAGATCAAGGAAGAGATTTCTTTATGGAACACTTAGAATCAGCAATGGAACTTGAAGGTTGTACAAAACTTGACTTTGCTATAGATATTTCTCAGAATCTAAACTGCTATGATTTTATTCCAAGGAGTGTTAATTTTGAAAAGTACGGAAGGCTTATGGCAGAAAGAGATAGAATTGTAAAATTGGACTCCATATTGGGTGATAATTTTGATTATATAAAATATGCTAAAGCAGATATTAAAAAGAAAGAACTAAAACCTTGCAAATATGGGTTTATTAAAAGAAATGAAGAGAAGTTCTATTATGAATTCAGCAAAGAGCCAGATAGTATAAAATTATCAATGGAATAGTAAATATTCTAATAGATATATTGAATTTCTTGTGGTATGCTTTGGTGCTTGAGGGAGGTGGCACCCATGGAAGATATCATGGAGATATTAGAAGATGCAATAGGTGAAAGGCTAGAACTGGCATATTTTATGTTAATTGAGGAAAATGAAGAAGTTAAAGAAAGTGTAGAAGCAGTGAGGGAATTAAGTTCAAGTATATTTGAGAACAAAGAAACTCCTAAAGAAATAAAAAGACAGATTGAAGATTATAAGGATATATCAGATTTTGTCGAAGGTGAGCTGCAAAAGTTTATATACAAGGAAGGAATAAAAGATTGTATCAAGTTATTAAAACTGCTTGGTATTTTAACATAGCACGGTAAGAACCGTGTTTTTTAATACCTAAAAATAATTAAGGACGATTGTTTGCTGTAATTTACAGTATATCAGTCGGCCTTTTTTTATTGCATAAAACTAATAGCTAAAGGAGGGTTTGGAGGTGGAACATGATTTTTTAATATATATAAAGGAATATCATCGGGGAAAAGAAAAGGTAGTATTCAGTGCATATCTGCAAAGCAGATTTTCCATCAGCAGCAGAACTGTAAGAAAAATTGTCAATCAATTAAGAAATGACGGCAATCCCATATGCAGTGATGAAAATGGCTATTATTATGCCACAAATAAAGATGAAGTCCTGAATAGTGTTTATCAGATGACCAGCAGAATCAAAGAAATTGCAAAAGCAAAGAATGGTCTAGTTAAATCCCTGCAGAACTTTCCCGATGAAAGCGGACAACTGAAACTAGAGATTGATGAAGGAAGAGAATAGAGGTGATGAAGTATTAATAGTTTTATGAGTTGGATAGGTGGGAAAAAAGCTCTAAGGGAGTTAATTGTGTCTGTATTTCCCCTTTATTATGAAAGATATATAGAAGTGTTTGGAGGCGGTGGCTGGGTACTATTTCATAAACCGCCTGGCAATGATTTTGAAGTATATAACGATTTTAATGGACTTTTGACCAATCTCTATCGATGTGTAAGGGAAAAGCCAGATGAGTTAATTGAGGCACTGCATTTTATACTAAATTCTAGGGAGGATTTTGATATAGTAAAGGATGCACTCGCAAGGGATAGTATAGAAAGTGATGTAATAAAAGCAGCATACTTTTATCAGCTTATTCGGTATAGCTATGCATCAGGACTTACCAGCTTCGGCAACCAGCCTCATGATATGTGGAGCAACTTCCCCTTAATCGAGCAGGCACATAGAAGACTTAGTAAAGTTGTAATTGAAAATAAGGATTTTGAAAAGCTGATAAGGCAATATGATCGCCCTGTCAGCTTTTTCTATTTAGACCCGCCATACTTTGAAACAGAAAAATATTATAAAAATGTTGGTGAAGATGGTTTCCAAGAGAAGGATCATATAAGACTAAGAGATACCTTAATGAATATAGAGGGAAAGTTTTTACTTTCCTACAACGATTGTGATTTTATCAGGGAATTATATAATGCTCCGAATATTCAGATTGAAAGCTTTTCCCGTATCAATAACATTAAGCAGCGTTATGATAACGGGGCTCAGTTTCAAGAAATACTTATAGCAAATTATGACATGCAGGAAAGGAAGGAAAATAATCCTTCACAAATAAACTTGTTTGAAATAGAAAATGGACTTTAAAAACAAGGAGGAAATCTATATGAAGATTATAAAGGAAAATTCTAATAGTAATATCATTATACCAATTGAGGTATTAAAAGCCTCAAATTTTTTAGATAGTAAAGATATTGAATTAAAATCATTGGAAAATGCATTTGTAGTGATGAAAGGAACTATGAATGCAATGGAACTTATAAAGTTAGCTGAAGGACTTAAGAACCTATCTGAAGAGTTAATTGTCCATCTTGCAGGTGTTTGCGGAAGATGTCATGACTGCTCTTATTGTGAAAGATTTGAAGAATATGATGAGATTATGGTACCAGATTATCTTCTAGAAGAAGCAGGTATCCCAAAGGATGCAAAACTTTGTGCTTATACAGAAGAAGACAGTGGTGAAGTTATAGTTATGCAGGCTGATTATGGCTATGATATAGCTGATGTACCACAGTTTGTAACTGATATTTTTGAAATATCAGGAATTTGTATCAGAGAACTAGAAGAAAGATTGATGATGGATGATATTGTCTATGGAGATTAATAATATCTAGATAAATAATCTTAAAAAAAGCGGGATTATGAGAGGAGGTGATAATAAAAACTTAAAAGGAAGGGGGAAACATATAAGACTGGAGGTGTAGTATGAGCAGTATTCAGCTAAAAAATGGCTGTATTTTTTATTATGGAAATCCTGCAGGGTATGTGAAAAGTGAAATTGCAACTGTGGATTCCATATTTGAAAGCGAGGAATTAGAAGATTGGATTAGGCAAAGGAAACTTATACCTAAATGGACAGAGGGAGTATTTGAAAGGCTGTCAATGAGAGAGGGGGTACATTTTAATGATGAAGTGTTAATATCCCTAAAGAGTTGTCGTATATGGCAGTTAAGAACTGATGTAAGTCCTGACCGTAAGTTCATAGGCTATGAAGAGCTTAAAGAAAACTTTGGAGAACTAGATAAGGATAATTACAAGATTGTATATGATGGAGAAATTGAAACCAATGAGTTAGAAGAAATATATACGAAATTTAATCTAGATCATCCCAATGGGTTTATAGGTCATTCTCTTTCTATATCTGATGTAATTGAGCTTTATGATAGTACAAGCAGTGAATTTTACTATGTAGATCGATTTGGCTTTAAAGAAATTGATTTCAAACAAAAAGAACAAAATCAAGGAATGAATATGAGTATTTAAAAATTTAAAAATGGAGGAAAACAATATGATTAAAAAGGCAAATGAATTTATTACAAGAAAGGCTATATCTATGAAATTGGCAGTGAGCAATAATCGTGGTGAAGGATATATTGATACAGCAGTAAAAATCCTTATTGCTGTAGTTTTAGGAGCATTACTTCTAGCAGGGTTATATCTATTATTCGGTGATGTAGTTATGCCAACTTTAAATGAGAGAATTAGAGAAATGTTTAACTATGCAGGTTAAAAGGAGGAAGTGTAATAATGAAATATAGATCAAAGAGAATAATTAATATTCTTTTAGTAGTTTGTATACTAATGACTAATTTTATAGGTTCTGCCTATGCTGCAAAGCATATATTTTTAGATAGTATAGGACATTGGGCCGAGGAAGCAATTAATCTTCTTACAGAGAGAGGGATCATTCAAGGATATCCTGATGGACTATCTCATCCGGATAATATTATTACAAGGGGAGAACTTTCAGCCCTTCTGGCAAGAACTATGGAACTTGAAGCCAAAGATATAGAGGATGTTGAACCAGTATTTGAAGATATTAAAGGACATTTTGCCCAAAATGAAATAGAAGCACTTGTTTCTGAAGGGATCATTGTAGTGGAGGACTATGGTAAGTTATATATTCCCAATAAGCCTATTAGTCGAATGGAAATAATTAAAATGTTAGTTAGAGCAACAGGAAAAGAAAATCATAATCTAGATTGTTCTTGTAATACTGGATTTATTGATGAAGAGAATCTAACTAAAGAAGAAATTGAATATATTTGTCTTGGAAAACATTATAACATCATTTCTGGTTATCCAGATAGAACCATTCGTCCTAATGGTGAGGCAACTCGTGCTGAAGCCTTTACAATGCTTATTAAGCAGGAGAAAGCTAAAGAAAAGATAGAGGAAGATAAAGCTAAGGATAAAGATAAAAATGAACAAGAAAAGCCTGCTATACCATCACAACCAACTGATAAGCCTATAGACAACGAGCCAGATAGAGATAGGGATACAGATACAGAAAATAGCTCATCTTCAGGTGGCAGTTCAAATTATGTTCCTGCACCAAAATATAGTTTTGAACTTCCTCTTACAGCTTATGTTGATGAGGAAATAGAAATTGTTCCTATAGGCTCCAATGTAAAGGCAGTTACATGGGAGATTAGTAAAGATGGTATCCCTGTAGATTTACTTTCAGTTATTGATGGAGAACTAAAGGCAGATGGTGGCACTATTAAAATTAAATCTGTTGGTAGTTATACTTTTACAGCTATAGCCGTAAATAGCCGTGGTAAAGAGGTTAAGCATGAGCGAACTATAGATCTTTATCCCATAGTCTCTGCTGAACTTACATTACCTGAAACAGCCCATACAGATATAACAATAGATGTAGACCTAGAGATTGAAAACTTAGGAGAGAATCTTGTAGTATGGTCAGTTCAAAGGGATGGTAAGGAAATAGACTTTGATACTAATATTACAGGGGAACTTACAAACACAGGTGGTTTAATAATATTTAACAGCACAGGGACATATGAACTAACAGCTGTTATAACTGATAAATTAGGGAAAGAAACCAAAGTAAGTGATGTAATTAAAATATATCCTGTGGGAGGAATAAAGATAGAGCTTGATAAGATAACCCATACAGATAAAAGCATTACCTTAAAAACAGAAACAAAGAATACTGATGATATGGAGTTAATATGGTCTCTTACTAGGAATGGAGAAGAAGTCAGTATTTCAGAATTTATTGAAGGGAATATATCATTAGGAGATAGTATCATAGGTTTTAAGGAAAATGGTGTATACAATTTAGTTCTTTCAGCTATAGACAAAACTGGCAGAACATTTACAGATAAGGTATCCATTACGGTATATCCTGTAGGCTCTGCTGGCTTTTATTTACCTGAAATATTCCATACAGATGATGAGATAAAGCTCGAAGCAGCCTTTGAGGAAATTGGAAATCGTGATGCAGAGTGGTCACTTATCAAGGATGGCAAAGAAGTAGAACTTTCAGATTTTGTTAGTGGAGATCTATCCAATAATGGAGGAATAGTTACTTTTCCTTATAAAGGTGAATATACTCTAAAAGCTTTCTTCACTGATGATGGAGGGAGAATATATGACTATGAGCAAAAATTTAAGGTTTATCCTATACCAAATGTTAGCTATACATTACCTAAATATGCACACACAGATAGTGATATTAATCTAGAGATAAGCAGCACAGAGATTGATGGATTGGAGATTGAATGGCTTGTTGACAATACCTTTGGTTTTCAAGATTGGCCAACCTATATAGAGGGAAATCTAGATAATTTAGGAGGCAGTATCAGGTTCAAAAGAGCAGGTATTTATGAACTAGTGGCTAGAATCATCGATGAAACTGGCAGAGTATTTCTCTTTGAAACAGAAGATAAAATCGAGGTACTTCCTGTATTAGATATAGGATTTGAACTTTCGAAAGTAGCCTATACAGACAGCATTATTAATATTAGAACCTATGGTAATAACAATGTTCTTCCAGTGGAATGGAGTATTACCAAAGATGGTGAAGTTATATCTGAAGAACAAGCAATCTCAGGCAGTTTAAATGTACAGGGTGGTAAAATTACTTTCCTTACAGATGGAGATTATATATTAACTGCAACGATGAGAGATTTCCTAGAAAGAAGTTTTTCATATAGTCAGGAAATAACCATAAATCCTATTATTCAATATAGTTTTGCCATGCCTGATTCCATTCACTATGGCAGGGAATTCGAAGTAAAAGCAGTTTCTGAAAATCTTGGAACAAATAAAGTTAGATGGACATTAGAAAAAATAGGTGAAGCAGTAGATTTCAATGTCGAGCTTACAAATGACGGAGGGAAAATCTCCATATCAGATACAGGTGAGTTTACTCTTATAGCCACAATTATAGATGGTGAAGGCAGAGTATTTACTCATAGAGAAAAGATTACTATTACCAATACTGCACCAACAGTAACCTTAACAGTTACACCAACTAGAACTGTAAAAGATGGTAAATTCTTTGTTGATATAAAGGCAACAGCTAGTGATCCAGATAGAGATGCAACAACTTTGGAATATGAAGGTACAACTAGTGATAACTACTATTCGGTAGGTACACATACTATCCGTGTTCGTGCCAAGGATAGTGCAGGAGCGTACTCACCTTGGATGGAAAAAAGCTTTACAATTGTAAATTCAGCACCAACAGTATCCTTAACAGCTACACCAACTAGAACTGTTAAAAGTGGAAAATTCTTCGTTGATATCAAGGCAACAGCCAATGATCCAGATGGAGATGCAACAACCTTAGAATATGAAGGGACAACCAGTGATAACTATTATGCAGTAGGAACACATAAGGTCAGAGTACGTGCCAAGGATAGTGTTGGGGCTTATTCACCTTGGGTAGAGAAGAGTTTTACAATTAAAAATTCACCACCAACTACCCCTGTAATTACTAGGACACCAAGTGGAAATAGTGTTGCCCCTGGTACTAAGGTAACTATTACAGCTAAGAGTACTGATGCAGATAATGATCCAATTACCTATGTTTGGGAAGGGCGTAATGCTGAAACACAAGTCTACCCGTTAGGAAAAAATACGGTTCGTGTAAAGGCTGTGGATTCCACAGGTGCAGAGTCTCCATGGGCAGCTATTGTATTCTTTGTTGCTGATCCCAATGGTAGTGGAGGTATGATGTTAACCGGTCCTGATTCAGTAATTCTAGAAAATGGTTTAGAAGGTGCAACTATTACTGAATATACATTTACTGTTCCTCCTGTTGCAGGACATAGTGGAAGTGATTATGGTCGTGTCCGTGGATACAATGTAAAAACAAAACAATGGGATGAACTTGATTATGGAACTACAAGTAATGGTATTACATTCGTTAAAAGTTTAAGTGCTGGTATGTACTCTAAGCTTGAGTTTTATTATTATACTAATCACAATTGTATGTACGATAAATCCAATATTACCTATTCTGTAAGTTACCATTTTGAATAAGTAAGGAGGAAATGAATATGGAAAGAACAATTGAAAAAACAAATAATTTTATAACAAATAAAGCTATAGCTGTAAAAACAGCAATAAACAATAATAGGGGAGAAGGATATATTGATACAGCGGTAAAAATTCTTATTGCTGTAGTTTTAGGAGCATTACTTCTAGCAGGACTATATCTATTATTCGGTGATGTGGTTATGCCAACATTAACAGAGCGTATTAAAGAAATGTTTAACTATGCAGGTTAAGAGCATCTTGCAAGGGGGGGTTTTTTCTTTTCTGCTTATGGCGGCATCTTATACAGATATTAAGAAAAGGGAAATACCAGATACGATCTGTATATTTATTGCCTTAATAGGCCTGCTAAGATTTAGCTTTTTAAATCTGTTTGGGATAATTATTGCTATCCCATTTCTATTAGGAGCAGTATTAAAAGAAAACAGTATTGGTGGGGGTGATATTAAATTAACTGCTTCGGCAGGCATTGTCCTTGGATTTTGGAAAGGAATCTATGGGTTAATAATAGGACTTAGTCTATTAGTATTATTTTATTTGTGCTTTATATTAATTTCTAAGATAAAGAAAAAGCAAGTGGCTAGGAGTCTACCTATGCCACTTGCTCCCTTTTTAGGGTTAGGTTTTATGATTATATATTTTATAAATTAGGAGGAAAATCATATGGGATTTTTAAAAAATAGAGCTGTAATAGGTGTGATATGTATCTTATTATCACTTCTTATATGCTTTGGACTTACACCATTATTTAATAAAGGGATGAGCCAAAAGACTGAGATTGTAAGGGTGGTAAAGGAAATTAAAGCAGGTGATCAAATTAAAAAGGATATGGTTAAAGTAGTGGAAGTAGGAGGATTTAATTTACCTGAAAATATAATTCGGACAACAGACAATGCTATTGGAAAATATGCTACATCAGATTTAGGAATAGGAGATTATATCTTAAATACAAAACTATTAGAAATACCAGCAGCTGAGAATGCTTATTTATATAATCTTGATGGAAGTAAACAAGCAATGTCTATCACCATAAAAAGCTTTGCTAATGGTCTTTCTGGAAAGCTTCAAAGCGGGGATATTGTGTCTGTGATTGCACCTGATTATAAAAAGCAAGGTGAAACAGTTATTCCATTAGAACTTAAATATGTTGAGGTAATATCTGTAACAGCTTCATCAGGATATGATGCTAACACTGGTGAACAAGGAATAGGAGATGAAAGGGAACTTCCATCAACTGTAACCCTTCTTGTAACTCCAGAACAAGGAAATATCCTTGCTGAACTAGAGTCAGACTCTAAGCCACATTTATCACTGGTCTATAGGGGAACACCAGAAAACACAAGGCAGTTTATTGATATGCAGGAAGAGATAATCAAGGAACTTTATTCAGAAGAACAAGAAGAACAGGAAAAAACAGATGAGGAAGTACCTGAAGAAAATAAAGTTGAGGAAAGTAAGATAGAGGAAACAACAGATGGTGGGGTGGAATAAATTGCTGAACTTTAAGAAGAAAGGTATATTTACACGAAAGACACAAGAAAAAGAACAAGAAGAAGTTCTTCATGGAGGCGTTTTAGCTGTTTGGGGAAGTCCTGGTAGTGGAAAAACAATCGTAGCCACAAAGATTGCCAAGTATCTAGCAGATAAGAAAAAGAATGTAGTATTGGTTTTATGTGATATGACAGCACCTATGCTCCCTTGTATTTGTCCTCCATCAGATCTTGAATATGAAAAGTCTTTGGGAAGTGTTCTTGCTGCAGCTCATGTAAGTGAGGCACTTATAAAACACAATATGATTACCCATAAGAGATTGTCATACCTAACAATCCTTGGAATGCTTAAAGGAGAAAATGAATATACCTATCCTCCATATACAGAAGTACAAGCAAGGGAGTTAATTGAAAATCTTAGGAAAATAGCACCATTTGTTATTATCGATTGTGGCAGTTATATTGCAAATGATATCTTATCTGCAGTTGCCTTAATGGAATCAGATTCAGTATTAAGACTGGCTAATTGTGATTTAAAAAGCATCAGTTATTTATCCAGCCAATTACCCCTTCTTCGAGATAGTAAATGGGATGCAGATAAACAGTATAAGATAGCTTCAAATCTAAAGCCACAGGAAGGTGTTGAACATATAAATCAGGCTCTTGGAAGTGTGGCTTTTAAGCTTCCAAATTCACAAGAACTCGAGGAACAGTATCTATCAGGAAATCTATTTGAGGATTTATCTATGAAGAACAGCAGAACATTTCGTAAGGGGATTGAAGAAATAGCAAGGGAGGTGTTTGGGTGTTAGATAAAAAAAGAGATAAATCTGTGTTTCTAAAGGAAGAAAATCGACAAAGTGGAACATTTGTAAATGAAAATATGACAAAAGATGAACTAGTGATTGATATATATACTACTGAAGATTTAGTAGTAGAAGTAGAGGAAGTAAAGGTAATTCAAAGAGAGTTGGGAACTGATAATAGAACCCACTCTCTATTTTTTACCCCAGAATCAGCTGGTAAAGACTTTTCTACAGTTTTAAAAGATGTTCAAGAATATATTTCAAATAACTACTCTATCCTTATTACTGATGAAACAATAGAAGGATCTAAGGAACATCTAAAAAGATATATATCCAAATATGTACAAGACAGCCGAATCTCAGTAAAGGGAATGAGTGGGAATGAACTTATAGATGCCTTATACAGTGAAATGGCTGAGTTTGGATTTTTAACAAAGTATATACATGGAGAAGGTATTGAAGAAATTGATATCAACTCATGGAAGGATATAGAGGTTCAGTATTCTGATGGAAGATGTGAAAAGCTAGAAGAACATTTTGACTCTCCTGAACACGCAATCAATGTAATAAGGAGAATGCTCCATATATCTGGAATGGTTCTTGATAATGCAAGTCCTGCTGTACTTGGACATTTATCAAAAAATATTCGTATAGCAGTCCTAAAGACCCCATTAGTAGATGAAGATGTAGGCATTGCAGCATCCATCCGTATAGTGAATCCTCAGAACATGAAAAAAGAGGATTTTATAAATGGCGGTACAGCAACAAATCCTATGCTGGACTTTTTATCAGAATGCATCCGTTATGGTATTTCTGTTTGTGTAGCAGGGGCAACCAGCTCCGGCAAAACAACAGTTGCAGGCTGGCTTCTTACTACAATACCTAATAATAAGAGAATATTTACCATTGAAAATGGCTCAAGGGAGCTATCTTTAGTCCGGGAAAAGAATGGAAGAGTGGCTAACTCCGTCATCCATACCATAACTCGTGACAGTGAAAATGAAAGGCAAAGGATAGATCAGATAACACTCCTTGATATGTCTCTTAGATTTAATCCAGATATCATAGTTGTAGGGGAGATGCGTGGAGCAGAAGCCAATGCAGCACAGGAAGCAGCAAGGACAGGGGTAGCTGTTCTTACAACGATACACTCAAACTCCTGTGAGGCAACTTACAGAAGAATGGTCTCCCTTTGTAAAAGAGCAGTAGATATGTCCGATGAAACACTGATGGGCTATGTAACAGAGGCCTACCCTATAGTTGTATTTTGCAAGCAGCTTGAAAATAAGGAAAGAAAATTGATGGAGATTATGGAATGCGAAATCTTACCTGATGGTACAAGAAATTATAGGCCGTTGTTCCAGTACATCATTACTGAAAATAAAATGGAAGATGGAGAGTTTATAATTAAAGGATACCATGAACAAGTAAATAGTATATCAGAAAGTCTATCAAAAAGATTTTTAGAAAATGGAATGCCAATTAATACTATAGAAAAACTTAAAAAGAGGGAGGGATAAAGTCTATGAGTACCATCTTATTAATGGCCTGTATTGGAATGATTACAGGCTTTTTTATTTTGTTTAATATCTCACCAATGGAGTTTACAGATAATATCTTTAAAGGATTAATGAACAAACCTAAGAGCATTAAAGAACAGATTAATGAAACGACTAAACGGAAGAAGTTATCCTTTTTCAGACGTGAAATTATTGAGGTTCAGGAGATTTTAAGAATAACAGGAAGAGAGAAGAAGTTCCCCATGCTTTGTGCCTTATCTCTTTTACTTTTTGCTATAGGAGGATCAATTGCAGTCATCCTTTGTAATTACTTTTTAGTCCCAGTAATGGCAATAGGCTTAATGTTTATACCATTTTGGTATGTTCGTATTACACAGACTCATTTTAAAAAGGCTATTTCGGCTGAACTTGAAACAGCACTCAGTATTATTACAACAGCGTATTTAAGAAATGAAGATATTCTAACTGCTGTAGAAGAAAATATGAATTATTTAAATCCGCCTGTATTATCTGTATTCAAGGAATTTATATCAAGGATAAAGCTTATAAATCCAGATATTACAGCATCTTTGCAAGAGATAAAAGGAAGAATTGACAATGCAGTATTTCATGAGTGGTGTGATGCTTTAATTGCTTGTCAGTTTGACAGAAGTTTGAAGACCACATTAACTCCCATAGTAAGTAAATTATCAGATATGAGAGTGGTAAATGGAGAACTTGAAAATATGGTGTTTGAACCAAGGAAAGAATTTATTACCATGCAGATATTAGTTCTTGGGAATATTCCCCTTTTATATTTCCTCAATAAGGATTGGTATCATACATTGATGCATACTGTAATGGGCCAGATTGTACTTGCAATATGTATTACTGCCATATTTATATCTACAGCTTTTGTAATTAAATTAACCCAACCAATAGAGTATAGGAGGTAGATAAGATGACATTTTTAATTATTATCTTTGGAATACTTCTGGCTCTTGGACTATTTTTTATATTAGCTGATATCTTAAGACTTCCAAGCCTTGCCACGCAAAAAGCCATGCAATCAGCAGGTAAACAAGGAAAAGAAAAGACAAAAAGTTTGGATATATTACTTTTAGGATGGGCAGTAAAACTGGCAAAATATATTCCCATTGATGAGTATAAAAGAAATAGAATGAAAAACACACTGAATGCCTCTGGAATTAATATGACTCCAGAAGAATATATGGCATCTGCTATAGTTAAATCAGGTTTAATTGCATTGGTTGTAATTCCTTGCCTTATGATATTACCTCTCTTAGCACCAATTATTGCATTTCTAAGTATCCTTGTATATTTTAAAGAGATACGAAAAGCAGATGAAGAGTTAAAAGAAAAGCGAGAAAAGATAGAAAAGGAACTGCCAAGGTTTGTAGCAACCATAACCCAAGAGCTAAAGGCTAGTAGAGACGTATTATCTATTTTAGAAAATTTTAAGAAAAATGCAGGAATAGATTTTGCAAATGAATTAGATATTTTAACTGCGGATATGCGATCTTCATCTTATGAAGCAGCCCTTACAAGGTTTGAGGCAAGGATAAACTCACCTATGTTATCAGATATTACTAGAGGGTTAATTGGTGTTCTTCGTGGAGATGATGGATCAATGTATTTTCAAATGCTTTCCCATGATATGAAACAATTGGAACTTCAAAGGTTAAAGGCTGAAGCTATGAAGATACCACCTAAGATTAGAGTGTTCTCCTTTATAATGCTTATGTGTTTTATGATGACCTATATGGCTATTATCATCTATGAAATCATCCGCTCTTTCAGCGGATTGTTTTAGGAGGTGTTTATATGCTTAAGGTACTAAAGTCTAATAAAGGAGAAGGGTATATTGATGTAGCTGTTCTTGTACTTTGTGTTATGCTTATGATTGCTCTGGCCGTAAAGGTATTTCCAGTTTATATTGCAAAGCAGCAAATCGACACCTTTGCCACGGAACTTGTTAGAGAAGCAGAAATTGCAGGAAGAGTAGGGACAGAAACTACAAATAGGGAAATCCTATTAAGAGATAAAATGGGAATTACACCAACGGTTAAGTGGTCAAAATCAGCACGGATTCAGTTAAATGAAGAGATAACTGTAACTATTACCTATGAAACTAATATTGGTCTATTTGGAGGATTTGGTTCTTTCCCTATAACTTTACGGGCTGATGCTGCAGGGAAGTCAGAAGTATATTGGAAATAGGTGAATGATATATCTATTTAAATATGCAGTAAAAGTAAGAGAAGGTAGGAGTGGGTAAGAGAAAGTGAGAAGAGTAGGTGAAAGGATGCAGAAGATCAGACAAATATTAAAAGATAAAAAAGGAAGTTCCTTTCCTTTAATTGTCGCTGTAACTTTGTGCCTTGTAATAATCATTACAGGTATATCCGAATATTTTAGACTGATGATTATAGCACAAGGTGTTCGTGATGCAGTGCAAGATGCCGTAATCTCTACAGTAAATGATAACTATGATGATGTCTATCATGGGGTCCGAGAAGGATATTCAGGAGGATATCAGCCAGTGGCAGATGATTTTGAAGAATCCCTTGATTATGGAGATATTTATAATAGATTAGATACAATTTTAGGTTTAGAGCGAAGTGGCGGATACCATGTAAAAACTATATCAGATAATAAAATGGAGTTTAGAATATGGAACTTAGATGTGGATATAAGGAATGCACCTATTAGAGCAGGAGATATTGCAAGTTTAAGGTTTAAGATTGATTGCACTATCATGCTTGAAGTACCAGTATCCTTTGGAGGTAAACTTCTTCCTAGTATGAAGATAAAAATAAAGACAAGTGGAGGCTATACTCCTAAATTTTAAAAGTTTAAAAATATTAATAGACATTTAAAGATCATTGTGGTAGGGTGTGACTTATAAGAAGCGGAAAAAAGGAGGCAGAAATCTATGAAGAATATAAGTGATAAAACTAAAAAATGGCTTGTAGTTACTGGGGGTTTGGTGATTTGTGCAATGCTTATACTTATAATAAGCTCACAGTTTAGAAAAGAACCAATAGAGGATACACTGCCAAATCAAAATACAGAAGTTAGTAATGTAACAATAGAAGAACCAAAGGATACAGAAAAGGCAGAGAAAGAAGAAGTAACGAATGATGAAGATAAAACGGATAATGAAAAAGAAGATGAAATTATAGTACCACCAATTAAAACTCCAGATACACAGTCTACAAATAAAAATGGTGTAGATAAGGGAACAGAGCAGACTATTCAAAAGAATGTTGAAAAGCCTAAAGAACCTACAAAAGAACAGCTAACAGATCCAACACAAAAACCTAATGGTGAAAAGGTAACAGAGTCACCTGTAAATGTGGATCACGAGAAGGTAGAGAAACCTGAAGAGTTACCAAAACAAAAGGATGAACCAAAGGGTGGAGATGTTAATAACAAGGGGCAAACGTATCTACCTGGATTTGGATGGATAGAAAACAGTGGTGAGAATCAAGGTACAGAGGTAGATGGAGATGGTGATATCAATAAACAAATAGGTGATATGAATTAAATATAAATAGTAATAAGATACACTGCAGAAATGCAGTGTTTTTTATTTGCAGAAAGGAGATTCCATGAAGAGAATATTAACATTTTTTATAGCCATTTTAATGATACTTAGTTTAACAATACCTATTTCTGTGTTTGCAGTCGGAGATGGAAACATAGATTCAGGCGGTGGAGGAATGGGAAGTGGTGCAAGTGACAATAAATGGTCATCTGGTTATGATGGAGTGCGTATAACTGTAGTTCGTGCCAGTGATCATTCAGTAGTGACTATTCCAATAGATTTTACTAATAAACAACCTCCATCAACTATGTTTCACTTTGGTAAGGTATCCAAGATTCATTATAACAGTGGGAGGAATTTATCACCTATCCAAGGTTCATATTCCTATTATAATTCAGCACAAGCAATGCCAAGAATAGTGAGTACGGATGGAAAAAATAATATAGATGCAATAAAAAAGTATTTTTGTTCTGAATATACAATAAAAAGGATTTCTGAAATCACAGGAATGGATTATGACATATTAATTGGCGGAGATTATAAATTACTCCTAGAACCTATGGCATATTATACATTTCAAGGGGTTATGGTTGCTACAACTGCAACAGAAGCAGCCATGTATGATGAGCAGGTAAATGGATTATTAAGAAGTAAAATGGTCTCCTTATCTCATAAAAACTTGCCCCTTGCTATGTTTTTAGAGGTAGGGGATTTAGGATATCCTGCATGGAGAGGCAGTACATCAACTCCAGCATCCAATGCAGATATAAAGTCTTCTTTAGGTCTTGGAATTGTTCGCTTTACAGAGAAACCAGAACCACCAGTTGTAAGCACGTATGATTATGAATACAGAGTAAATACTGAAGTAATTACATCAGTAATGGTAAGTGGAGGGCAGTCTGATCCTGATAATCCAACATATGTGAGCTTTGAAATTGAAGGTAGAACCTATAATGTTGGAAATGTGTATTATCCCAGAGGTGATTCACAACTTGCTTGGGTAAAATGGACTACTCCTGATACAGAGCAGGATATGATTATTAATGTAAGTGTACATGGTTCAGGAAGTACAACAAAATCGATTATCAATGTAAGGATTGTTGATTTAGATAAGAATCCGCCTCCAAATCCTGTAGCTGATGATAGAAATGATAAATTTTCACATGCTCCTGTTCCAAATAGGGAGCAGAAAACAATCGCCAATTGGAGTATATGGAGTCCGTGGTGGCAGGAATATTGGGTATGGCATAGTATGGGTGAGGATTCAGGATATTGGTGTGATCATGGATGGTGGGAGTTTGACCTTGACCAATATAGTGCAAGGCTTTCTGCTGATATGAGAATTACAAACGATAGTAAGAATCCTACTGGAAGTGGAAGTACTTTTAAAAGTGGATATGGCATTAATCAATTAGTAACATGCAATGTGAGTAGTAATCAAAGTTCTGCAATTACCTATCCTCAAAATGCTGTTTCTTATTTCCCAGAATTTCGATATGAAACCTATTGGAGATTATTAGAGCGTGTTTCCAATGGTTCAAATGCTAGGTTTGAACTTAAGAAAAACAATTACTCCACTTATAAGAATCGTACACATTTTACTCCAATATGGATGCCAGATGGAGCATATACAGTAAATACTTGGGTCATAGATGCATGGACTCCTGATGGAATGCTCTCTATAAACCTTACAGACTCACTTACAATAAGGGGGAACCTATGGCAGGATTGGCATATTGCACCCCTAAAACCTTAAATACAGAAAAAGAAAGGTGGATTTTATGAGGATATATAAGAAAAGTACATTAGCTATATGCATAGTATTAATATTTACTTTAATGTTTAACACTACAGCTTTTGCTGCAGGTTCGGGAGATGTAGCAGGAGCAATCGAGGGTACTTGGAAAGATGCATCTGGGCAAATAAAGACTGTAGTAAATAAAGTTGTGTTTCCTGCAATAGATCTTATTTTAGCAGTGTTTTTCTTTGCTAAACTCGGCATGGCTTATTTTGATTATCGAAAACATGGACAATTTGAGTGGAGTGGGCCAGCAATTTTGTTTGCGTGTTTGGTATTTACCTTAACAGCACCAAAATATATTTGGACGATACTTGGAATATAACAAACGAGAGCCGCTACACCATGTAAAGATGTAGCGGCTCAACTTGGATGTTAGTAAGATTGGTGTGCACGGATTAAATATCAATCTTGTTCTAATCTGTGTAATCTGTTTTTGCTTTCTTTTCCTATAAAAAACAAGCTCAAAAGTAAGGTCAGCACTTCTGTAATCGGTGCGACAAGCCATACTCCTGTCATACCAAACAGCGGTGGAAAGGTGAAAATACAAATCAGCAGAATGACTAAACCTCGTGCAGAAGATATGATGGCTGACTCTTTTGCTCTGCCAATCGAAGTAAAGTAAAAAGAGGAAATTGTATTAATTCCTGAAAACAGAAACGAAACGGCATAGATTATTCCCCCCGAATGCACCATCTGCTCCACGACTTCGCTTTTAACGAACAGACTGCTGTACCACTCGGAACAAACTAACACGAAGGAAAGCACCACTACTCCCGCAATCAGCACCATGAAGTTGGTTATCTTACGCAGGCTTGTTGCAAGCAAATGTTCCTTTGCACCATAAGCAAAGCTGATGAGTGGGCTTGCACCCTGTCCAAAACCGATAATTACCATGCTAAAGATATAGGCAATATAGCCCACGATGGTAAATGCAGTCACACCGTCTATGCCGATATTTTTTAGTATCACATAGTTATAGGCAAACATAGAAATACTCAGCGACATTTCACCGACAAATTCTGAACTGCCATTGAGGAGTGTACTGGTCAGCACCTCGCCCGAAAAATCAAATCTACGAAATTTATATACGCTTGACTTCTTGATGAAAAAGTAAAGAATGCACAATAGTGTAACAATAGCTGCAAGCAATGAGGCAACAGCAATACCCTTTACACCCCAGCTAAACCAGCGGATAAACAAATAATCAAGCAGAATATTGAGCAACACATTTAAAATGTTGACTTGCATAAAATACTGTGGCTTACCCTCTCCTCTGATAAACATACCAAAGGATGCGTTTATCACCATAATTGGAAGCTCCAGCAACATAATGCCATAATAGTCCTTGAAAAATCCCGCCACTTGCGCATCGGCATTTAAGAGTTGAAGTATCGGGTCAAGGCAGAGCCACATGATGACGCTGAGCAGGACGGTTGCAACCATTGCCGTACACATGGTCTGATTAAAAACACTGTTGCACTTTTTGATATCTCCACCGCCAAGGGACATTCCAGCGATTGCCACGCCGCCTACCGAGACCATGAGTCCCACTGCAAGGTATAAATAGACAATCGGTATCCCTAAGTTAACCGCAGCAAGACCTTCTTTTCCCACATAGTTTCCAATAAAAAAACCATCGGCAACCGTAATCAGTGAGGTCAGCACCATTGCAATAATCGATGGAATCGAAAATTGTAAAATTGTTTTGATTTTGTTGTTTTGAATGCTCTCTAAATTCATTTTCATTTCCTCCCTATATCCATTGTTCACACTATAAAGGATAAAGGAATGAAAAGAAAAATACTTCTGTTTTTGTGCTTTATTTGATTGGAATACAAAGATCAATTTCCATATACATGGAATCACAGTCTATCTTTCTGTAAATCTCAAATCCATAGCGATTATCAATTTCACAGTTACTCTGTGGCAACCACACATTGAAAATGCTTTGGTAAGAAGTGTATATCTGCTTTACCAAACCTTTGAAGTGATAAATAGCAAATTTTCCACCTTTTAGCACATAGGTGTTTTCAAGCTTACAGCCTTCCGGGGCAGTCATGCAGATGTCATATAGGCATTCGTTTATATCGGTAATGGACGGGTCATCATAGGTGCGCTCAAGAAGCAGCGTTAACTCGGTGATATATTCCTTATATTTTTCTTGAAAAGCTCCCCAATGCACCGATAAGTCTCCATAATTTCCTTTATGCCGTTCGTATATAATAGGACAATCCTCAAGAACTTCTATGGAAATTTTTTTGTCGCACTCCTCAAATGACTCTAACCCTATAGCAGCATTACTAAAAATTGGGTTTGCTAAAGATTTTTGCGTAATACTACGCCGAAATTCGCTTGGAGATAGATTGTGATGCTGCTTAAAAGCAGAGCTGTAGTTCGATGAACTGTAACCGTAATCACAGCTGATATCGGTGATACTTCTGGCTTTCTCAACCTTTAAGCGAAACGCACTTTGCTCCATTTTCACTCGTTTGATAAATTCATAGATGCTTTCTCCAGTTTCCATTTTAAACATTCTGGAAAAGTAATATCTTGAAAAATTGCAATGAGAGGCGATCTCATCAACAGATATATTTTCATTGATATGATTTAAGATATAGTCTATTGCACGATTTATATATTCATTGGTTATCATTTTTCCTCCCTTTATTTTTGAAACACAGTTATTTGTAAATGGGTATATCAATGAACTCATAGAGCTTAATTACCCCTGAATAGTATTTAGTAATTTTACCATAGTAAAGACTTTACTTCAACTTTTAAATATGAACAAACAGCAGGTTTAATCAATTGGGAAGCGAAAATTCGCTCACCATCCTTTTGCAAGGATACTCTGGACAATACTTGAAATGTAAATTATATAAATATGGCACATTGTGTAAAGATGCTTTGTCTTTTTAAATTTTAAGGAAAGGAGGCGATAAAAATATTTATATGGGATTTTATATTAGGCGATGTTATGGATCAAATAATTGATTGGATCTATGGTCAACTTGTAGGTTTTCTTGCTGATTTCTTTGCTAATATGGGGAATATGGGAGTAGAACTTTTTGAGATGAGCTGGGTACAGTCAATCGTTCTGTTTTTCTCTTATCTTGCCTGGTCATTATATGGAACAGGTCTTGTGGTATCATGCTTTGAAACAGGTATTGAATATCAAAATGGAAGGGGGAGTATTAAAGATGCAGGCTTAAATGCAATTAAAGGATTTATGGCAGTAAGTCTATTTACAATTGTACCAATAGAACTATATAAATTATCTGTTAACTTACAAGCAAGTTTAACTGCAGGAATTACAGGATATGGTACTGGAATTAGTGAACTAGCTTCAAATATTATTACAACATTAAATAATGCAGGAGATGTTACCAGAGTCGGTAGTTCAGGAATATTTGGTGGACTTTATATAATAACAAGTCCATTTATGGCTCTGTTTATTATTATTTTAATGGGTTATGCAGTGATTAAAGTATTTTTTGCTAATCTTAAAAGAGGTGGAATTTTACTGATACAGGTAGCAGTTGGAAGCCTTTATATGTTTTCTGTTCCTCGTGGCTACATTGATGGCTTTATTCAATGGTGTAAGCAAATAATTGGTCTTTGTCTTACGACATTTTTACAGGCAACCATATTGACAGCTGGACTAATGGTAGTAAAAGATCATGCATTATTAGGGCTGGGCTTAATGCTATCAGCAGGAGAAGTACCGAGGATTGCTGGGGCGTTTGGACTTGATACATCTACAAAGGCTAATATAATGAGTGCAGTTTATACAGCACAAGCAGCAGTTAACACTACAAAAACTATCGTACAGGCAGTACCAAAATAATAATAGAAATGGAGGATTTTATGAAACTAATATTTGTAGCATCTCCATATAAAGGAGATATAGAAAAGAATATAGAGCATGCGAAACAGGCTTGCCGATATGTGTTAAATGAAGGTAATGCCTTTTTTTGTCCTCATCTTCTCTATCCTCAGGTTTTAGATGATAATAATCCAGAAGAAAGAGAATTAGGAATCAGTTTAGGAAAGGAAGTTTTGACTAAATGCGATGAGCTTTGGGCATTCGGTGATAATATTTCAAGTGGGATGTTCGAAGAAATTGAATTTGCAAGAGAAAGAGGCATTCCTATAAAAAGAATTACACATCTTCATATGGAAACAAAAGAACAGACTCTCTCAAGGTTAGGAATGTAAAAATGATTACCTTGGGGAGTCTTTTTGATGGGATAGGAGGATTTCCCCTTGCCGCTGTTTGTAACGGAATCATTCCTATATGGGCAAGTGAGATAGAGTCCTTTCCCATTGAAGTGACAAAGATAAGATTTCCTGATATGGTCCATGTTGGTGATATCACAAAATTAAAAGGAGAAGGATTACCCCCTGTTGATATCATTACTGGGGGATCACCATGTCAAGATCTATCCGTGGCAGGCACGAGGGCAGGACTTGCTGGTGAACGCTCAGGACTATTTATGGAGCAAATTAGAATTACAAAAGAAATGAGGTATAAAGATGGAAGAGAAGGAAAGGCAAATCACCTTATACGACCTCGATACTTCGTTTGGGAAAATGTCCCCGGAGCATTCTCAAGCACAGGAGGAGAAGATTTCCAAGCGGTACTTGAAGAAACCACAAGAATTGCAGACAGCACCATATCTATACCTAGACCTCCGAGAGGGATATGGAAATCTGCTGGGTGCATATTGGGATATGAATTCTCCGTTGCTTGGAGAGTTCTCGATGCTCAATACTGGGGTGTCGGCCAAAGACGTAAAAGAATCTTTCTTGTGGCAGATTTTGGAGGACACACCGCACCCAAAATATTATTTGAGCAAGAAAGCTTGTTTAGGAATACTTAGGAGGTCAAAGTTAAGGGGCAAGGAACTGCCAAAACAATTAAAAACAGCTTTGGAGATTCAAGCAGGGATTAAGGGAATAGAACAAGACTTTAACAAGGATATATCCACTAAATACAAGGCATATCGCATTAATCAGCGTAATGAAGGAATTGACTTAAATGGAATATCAGGAGCATTGATGGCAACACAAAATATGCAGATGCAGACATTTATTGCAGATATTGCAGAACCCATGCTATGCCTTAATGATCAGGGTGGTAATCGAATGGATATAACAGAAAATATTACTTCTACTTTACGAGCTAGTATGGGTGGAAATTTGCCTATAGTAATAGAAAATCAACCTTCTTTATTTGATAATCATGGTAGAGATTGTAGATATAATGGACCACTTAGGGTTGCACCAACAATAGCAGCAACCTATGGAACAGGTGGGAATAATGTACCTTTATTATCAAAGCCAATTATTCCAGAAAGCTATTGTATTGCAGGAAATATCATAGATAGACAAGAACATAATGGTGGAAATGGGTGTGGATTTCAAGAAGATATCAGTTATACCCTTACTACAAGTGACATCCATGCTGTTTGTTTTCCACCTAAAACATATCAAGATATAGTAGGTACATTATGCGTAGGGGATGAAAAAGGCATTGGTAGTCAATACGTGAGCCAGGATAAGTGTATTGTAGATTATGAAAAGACCATATTCGGACAATCAGAGTTCGCCAATTATAAAGAAGGTTGTGCAACTCTTAGAGCAGGAGGGGGAGATAATGGTGGAGGAAGTGAGAATCTAGTAACTACAAGAAATCTAGTTCGCAGACTTACTCCTTTGGAATGTGAAAGGCTTCAAGGATTTCCAGATGGATGGACTAATATTGAAAAATCATCGGATAGTGGAAGGTATAAGGCTCTTGGTAACAGTGTAGCAATCCCCTGTGTAGATTTTATTATGCGAGGGATTGCTTATTTTTTAAGAAAGTTTAAAGAAGAAGGAGATGAGTAAAGAATGTATATGTATCCCGATAATCTAAAAGCCAAGGCAACATTGTGGCTATGGGAATTAAAAGACATTGGAGTCATAGGAGTAGGACTTCTTATTTCTGTATTTGCTCTAGCGCAACTAGGATTTATGCCACCAATTGTAATAACAGCAGTCTATGCATTTTTAACTATACAATTTGAAGGCACAAGTATATTGAATTTTATTCGATATGCCTGTGCCTTTTTTCTTTTAAAACAGCAAATTTTTGAATGGAGGTTATAAGATTGAGCAGAAAACAGAAACAAAAAGAAAGACAAAAACAGTCTACAAGAGAGTTGATTGGCATTGATGGAATTACAGATTACAGCATAAAAACTCAATATGGTGAATTAGTATATTTTATTATTCATCCAACCAATATTTCAGTGTTATCTGATGAAAATGTAAGTGCTAGGATATATGCACTTATGACAGTACTAAAAGGAATAGCTGAAATCGAAATGCTGTGTCTTAATTCAAAGGAAAACTTTGATGACAATAAGCAATATTTAAAAAGAAGAATGGATATGGAACAAAATCCTGTTATAAGAAAACTATTGCAACAAGATAGTATAAATCTTGATAGAATGCAAGTACAGATGGCAACTGCCCGAGAGTTTCTAATTATTATTCGTCTTAAAGATGAAAAGGAATCAAATGTGTTTCCTTATCTTTCAAGGATAGAAAAAAGTTTAAAGGATCAAGGATTTGCAGCTAGAAGAGCAGATAATGCAGATATTAAAAGATTCCTTGGAGTATATTATGAGCAGTACACCCACTTTAGGGAGAATAATTTATACAGCACATCAAAAGGTTTTGCAAACACAGTTATCAATAAAGAGGACAGCCAAACGGTTAGATTTGGCTGTCCTCTTTGCGGATAAACGAAAGGCAACCCACTCAATGGAGTTGCCCTTGTTGAAGTGTAATCAAGATTAGCTTTAGCAGTGCTAATTTAGTTTCAGTAAGGTGTGTGCTCATACCCTTACACAATGTTTTCACCCAAAATAATTTTTGGCATAGTGGTTAAGCATCTGTTCCACCGCTTGTAAAAATGCTCTAACCCTAACTTTGACACCCTTGCGTGAGTTTCTTCATCTCTAACAGTCCAATGTAAAACATAAGTGACTTTGCCTACATTGCGTGTGAGGCGAACAGGCAATGCCCCTTCTTTAACGGCATTAAAATCTGTTTGGCGGTGGGTGCGTTTGATATATCTAACTTCAATAACACCATCTTGCTCCATATAAAAGGCGGCAACCTCTTTCATAAGTTGCTCAATTTCCTCTTGCTTTTCAATCTTTGCCTCATAGATACAAATTTCATTAAACATTTATTGCACCACCTCGCACATTATATAAATAATCTTTATTTAATTATATCAGAATTTTGAGCAGTCTGGTAATTGTAGATGTAAAGCTGTTTTTATAGGGGATTTAAACTCACACGTAGACACACTTTATGCTCATTTGGTTCGTTCAGAACATTCATGAAGTAAAATAGGAAATAATGTTTTACACTATGTCGTTTTATCAAAATAACCTTTTTCCATCTAAAATATCGATACCAAGCTCTTTCGCTATACCTGTTTGCTTAAATGGATTTATTTTTTTCACTACGCCGTCACATTTAAAAAACGAGCCTGTATTTTTGAACCAAAATGTTACATCTGCTTTTACGCATTGCTCCCGAATATTAAGTACCCAATCATAGTCACATATACGGGATTCTCGCCCTGTTTCGCCACCAACAGTCACATGGTCTACTCCACGAAGATACGGTGTCAAATCTATCTTTTCTAAGAGTGGGGCACAAGCGATGAACCGCCGCTTTATCGGATAGGATAAAAAGAGAGGAAGTCTGTAATCGGCTAATTCTTGATTTTCGACAGTACAACCAATATTCACATTGTCATAGCCTGCACCCCAATCGGGTGGAAGTGATACGAGAAAACGGTCAATTCGCTTTGTTAAAATCAAGAAATCAATATCAGTTCTTTCCTTGATGATAGCCCAAATGTCTTTACGCCACTCGTCTGCTTCTGGCAGGAAAAAGTCAGTCGCAAAACAGGTTGGAAGAATTTTGTTGCCTTTGATATTGTATTCGCCCTTTGCATTTTTCCTTGCGGGCCAATCAAATTTATCTGTTTTTTGTATTGTGTTTTGGCCATAGCGTTTCGCATGTGGCCCATAAAAATAGCAATTTGTACAGCCATCACTTATTTTGTAACAGCCTGTCCATGGCTCCCAGTTCATAGTGTACCTCCTCTTGGATGGGTGAAGCCGATGATAGCAGAAACGCAGCCGCTTGTCAAACGCAGCGTTTGAACGCCACCGTCCGTGCCTTCATGGAGATCTTACCCACCTCGTAGCCGTAGGCGGGCAGCTCCTTCTTGAAGGTTAAAAAGGCGTGATCGATGGGAAAGCCCAGAATCTGTTCAATCTCGGCATAGGTCAACGCGAAGCTGTTCTCCGTGCGTTGACTTATCGCCTTCCAAAGCGGCTCATATTTACTCATTGTCCGTCTCCTCCGATCTTGTTTGGAATAAAATAGCGGCTTTGATTTACCAAAGCCGCCATGTATCACATACCAAAGCCTAACGCATACTGTTTTACAACCTCAAGAGGGAACATTGTGCGTGTAGCAACTTCTTCTGCCGACATGCCTTGATTAAAAAAGCGTTTGATAACCGTGGTCATATCCTCTGCAATTTCTACAATGTGCTTGTCGGGGTCATATACCCGAATGTCACGCTGCCCCCACGGGTATTCTTTGATTTCATGTACCCATTGCAAACTGGATATGCTTTTCATTTCGGCGTACACCTTGTCTAAATCTTCCACCTCAAAATAGACTTGAAAGTTATGTGATTGCTCTATCACGCTATCTATTGATATACCAACGAGTTCGGCATATCCTTGTTGCAGAGAAAAGCCCTCAAATGTCACATGCACGCCAATATCCATGACTGCATTTTGATGAAGCACCTTTTCATAAAAGTGTTTCGATGCGGCTATATCCTTAACCGCTAAAAGACAACCTTGATATTTCATTTTTCAATCCTCCTTTGAGGATATTGTATTGTATATCTCTGTTCCATCATAGTAAAAATCCGACATTGTTTTCAGATACTTTTGAGGGGTAACACCACTGATAGCCTTGAAATCTTTATCAAAATGGGCTTGGTCGAAATATCCGGCTTGTTGCGACAATGCCGCAAAAAAGCAAGGCGATTTTTGAATGTGCTTTAATACATAATTAAAGCGTGTTAAGCGTACAAGGTCCTTAACATTCATTCCAATTTGCGCAAGAAACAAGCGGTTTAGCTGTCGCTCACTATAATGGCATTGTCCAGCAACTTCTTTCACTTGTATTTGCCCATAATTATCAGAAATCACTTTGGTTGCCAACAACAAAGAGTCCGAAACAACATGCTTATCCATGCGTTTGTATAAAATTTTCTCACAAGTATTTACCATTTCGCATACAGTTTTTGATGCTACAAAAGCCTGATACAGCGAATCAAACAGCTCATTGTCAATATCCGCAAGCGAAAGTCGCTTATCTGCAAACTCTATTTGGCTTTGTCGGGTAATTTGATACAAACCATAGGGTGAAAGCTGGATAAGTAGCAGGACATGATAACTATTTGGTTCTATTCCTAACAAAACAGGGGTTAAAGATGCTCCCCACAGTTCAGCAATTACTGCGTTTCCGTCAAAAGCAAGCGACAATGTTCCACATGCGTTAGGCATAAGCGTATAGTGTGCCATAAACGTATCATTCGACGGAAACACGATGTTGTAATATTGAATATATTTTCTCAGCCCCACATGTGAGGGAAACATATTGAATTGCTTGCCATTTTTGATAATCAAATTATTCCCCCTCTCTTATTTTTCAAAGTCCATTTTTATGATAATTTTCGACTAACGCGAATCAAGCAAATATAAATAATCTTACCTTATTATATCACCATTTTAGATATAGAAAAAGACCTACCTTTCCCTTAGTGGAAAAGTAGGTCTTTTGAGTGAGCTGGTAGTTATAGATGCGAGTGCATTTTTAGCGAGGGATTTGAACTTATCCTACCTAAAATGCTCATAATCAATTGAAATAACATTGTTATATAAATAACAACTAACGTTTTTCATAGTGACAATCACAAACATCATCTCCATTTGCAAGTCGAAACTCTCTTGTAAAAATTGAATTTGTCTGTTCAGCCATATCATAATCATAGGAGCATAGAGCAGGAACAATTTCAAAAATGCCTAATTGTTTATACAACACACAAATCCCACATTTATCAAATATTGCATCATAACTATCCAAGGTTTTGCCCTTAACAAATTTAAAACGCCATGTATAAGGATTTGTTGCTTTTTGGCTCCTTATGGAAATTTTTTCAAGGTTGCGCTGATATCCTTTTTTAAAGTTTTTATTCTTTCTAAGCATTAGTTTCATAACATGATTATTCATAGAATTTCTATAATATTCTTCAACAAGTTTAACGCCAAACCTCTGTGGTAAAGAGAGGTAAACAGATGCCAATATTGTAGCGTTAAGCAGGGTTGTCAATAATATGTCATTTTTCCGAAACGATGGAATATCCTTGATAATTGTAAAATACTTTGCTTTCGCTTTTTTCATAACTTCTTTTGGATTAGCAATATCGAATAGAGATAAATTTTTTTCAAAACTGCCACTAAATAAATTCCATTCTATAGCAGGTATAAAGAATGTATTCATTTTTTCACTCCTTTATGTTATAAACAAAATATAAATTTTACCCATTGGGTATTTTTTTCACCACTACCGTTTCAAAAAAGTTTTGTTCGGTAGCTATATAGAATAAGTTTACCATATTAAAGTAATCAATTCAACTGTCGAATTGTAAACATTGCTGAATAGCTTTCTGCTGGGATAGATGGTATTGTGTTGTGCTTGAGGAGGTGAGAAAAATGCAGAAAGAAAAAATACTGAGTGAACTGTACCACGGCAACCTAAACCCTGTGGCAAAAAGTGTTGTGCCCGGCAGCGAATTTCAAAAAGGGCAGCGTGAAGTTTCAGCGCTTGAAGAAAAACTGATGGCACAGCTGAATGAACAACAGCAAAAGCTTCTACAGGATCTTATAACGGCACAAGGTAACTTGCTCTACATCAGCGGAGAGGAACGCTTCACAGACGGCTTCCGCATGGGAGCGAAAATGATACTCGAAATATTTGAAAAAGATGGCGAACAGTTTAAACCGATTACCGGTTAGCTGTTCGCCATTTTTTATTCTCTGAACTTAATCTGATGTCTCAAAGCACTGACCTGTTTTATGACGGGTCGGTGCTTTTTGCATAAAACCAAATGTTGAAAGGAGAACCCTATGGCACTAAAAAATTACACCAGCTTTTCTCTTTTGGAGGAATACCTCAACTACCTCACAGTCATTAAAGGTAGGAGCCAGAACACAGTAATTGAGTACCGCACCGATGTTTTAATGTTTTTTTCATTTCTAAAAAAGCAGCGAAACATATTCGGTGATAGGTATGACTTAGCTTTTGTGGATGCTGAGTTTATCCGTAGCATTACGCTCAATGATATGTACGCTTTTATTTCGCATTGCCAAAATGAAAAAAAGGCTTCCGCTGGCACCAGGGCAAGAAAAATCGTTTCCATCCGCCAGTTTTGGAAGTACCTCAAGACAAAAGCCAAAGTCATCGACAATAATGTTTCCGAGGAACTGGAAACACCAAAAATCCCTAAGCGAATGCCAAAGCACCTCACGTTGGAGGAATCAATTCGCTTGCTGATTGAGTGTGAAAACAACCCTCGTGACCACTGCATTATTACCATGTTCTTAAACTGTGCATTGCGACTGTCGGAGCTTACCAGCATTAATGTGGAGCAGGTAACTGCTGACAGTCTTCGAATTATTGGTAAGGGCAATAAAGAGCGAGCCATCTTTTTAACTCCGGCAACCAAGAAAGCCATAGCAGACTGGCTTTCAGTGAGAGGAACAGTAAGCACCTCTGCTCTGTTTATATCAAAAAATGGTGAGAGAATGACAGGTCGAGCGGTGCAGGATGTGGTGAAAAAGTATCTTGCCAAAGCAGGACTGGACATCAAAACATTATCTACCCACAAGCTTCGTCACACAGCAGCCACGCTGATGTACCAGTATGGAAAAGTAGATATCCGTGCCTTGCAGCAAATACTTGGTCACGATAGCATCGCTACCACTCAGATTTACACCCATGTATCTGGAGAACAATTGGAAAGAGCTGTGAATTCCAATCCTCTTGCAGGAATGTTCGGTGTTTAACCCTAACACAGCCGACAGGAGACACCCCGTAGGCAACCACACAAATGGCTACAAAGCCGAGAAAAGGAGATGATTTTTTGAGCAACCAATTAAAGCTAATCAAAATGAGCAATGTGGATGTAGAGGATGTTCATTGGATTTGGTATCCCTACATTCCATACGGCAAGGTGACCATCATCCAAGGTGACCCAGGCGAGGGCAAGACAACCTTTATCCTCGCCCTCATTGCACTGCTCACCAACGGAGAACCACTGCCCGAAGAAGAAGTTGGAGCAGATCCAATCAATGTGATTTACCAAACAGCAGAGGATGGTCTTGGTGACACCATCAAGCCTCGCCTTCTCTCTGCCGGTGCTGACTGCGAAAGAGTGTTGGTCATTGATGAAAATGAAACCGAGCTGACACTCTCTGACGAGCGACTGGAGCAAGCTATCACCGCCACAGGTGCAAAGCTGATTGTGCTTGACCCTATGCAAGCCTACCTCGGTGAGGATGTGGATATGCACCGAGCAAATGAAATCAGACCTATCATGAAACGACTGTCACTGCTTGCGGAGAGAACAGGCTGTGCCTTTGTTTTAGTTGGACACATGAATAAAATGCAGGGCGGTAAATCCTCATACCGTGGTCTTGGCTCAATAGATTTCCGTGCAGCAGCACGAAGTGTGCTTGTAGTTGGCAGAGTGAGAGATGAGCCGACACTCCGTATTGTTGCTCATGATAAAAGCAGTCTTGCACCCGAGGGAAAATCCATTGCCTTTGAGCTCAACCCCGAAACAGGCTTTGCATGGAAAGGTTACTGTGACACCTCGGTGGATGAAGTGCTTGCCGGCAACGGCTCACTGCTCAGTAAAACAGCACAAGCGGAAAACCTGTTGAGGGATTTGCTTTCTGATGGTGAAATGGCTTCGGAGGAAATTACCGCACAGGCAAAAGAGATGGGGATTTCCAACCGAACCTTGAAAATAGCCAAACAAAACATCGGCGTTAAATCAATTAGAAAAGATAACAAATGGTACTCCTCACTGCCAAGGGGGTAACAGTGCAAGGTTCTAAGGACACTGCCTTGTTGCCCTCTTGTTTCTCTGATAATAACAGCCGTTATCATCCCCACTGACAAGGGGAATTTGTAACGGCAGATCGCTGTAGGCATAGTACCCACACATTTGCTATGAACTGCTCTAATGCCGATGCACATGGGGCATTTTGACCGCACTGTCGCCCCAGTGTGCCGATTATAACGGCGATGGGAGTAACTACCCCACCCACCGCCAACAAAGCCGTTGTAGGCGATTTGTGAGCCAAAACAGACACCCACAGCCGACCCATTCCAAGCACCCCACAGAGTGCAATTTTTCTTCTCTGTCAGTTATCTATTTAACCGCAGGAATTACCGCTACCACTTTCTCTCCGAGGAGAGAGCCAGCATCGCATTCGGCTACACGCCGATGCTGCTGGGCGGGTGTACCCGCACCCCTTTAGAACGAACCCATCTCATGAAGAAAGCGAGGTATCACATGAAAAACGCAAGATTAAACCTAAGAATTACACCCGAGGATTTAGAGAAAATCCATCACAAGGCACAGAGGGCAAACAAGACCCTCACCGACTATGTCACTGCCACCTGTCTCGGCAAGGAGATAGTCATTATTACAGACCTTGCTGAGGTGCTCAAGGAGCTAAAAGCCGTAGGCAGAAACCTCAATCAGATTGCAGTGCTTGCCCACAGCGGAAGAATTAATGCTGTTAATCTCAGCGGTGTGCAGGAGGAAATGGTCGCAATCAACAGCCATCTCAAAGAGATTTTAGAGCGTAGGAGGTGGTCAGCATAGCCATTGTAAGCTTCGCAAAGATTAAGAAAAAGCAGTCACGAGCCAGTATGTCTGCGGTGATGAACTATGCCATGAAAACCGAAAAGACCCTGTTTGAGGGCGAGAGATTGGTGTCGGGGCTGAACTGTTCTCCCCAAACGGTCTACCACGAATTTATCAACACCAAGCTGTACCACGGCAAAGACAGCGGTCGTATGTACTACCACATGGTGCAGTCTTTCCCAAAGGGTGAGGATGTCCCGCCTAAGATTGCCCACGAAATGGCGGTCAAGCTGGCGGAGTATTTCAAGGATTACGAGGTGTTAATCTGCACCCATACCGACCGTGACCATATACATTCTCACTTTATTATCAACTCGGTTGCCTTTGACTCCGGCAGAAAGTTTCACATCAGCACCCCGGAGATAGAACCCATACGGCAGTTGAATGACAGGCTGTGCATGGAATATGGCTTTGAGGTTTACAAGCCGAAACCAAAGCATGAGCATAGCAAGTCCATGAGCGTTGCTGAATACCACGCAGCAGCCAAGGGTGAAAGTTGGAAAATGCGGTTGATGAATACCATCGACGAGTGTATGAAATACGCTGTCAGCAAGGAGCAATTTATCGAGCTGATGGAATTTGAGGGCTACGGTGTCAAGTGGACAGACACCCGAAAAAATATTACCTACACCACCCCCAAGGGTATGAAATGCCGTGATGACCGCTTGCACGAATCAAAATATTTAAAGGAGAGGATGGAGCTTGAGCTACGAATCAGACAGGAAATTATCGCTGGAGGAACTCAAACAGCGGAACAAACCACAGTCACCCCAAAAGCCGATGCCCACTCCTTCTCCTCTGACACAGGAGAAGTTGGACAATCTGTTTTACAACCAAAGCCTCATTTGGGATGGGATAGAGGATTTGCAGAGCCAGATGAAAGCCTTGCAGCAACAAACCAGCAGCATCAAAACGCAGATGAACAACCTGCCCACGAGGATGGAACTGGAGCAATTGAGCAAGAGTTTGTCCAAGATACAGCAGACCTTATCACAGGCTGGGAGCAAGAAAGAGTGTTCCTTTTCTCTGCCCAAGCTGAGATTGCCGAGGTTGGAATGGACATTGGAAACGACCTTGGTGGTGTGGGTATTGCTAACCTTGGCAGTGATTTTGTTAAGCTTGGGAAATCATTGGAGCAAGCTAATCAGCATGTTCCTGTAAGGGATAGCACCACTCAAAAGGTTGTTCACGAACGCAAAAAGGGTGTTGGTCAAAAGCAAGATGACCACAGCGGATACGATTTTGAAATGAAAATGTGATGCACCGAGCAGAGATGTTCGGTGCTATTTTTTTGCCCTACCACAGGGAGAAAGGACAGCCTATGAAAAATTATGAAAATACACAATCGGATTCTACTGTTCATGCACCAGCAAATGACACTGGAACTGTAATTCGATTTGGGAAAATCAATTGCCTTATCAAGGAACGATTTGCCGAACAAGGTAAGGAGCTTGACGAAATTTTAGAAAAACTGATTGTAGATAAATGCCGCCAATCCGCTTGATATTTCTTGATATTTCTTGATTTTGAGAGTAGCTATTCACAGCACATTAAGGTATATTGGTGTTGCAAAACCAAAACCTTGATGTGCTGTTTCATTTACAAAAGGAGGATTTGATTCGAATGGAACAGCAAAATTACAGAGTAGGCATATACTGTAGAATTTCTCGTGAGGACGATGACAACGTTGGTGAGTCCGGCAGTATCACCATTCAAAGAGATATTATACAGCGGTACTGTGAGGAAAACGGTTTGGCTATCGGATGTATCTATCAAGACGATGGGTATTCAGGGTTGAACTTTGAAAGACCTGATTTTCAACGAATGATCGATGATATTGGCAAGGGAAAAATCAATTGTGTGATTACCAAAGACCTCTCCCGTCTGGGCAGAGATTACATCATGACAGGTTATTACACCGAGGTATTCTTCCCCGAAAACAAGGTAAGATATATTGCCATCGGGGATGGATATGACACCGCCGACAAGAATAGCTCAAGCGTGGACTTCGCTCCGTTTAAGTTTATCATGAACGACATGTATGTGAAAGACCTTAGCAAAAAGCAAAGAGCCTCACGAAATGCAAAATATCTCAAGGGTCAATTTCTGGCAGCCTATGCACCCTACGGCTACAAAAAAGATGCAAACGATCACAACAAGCTGGTCGTCGATGAAGAAACTGCCCCCATTGTTCAGATGATTTTTGAAAAATATGCAGATGGAATGGGGCGAGGGATTCTCCGAGATTATCTACGGGAAAGCAAAATTCCTACACCCCTTGCAGTCAAGCATATGCGTGGCGAGAAGTACAGCGAGTACATGGAAATACCCGAGCATCGATATGAGTGGAGTATTGCAACCATCTCTACCATTGTCAAAAATGCTTTTTATCTTGGTAGCACTGTGCATTTACGATATCGAAAAGCCACCCACAAAAGCAAGATGAAAAGGATGCCCAAGAAAGACCAGATCGTTATTGAGGATACTCACGAGCCGATTATTTCGCAGGAACTGTGGAATGCGGTGCAAAAAAGATTTCGTGCTCCGTCTCCGACCGAAGCCAATGGGAAAAATATTTTTAGAGGCATAGCCAAATGTACCGACTGCGGAAAAGCGTTGAACTATGGACAGGCACCACGAAAACCAAAAATCGGTAAGAATGGGAAACCAAAAGCAGTCACCAAATATTTAACCTGTGCCACCTATACTTCCCACGGCAAAGCACGGTGTACCAGCCATTATACCTCTCTGGATATGCTTACAGAGGTGGTACGACAGAGATTAAACCGCATTATAGGTATGGTGCAAATTAATGAAAGCAAGGTACGCAAGGCAATACAGAGTGCCCAATCAGACAGCCAAAGTGTTACCACCGTATCCTTGGAAAAGCAACTCACTAAGAACCAAAAAAGGCTTACTGATATTGAGCGTATTTTTGCAAAGCTGTATGAGGACAGAGCTTTAGATGTTATTGCAGACCGTAACTTCACTATGCTTAGTTCCAAGTTGCAGGTAGAGCAGACCGATTTGATTGAGGAAAGTGAATCAATCAAGGAACGCTTGGCAGCCAGTGAAAAGAGCGCAGAGGACATTGGCAACTTTATTGATGTCATAAAATCCATGGAGCACATTGAACAGTTGGATGCAAAAATCGTGAATGCCCTCATTGACCGCATCGACATCGGCGAAAAAAGCACTGATGAAAACGGCGAGATTTATCAATCCATCGACATCACCTACAAGTTCATTGGTAAACTGGAGTTTTAAGAGTCCCCCAGAGATGGGGGATAAAAAATCTCCCAGAGGTATGTTTACTGTGAGCAGAATGTAACAACAGAGAGATATGAAGATTATGATGGGGAGAGGTGGGTAATTTTCAATGATTAAATAAAGTAGAGATAGAAAATATGAGTTTATTTGATAAATGGTATATGGTACAATTGGTATAATTAAAGGATTATGAAAACTATACTATATCTATATAAAAATATATAAAAAAGGAGTGAAATGATGGAAGGCATTGAAAAATTGGATTTATATCAAAATACCATTAATGAATTAAGACCATTTGAAGGTGAAATGCTAAAGCAGATAAAAGACTTTTATCGTGTTGGATTAACATGGACATCAAATGCACTAGAGGGGAATTCTTTGACTGAAAGTGAAACTAAGGTTTTAATAGAAGATGGTTTAACTGTCGGGGGAAGACCTCTAAGAGATATGTTTGAAGCCGTAGATCATGCAAAAGCATATGACTATATGTTTACTTTGCTTGGGAATAAAGAAATCATAGAGAAAGACATCCTTTATCTGCATAAATTGTTTTATCAAAATATTGAGGAAGAGTTTGCAGGGAGATATCGTGATATTCCTGTATTTATTTCCGGCTCTAATTATCCGGTTACTAAGGAAGAAAATATTCAAAGTGAAATTGATGACTTATGTAAATGGATAAATATAGAAAGAAAAAAGTATCATCCAGTTGTATTTGCAGCACTACTTCATAAAAAATTCGTATTCATTCATCCATTTAAAGATGGCAACGGTAGGGTCGCTAGACTATTAATGAATACAGCATTGATACAAGATGGATATCTGCCAGCACTTATTCCGCCAATTTTACGAACTGAATATATTTCGTTACTTGAAAAGGCACATGAAGATGATAGTCCATTTATTAACTTTATTATAGAAAGAGAACTGGAATCACAAAAGGATTTTTTAAGGCTCCTTCATATTCCACTGCCTAAACTAGAGCAGGATAATGGTGGAATAAAGATGGAATAATAAGATATTTAGTGAATATAAGTAAAATTATATGTAGTAGAAAGATAATGGTAGAAAGAGGAAAAAATATGCTTGAAAGATTAAATATTATTTTAAATTCTGTAATTGGTTCATCTATTGGCGTATTTATAGCTCATTCCATATATAAATATTTTGATTATACAAAACATCCTGATTTATATGAAATTCAATCAGTACCTTGGTATACAAGCATTCAAATATATGGATTAGTCGTTGCATTGATTGTATTTATTGCTATTATTATCAAACTCTTAATAAAAAAGAAAATGCGAGATGTTTAGTCATGAGTTCGTAAGCTTATGTGATGTATTCTTTATATTAAGCGTCATATCATTGAATTTATGTAATGCAACAGTTAAAAAAGGTGTAAATATTCAAGGGGTGATTAGGGATGGATAAACAGATTGTAATATATTTTATATTATCATTGGTATTTATTGGTGGTATTATATATAATCTTAAAATATGAAAACAATCTATCTTTTCCGTAAAACTTACACAGGTTAGGGCTATTATTTCTATAATATTACCTTTGTTATTTATAGGTATTCCGTATTTTACAGGTGAAAACTCTTTAAAAAACTATGCACTTGCAGTATTGGCAAGTCTATTTATAATATCTGCAATGGTAGGGGAAGGAATTCATGAAAGGGGAATTCATTATCATCCTTCTGGTATAAATTTTTTATTCGCAAAATTGGTTAAGTAGGAAGAGATAAAAGATATTGAGTTAGATATAAACAAAAGTAGACTCAAAAGCTTTAAAGTTAAAGCTGAAACAATATTTCCAGATCAGTATTATCATTCAAAAGATGTTGATGAAATTAGTGAGTATTTACAACTGAGGATAAAAGAACATTAAGAAAGAAATTAAATTTAAAAGAATCTTAGTCACTTTTTATTTTCTTAAACTTGAAAAGAGAGAGATTTTTATGAACAACCAAACAGAATTACAAAGAGTAAAATCAAAAATAGTTATTTAATTGGCTCTGTAAACTAAATATGAAAAAATAGTACAATATCTTCATAGAATTGCTCTAAGTTTCTTTGGATTGCTCTAAATTTCGCTTTGCATATGATAAAGCTTCGTCTATGAAATCATCA